>DATEOK010000001.1:0-11374 GCA_035274225.1 Dongiaceae bacterium
GCAAGGGCGACGCCTACGAGGCGCTCGGCGATGTCGGCAAGCTCGGCGCCGACGCCCTCATCAAGAAGATGCTGGAAGAGCCGGTGCTGATCGAACGGCCGATCGTCGTCACCGACAACGGCGCCGTGCTGTGCCGGCCGCCGGAGAAAGTGTGGGACGTCGTCTAATCTTTGGCCGGAAACACCAGCCGCGCGATCGTGCCGCGCTTGAGCTGCGAGCGGATTTGCAGCCGGCCGCCATGGGCTTCGATCAGGTTCTTCACGATCGGCAGCCCAAGACCGGTGCCGGTCGGGTCCTTGATGCTGGCGCCCTCGACGCGCCCGAAGGGTTCGAGCGCCACCGCAATCTGCTCCTCGCTCATGCCGATGCCGGTGTCGGCCACGGTGATGGCGATCGCGCCATCCGCCATGCGCTGCCCGGCCATCTCCACCAGCCCCCCGGTCTGGGTGAACTTGATCGCATTGGAGAGCAGGTTGATGATCATCTGCTTGGCGCGGCGGCGGTCGGCAGTGAGCGTGAGGCCGGCGGCGCTGCCGGTCACGCGCAGGGCAACGCTGCGCCCCTCGACCATCGGCCGCATCATGCGCGCGCATTCGTCCAGCAGCTCGGCAAGATCGAAGCTGCTCGGCTTCAGGTCCAGTTTGCCCGCTTCCACTTTCGCGAGGTCGAGGACGTCGTCGATCAAGGCCAGGAGATGCGTGCCGGCCTGGTGGATGTAGCCGCTGTATTCGGCGTATTTCTCGACCTGCTCGCGCCCGAAATGCAGGCCGCGGATGAGTTCCGAGAAGCCGAGGATCGCATTGAGCGGCGAGCGCAACTCGTGACTCATGTGAGCCAGGAATGCGCTCTTGGCACGGCTTGCGGCCTGGGCCGCGGCCCGCTCGTCGAGATTGAGGTTGCTGGCCTGCCGGCGCAATTGCTCCTGCGTTTCGGCAAGGGCGGCGGCGAGATCCTTCTGCTCGGTGATGTCCTGGCCGATGGCGAGCACGCAAGGCACGCCGCCATAGGTCATGCGACGCGCGGCGACCTTGACCCAGATCTGCCGGCCGTCGGCGCGGCGCAGTTGCACTTCGCCTTCGGCCTCGCCTCCGCCGGCCTCGATGGCGCGCAGCAAGGCGTGGCGTTGCTCTGGATCGACGTAAAACTCGAGCATGGAGCGGCCGCGCAGTGCGTCGAGCGCGATGCCGATCATCGCTGCGGCCGCGGCGCTGGCGTGAATCAACGCGCCCGAATCCCACGCAGCGATGGTGAGCGGCACGAGTGACGAAGTGCGGAGCAGCCGGCTGATCTCGTCTTCCGCCGGCCCAGGGGTGGTGTCGGTCAACGCCATGGTTCGTTCGCTGCTTCGCCTAAAACGGCCCGCTCCTGACCTCCACTCTATCCTCAGGTGCAGAGTCGACGCAGCGATGAAAGGAATCTTGGTGTTTCCTGCGGCGCTTTCCAGAGCACCGAAGGATATACACTTCATAGCCTGGTGTGTGTTTTGGAAGTTCTCCAGGTACCTGGCCTTTCTCGCAAAAATCGGGACAAAGCCCAGGCATTTCCCGGGCCTGTCGCACCCGGTCGCACGGTGGCCGCTGGGGGATGGAAAGCGCCCATTCTCTCCGCTATGGTCCGCCGGTCCGTCGTGAGGGAAGCCGGTGCAAATTCCGGCGCTGCCCCCGCAACTGTAGGATCGCCCGCCGCCCGTCGGCGGAGTCGAGGAACGGCGCATCGGCCACTGGCCTCTTGAGGCTGGGAAGGCGCGCCAGAGTCCCGCGATCGAGCCAGGAGACCTCAACGGACGCTCGTTTTGTCGGCCGCCTCGGCGGGAGGAAGGGACCACATCCATGGCAGCCACTTCGGCTGGCACCACACAGTTTTTGCCGCCGGTCACCCTGGTGCTGGGCGGCGCGCGCTCGGGCAAGAGCAGCCATGCCGAACGGATCACGGTCGCGCATCCGCGCGGCTGCGTCTATGTCGCGACCGCCGAGATCGGCGATGCCGAGATGGCGGAGCGCGTGCGCCAGCATCAGGCGCGGCGCGAGGCGCACTGGCGCACGGTGGAGGCGCCACTCGATCTCGGCGCCGCGATCGTGGCCGAAACGGAACAGGGCGCGGCGGTCCTGGTGGATTGCCTGACGCTCTGGCTCAGCAATCTGATGGCGGCCGGCCGCGACCCGGCCAAGGAGACCGAGGACCTGGTCCGCGCGCTGGGGCAGGCGGGCGGGCCGGTCATCTTCGTCTCGAACGAGGTCGGGATGGGCATCGTGCCGGATAACGCGCTGGCGCGCGCCTTCCGCGACCATGCGGGGCGCCTCAACCAGCGCATCGCGGAGGTCGCGAACACCGTGTTTTTCGTGGCGGCGGGTTTGCCGCTGCGCCTGAAATGAGGGGACAAAAAGAATGAGCGGCAAGATTCCGGCGACGGTGGTGACGGGCTTTCTCGGCGCCGGCAAGACGACTCTGATCCAGAACCTGTTGCGGAACGCGAATGGCCGGCGCCTCGCTCTCATCATCAACGAGTTCGGCGAGACCGGCGTCGATGGCGAGCTGGTCAAGGGCTGCAAGATCGAAGGCTGCCCGGAGGAGAACATCGTCGAGCTTGCCAACGGCTGCATCTGCTGCACCGTGGCGGACGACTTCCTGCCGACCATGCGCGCGCTGCTCGACCGGCCGAACCCTCCCGAGCATATCGTGATCGAAACCAGCGGCCTCGCGCTGCCCAAGCCGCTGGTCAAGGCGTTCAACTGGCCGGAAGTGCGCACGCGCGTGACCGTCGATGGCGTGGTCGCGGTGGTGGATGGTCCGGCCGCGGCGGCCGGGCGGTTCGCCGACAATCCGGATGCCATCGCTGCGCAACGCTCGGCGGATGCGGCGCTCGATCACGACAGCCCGATCGCGGAGCTGTTCGAGGACCAGATCAACTGCGCCGACCTGATCGTGCTCAACAAGAACGACCAGATGGATGACGCCGCGCGCATCGCCGCGATTGCCGCGATCAATCATGAGCTGAAGCGGGCCGCGAAGGTGGTGCCGGCGAGCTTCGGCGCGATCGACCCCAAGGTGCTGCTGGGCCTCGGCGCGGCGGCGGAAGCGGATCTCGATTCGCGCTACTCGCACCATGAGCTGGAGGGCGAGGATCACGACCACGACGAGTTCACCTCGTTCCGCCTCGACCTGCCGCAACTGAAGAAGCCGGAGGAACTGCTCACGAAGCTGCTGCCGGCGATCGAGCGCCACGACATCCTGCGCGTGAAGGGCTTCCTCGACGTCGCGGGCAAAGAGATGCGCCTGGTGCTGCAAGGGGTCGGGCCGCGACTGCAGCACTATTACGACCGCGCCTGGGCGCCGGGCGAGCACCGCTCCTCGCGCCTGGTGGTGATCGGGCTCAAGGGCCTCGACCACGCCGCAATCGCGCGCGACCTGGGACTCTGATGCACCTGCTCGCCGCCAAGCCTGGTCAGATCGCCGATGGCAGCGAGGCCATCGACCTCGGCCAGACTGCGGGCGACATCGTGGTGCTGTCGGCGGCGGACAGCGAGCTGGCGTGCCTTGCGCGCGCTTATGCGGATTTGCCGGAACCCAAGCCGAGCCTCCGCCTGGCGAACCTGCTGCAGCTGTCGCACCACCTCTCGGTCGATGCCTATGTCGAGGACATCGTCGGCAACGCCAAGCTGGTGGTGGTGCGCCTGCTGGGCGGCGTCCGCTACTGGCCGTACGGCATCGAGCAGGTCTCGGCGGAATGCCGCAAGCGCGGCATCGCGCTCGCCTGCCTACCCGGCGATGACCAGCCCGATCCGCAGCTGAGCGACCACAACACCGCGACGCCGGCCGCCGCGCATCGGCTTTGGCAGTTCCTGGTGCAGGGCGGATTGGAGAACGCGTCCGAATTCCTGCGCTATGGCGCGAGCCTGATCGGCCGCGATACCGAATGGCAGGAATCGCGGCCGCTGCTGCGCGCCGGCCTCTATTGGCCTGGCAAAAGTGTTCTTTCGATCGATGATCTGCGCGCGGAATGGAAAGACGGCGCGCCAGTTGCCGGCATCGTATTCTATCGCGCGCTGGTGCAAGCCGGGCAGACCGCGCCGGTCGACGTGCTGATCGCGGCGCTGCAGGAGCGCGGCCTCAACCCGCTGCCGATTTATGCCGCCGGTCTTAAGGAGCAGGCCGCCGCCGACCTGATCGCGCGCTTCTACGAAGAGGCGAGGCCGGACATCACGCTCAACTGCACCGGCTTTGCAATCTCGCAGCCCGGCGCGGCGCAGGCTGCGACGCCGTTCGATGCAGCGGATGCGCCCGTGCTGCAAGTGGTGCTGAGCAGCGGCACGCTGGAGGATTGGCAAACCGGCAAGAACGGCCTCAGCCCGCGTGATCTCGCCATGCAAGTGGCGCTGCCGGAGGTCGATGGCCGCATCATGACGCGCGCCATCAGCTTCAAGGCGGCCGGCCGCTACGACGAGGCCACGCAATGCAATATCGTGGAGCCGCAACCGGAGCCGGGGCGTGTCGCCTTCGTCGCTGATCTCGCCGCCAACTGGATCAGGCTACGGCGCAAGCCCAGAACGGAGCGCAAGGTCGCCATCGTCCTCGCAAACTACCCCAACCGCGATGGGCGCATCGGCAATGGCGTGGGGCTGGATACGCCGGCGGGTGTGATCGAAGCGCTGACGGCGATGCGCGCAGCGGGGTACGCAATCAGCGACATTCCGGCGGATGGCGACGCCTTGATCGCAAAGCTGCTCGAAGGCCCGACCAATGCCCGCGCGCGCAAGGGCGAACTCTCGCTGCCGTGGGATCACCTCGCCAACGTGCCCGATGGCATCGTGCGGCGCTGGGGCAGTGCGGAGCAGGATCCGCACTGTATCGACGGCGTGTTCCGCCTGCCGCTCATGCAGCTGGGCAATGTCTTCGTCGGCATCCAGCCGGCGCGCGGCTACAACATCGATCCGGTCCAGTCGTACCACGATCCGGAGCTGGTGCCGCCACACAACTATCTCGCCTTCTATCGCTACCTGCGCGAGGTCGCCGGCATCGATGCCATCGTACATTTCGGCAAGCATGGGAATCTCGAATGGCTGCCGGGCAAGGCGCTGGCCTTGAGCGACTCCTGCTACCCCGAAGCGATGCTGGGGCCGTTGCCGCATCTCTATCCCTTTATCGTCAACGATCCGGGCGAAGGCACGCAGGCAAAGCGCCGCGCCAGCGCGGTGGTCGTCGATCATCTGACGCCACCGCTGACGCGCGCGGAGAGCTACGGCCCGCTGCGCGACCTCGAGCTGCTCGTGGACGAATACTACGAGGCAGCGCAGCTCGATCCGCGCCGCTGTCGCGACCTGCGCGACCGCATCCTCGATCTGGCGCAAGGTTCGGGCATGGCCGAGGATTGCGGCATCACCAAGGCGGACGACGCCGACACCGCGCTGGCGAAGCTCGACAATCAGCTGTGCGAGCTGAAGGAGATGCAGATCCGCGACGGCCTGCACGTCTTCGGCCGCTCACCCGCCGGCGCCGAGCGCGATGCATTGCTGGTCGCGCTCACGCGATTGCCGCGCGGCAAGGGCGAGGGCGGGGATCAGTCGCTGATCCGCGCGCTGGCCGCCGACCTCGCGCTTGGCGAAGCGTTCGATCCGTTGTCGGCGCGGCTCGGGGAGCCGTGGACCGGCCCGCGGCCCACGACGTTGGCGGATGTCAGCGCCGATCCTTGGCGCAGCAACGGCGATACCGTGGAGCGGCTGGAGCTGCTGGCGCTGCGACTGGTTGGCGGCATGGACTGTCCGGCAACCTGGATGCGCACCCGCGCCGTGCTCGACTTCCTAGGCACGGCGCTCGCGCCGACGGTTGATCGCTGCGGCGATGCGGAGCTCGATGGCCTGTTGCGCGGACTCGCCGGTCGTTTCGTGGCGCCGGGCGCCTCGGGCGCGCCGACGCGCGGGCGGCTGGATGCGCTGCCGACCGGGCGCAACTTCTATTCCGTGGATACCCGCGCCATCCCGACGCCGAGTGCCTGGGCGCTGGGCTGGAAATCGGCGGGACTCATCCTCGATCGCCACCGGCAGGAGCATGGCAACTGGCCGCGCGCCCTGGTGCTGTCGGCCTGGGGCACGGCCAACATGCGCACCGGCGGCGACGACATTGCGCAGGCGCTGGCGCTGATCGGCGCGCGGCCCACCTGGGACGTTGGTGCCTCCGGCCGCGTGGCGGGATTCGAGATCCTGCCGCTCTCGCTGCTCGACCGGCCGCGCGTCGATGTGACGCTGCGTGTCTCCGGGTTTTTCCGCGATGCCTTTCCGGCGCAGATCGATCTGTTCGACAGCGCGGTGCGCGCCATCGCCGAGCTCGATGAACCGGAGCATCTCAATCCGATCGCGGCGCGGGTGCGAGTCGAGAGCGCGGACCTCGTCGCGCACGGCGCCGATGCCAAGGCGGCGCGGCGCAAGGCGGCGTTCCGCGTGTTCGGCTCCAAGCCGGGCGCGTACGGCGCCGGCCTGCAGGCGCTGATCGACGAGCGCGGCTGGTCGGACGAAGGCGACTTCGCGCGTGCGTATCTCGCCTGGGGCGGCTTTGCCTACGGCAACGGCGCGGCGGGCGAGGCGGCGCAATCGGCATTCTCGCACCGGCTCAGCGCGGTTGATGCGGTGCTGCACAACCAGGACAACCGCGAGCACGACCTGCTGGACAGCGACGACTACTACCAGTTCGAAGGCGGGCTCGCCGCCACCATCAAGCATCTCACCGGCCGCAAGGCGCAGGTCTGGCACAATGATCATTCCCGGCCGGAGAACCCGCAAGTGCGCAGCCTGGACGAGGAGATCGCGCGGGTGGTGCGGGCGCGCGTGGTCAATCCGAAATGGATCAAGGGCGTGATGCGCCACGGCTACAAGGGCGCGTTCGAGATGGCGGCGACCGTCGACTACCTGTTCGCCTTCGCGGCCACCGCCGACTGCGTCGCCGATCATCATTTCGACCTGGTGTTCGACGCCTATCTCGGCGACGACGCGGTGCGCGACTTCATCGAGCGCCACAATCCCGCCGCCTTGAAGGAGATCGCCGAGCGCCTGCTGGAAGCGCAGGAGCGCGACCTGTGGAAGCCGAAATCCAACGCCGCCCATGCCCGCCTCAACGACTGGGCCGGCCGAAACACAGCAACACGAGCAGCCTCATGACCGACGAAGCCGAGATCAACCAACGCGCCGACGAGAAATCCGCCAAGCGCAAGGAAGCACGCGACAAGATGATGGCGGGCAAGACCATCGAGAAGGGCCTGCTGATCCTCCACACCGGCAAGGGCAAGGGCAAGTCGACCGCGGCGTTCGGCATGGTGATGCGCTGTATCGGCCATGGCATGAAGGTCGGCGTCATCCAGTTCATCAAGGGCAAGTGGGACACCGGCGAGCGCTGGGTGCTGGAGAAGTTCCCCGATCTCTGCACCATCAAGGCGCTGGGCGAAGGCTTCACCTGGGAAACCCAAGACCGCGCCCGCGACGTCGCCCATGCCCGCGCTGCCTGGGAAGAAGGCAAGAAGATGATGGCCGATCCCGGCATCAAGCTGGTGCTGCTGGACGAGCTCAACATCGCGCTGCGCTACGACTACCTGCCGATCGAGGAAGTGGTGGAGACGCTGAACGCGCGGCGACCCGATCTGCACGTCATCGTGACGGGGCGCAACGCCAAGGACGAACTGATCGCGATCGCCGACCTGGTGACCGAGATGGAGCTGGTGAAGCATCCCTTCCGTGACGGCGTGAAGGCGCAGAAGGGGATCGAGTTCTAGCTGCCATGCCAACCGCTGCCATCATGTTCCAGGGCACAGGGTCCGACGTCGGCAAGTCGCTGATCGTCGCGGGCCTGTGTCGGCACTACGCGCGGCAGGGGAGGCGTGTGTGGCCGTTCAAGCCGCAGAACATGTCGAACAACGCAGCGGTGACGGCGGAGGGCGGCGAGATCGGGCGGGCGCAGGCGTTGCAGGCGCGGGCCTGCGGCGTGGTGCCTTCGGTGCACATGAACCCGGTGCTGCTGAAGCCGCAGAGCGAGATCGGCGCGCAGGTGGTGGTCCAGGGCAAGGTGTGGGGCCAGGCCAAGGCGCGCGAATACCGATCGCTGAAGCCGCAGCTGCTACCGGCCGTGCTGGACAGCTTCGCGCGGCTGTCCGCAGAGGCAGACCTGGTGCTGGTTGAGGGTGCCGGCAGCCCGGCGGAAGTGAACCTGCGCGAGGGCGACATCGCCAACATGGGGTTCGCCGAAGCGGCGGACGTGCCGGTGCTACTGGTCGGCGACATCGATCGCGGCGGCGTGATCGCGTCGATCGTCGGCACCCTGGCGCTGCTGCCCGAAGCCGAGGCCGCGCGCATCAAGGGCTATCTGATCAACAAGTTCCGCGGCGATCCCCTGCTGTTCGAGGACGGCCTCACCACCATCAATCGCGCCACGGGGTTGAAGAGCCTGGGAGTGGTGCCGTGGTTCGAACGTGCGCACCTGCTGCCGGCGGAGGATGCGGTCGCGCTCAATGGCTATGCGACGGGCGGCAGCGGCACGATCAAGATCGTAGTGCCACGCCTGCCACGCATTTCCAATTTCGACGATCTCGATCCGCTGCGCGCGGAGCCGGACGTGTGGGTGGAGCTGATCGAGCTCGGCCATGCGCTGCCGGCCGATGCCGACCTCATCCTGCTGCCGGGCTCCAAGTCCACCATCGGCGACTTGCAGGCGCTGCGCGCTGCAGGATGGGACATCGACATCAAGGCCCATGCGCGGCGCGGCGGGCGCGTGCTCGGGCTGTGCGGCGGCTACCAGATGCTGGGCACGCGGCTCGACGATCCGGACGGCACCGAAGGGCCGGCGGGTGCGGTCGATGGCCTCGGCCTGCTGCAAGTCGAGACACAGTTGGGTGGCGACAAGGCTTTGCTCGAAGTGACCGGCCGCGATCGTGCGAATGGCCAAGCCGTGCGCGGCTACGAGATGCATATCGGCAAGACCAGCGGCGCGGATTGCGCGCGGCCGATGCTCGATCTCGAAGGGCGGCCGGACGGCGCCGTGTCGGCGGACGGGCGCATCATGGGCAGCTATGTACATGGCATCTTCGCCGGCGACGATTTCCGCCACGCCTTCTTGAGTGCGCTGCGCACGCGCGAGCGGAGCGCTGTGGTGTATGAAGCTTTGGTCGACCAGGTGCTGGACGAATTGGCCGATCACCTGGCGCACCATCTCGACACGCAAAGGATACTGGATCTTGCTAGTCGAACAGCCAGATAAGCGCGATCAGCAGCGCCGCTTGCAAGCAGCAGGCACGGACGAACAGCCGCAGCGCCTGGCGAATATCGGGCGCGGCGGCGTGCGGGCGGCCGCCCTCGTTCATCCAGTGATCGTCGACCCGCTCGCCGTGATAGACCCGCGGTCCCGCGATCGCGAGGCCGAGCGCGCCGGCGAACGCCGCCTCCGGCCAACCGGCGTTGGGCGAGCGGTGATGCCTGGCATCGCGCCGCATCGCGCGCCACGCGCCAGCTGGATGGGCGCCGGACAGAATCCAGGACGCCGTCCACACGATAAGGCCCGACAAGCGCGCGGGAACGAGGTTGAGCAGATCGTCCAGCCGCGCCGCCGCCCAGCCAAAATGCAGATGGCGCGCGCTCTTATGGCCGATCATGCTGTCGGCGGTGTTGACCACCTTGTAGGCGAGCAGCCCAGGCAGGCCGAGCAGGGCGGCCCAGAACACCGGCGCCACCACGCCGTCGGAGAAATTTTCGGCCAAGGATTCGATCGCGGCGCGCGACACGCCGGCCTGGTCCAGCGCTTCGGGATCGCGCCCGACGATGCGCGAGACCGCGAGCCGCCCGCCGCCGAGGCCGCCGGTCTCCAGGCCCGAGGCGACCGCGGCGACATGGTCGTAGAGGCTCCTCTGCGCGATCAGGGTCGACATCACGATCGCCAGCCACAGCCAGCCGAGCGGCAAAGCGAGCAGCAGCGCCTGGATCAGGTGGCCCAGGATCAGCGCGCCGGCCAGCAGCCCGGCGGCGGTCCAGGCGCCGGAATTGCGCCGGCGACCGGGCGTGTCGCTTTCGAGATTGAAGCGGACATCGGCCCATGCAATGACCCGGCCGATCAGCTGGACGGGATGGAGCTGGCGCCGGTTCAACGCCTCAGGATCGCCGAACACGGCGTCGAGGGCGAGCGAGCTCAGCAGGGGTTCGGGGCGGGAGAACAGGAACATCCGGGGTTCATTGGCCGATTTGGCGCTGCGCGTCAATTGGCTGGAGGAGAGAGGGCATGAGCAAGATTGGCGTGATGGTGTGCGGCCACGGCAGCCGCGACGAAGAGGCGATCACCGAGTTCCAGGCGGTGGCGCGCGGCATCGCCCAGCGTTTGCCGGAATTCCCCGCCGACTACGGGTTCCTGGAATTCGCGCGGCCGATCATCCGCGACGGCCTCGACGCGCTGCGCAAGCAGGGTGTGACACGATGCCTTGCGGTGCCCGGCATGTTGTTCGCGGCGGGACACGCCAAGGACGACATCCCTTCGGTGCTCAACAAGTATCAGGCGGATAATCCTGGCTTCCGCATCGAATACGGCCGCGATCTGTCGGTCGACTTGAAGCTGCTGCGCGCCGCGCGCGAGCGCATCGAGCAGGCCGAGCGCACGGTCAGCCGCAAGGTGCCGCGCGCCGAGACCCTGCTGATGGTGGTGGGGCGTGGCACCTCCGACCCCGACGCCAACTCCAACATCTCCAAGGTCGCGCGCATGCTGTGGGAAGGCATGGGCTTCGGCTGGACCGAGGTGTGCTATTCCGGCGTCGCCTTCCCGCTGGTCGGGCCGGGGCTCGAGCATGCGGCGAGGCTCGGCTACAAGCGCATCATCGTATTCCCGTATTTCCTGTTCACCGGCGTGCTGGTGAAGCGCATCTATGACATCGCCGACCAGATGGCGGCGCGCCATCCGGAGATCGAGTTCCTGAAGGCGAGCTATCTCAACGATCATCCGCTGGTGCTGGATGCCTTCGCCGAGCGGGTGCGCGAGATCCTCGCCGGCGACAACGCGATGAACTGCCAGATGTGCAAATACCGCGAGCAGGCGATCGGCTACGAGGCCGAGGTGGGCCGTGTGCAGGAAAGCCACCATCACCACGTGGAGGGCATCGGCGCCGGCGCGGCGCACGGGCATGATCATGGGCACGATCACGATCATGGGCATCATCACCATGATCACGATGGGCACCACCATCACGACAACGACCATGATCACGGCCATGCGCATGGCGACCACGATCACCACCACCATGATCATGACCACGATCAAACGCATGGACATGATCATGGGCACAGCCACGGCCACACCCACACGCACTTCCCGCCGCCGTTCCCCGACCACCCGCACGGCCCCGGCAAGCGCGACCCGGAGCGGT
>DATEOK010000002.1:0-3338 GCA_035274225.1 Dongiaceae bacterium
GTCTGCTAGAGTGATTCGGGCGGAAGGACCAGCAATCATGACCTCTTACACCACCGGCTACCAGAATGTGCGCGGCGCCGAACGGCGGCGTGACCGGCGCCTGCCGCTGCCGATCTTCACCGTGAAGCTCGACGGCGTCACCTACCAGACCATGAACTGGTCCTTGGGCGGGCTGCTGATCGAAGGCTATACCGGCGACCGGGCGGCCGGCGACATGGTGCAGATCGACATCAAGGCCAAGGACAACACTGCCGACTTCCGCATGAGGATCGCGGTCAAGGTCATCCGCGCGGTTCCCGCCGAGAGCATCGCACTGCAGTTCGAGGCGATGAGCACGGAGATCTACGAATTCTTCGAGCGCTGCTTCGCCGACCGCTTCAAGCGGCGCTAGGTCCAGAACAGCCGGGGCGGGGCATGGTCTTCAACGCGACCATTCTGGACTGGCTGGCGTTGGCGGTTTTCTTTGCGGCGGTGGTGGCCTATTCGCGCTACGCCGACCATGTCGGCGACCGGCTCCTGAATGCCCGCATGCGCGAGGTCCGCACCATCTGGATGCGGCGCTACCTGGAGCGCGACGACCGGGTGCTGGATTCGATCCTGACCGGCCACTCCATCAACTCGATCGCGCTGTTCAGCTCCGCGACGCTGCTGATCGTGGTGGCATTGCTGGGCGTCTTCACCAACGCGGACACCGCCTACCACATGGGACTGACCAGCAGCTTCATCGTCCACACCACCAAGGAGCTGTTCCAGGTCAAGCTGATCGGCCTGGTCTGCGTGTTCGTCTACGGCTTCTACCGCTTCACCTGGGCGCTGCTGCAGTACAATTACTTCCTGGCCCTGATCGGCTCCGCGCCGCTCAAGGACCATCTGACCGGACCCTTGGTCGATCAGCTCGGCAACCAGATGTCGGTGGTGCTGAACAGCGCCGTCACCAGTTTCCACAGCGGGTTCCGCAGCTACTACCACGCGCTCGCCTGGATCGGCTGGTTCTTCCATCCGCTGGTGTTCCTCGCCGCCACGGCGTTCGTGACCTTCGTGCTGGTCTATCGCCAGATCGTCTCGCCTTCGGCCGGCGCCATCAAGGGCTATGCCGCACTGCTACACGAGATCGAGGAACAGAGTCGGAAGTGATCGGGCCGATCAGGCGTTGGCGGCGACGAGACGCCGCACGCGAACCTGCATGAACCAGCAGGCGAGCGTGGTCAGCCAGCGGCTGAGCCGGCCGTTCGGGGTGAGGCCGGTTGCCTTCAGCACCATCGCGATGCCGCGCTCGATATGGTGGCGGCGGTAGACGGCATAGGCCCGGCGGGCGTAGGCGCGGGTGAAGCGCTTGTGGTCATAGGTCTCGCCCGGGTGGTTGGCGGCGAAATAGGCGTAGGCGAGCTCGTCATCCTCGGATTCGCCGATCCGGCCCAGCGTCACCTTGAGACGCTGCCAGCCATTCAGGCCCTCGCGCTCCAGGTAGCGCTGCAGGTAGGTGTAGAACAGCTTGTAGTGGCGCAGCTCGTCGGCCGCGATGTTGCGGCAGATCTGTTTCAGGACCGGCTCGTCTGTCGCCTCGTTGAGCGCCGTATAGTAGGACGAGGTGCCGGTCTCCACGATGCAGCGCGCCACCAGCTCTCCCGAGCGCGAGCCGCGGATCGACTGCTCCACGTCCACGTCGATGGAATAGCCTGCGGTGAAGCGCTTGAAGGCCGACTCGAAGTCGAAGCTGGGATCGGCCAGCTTTGCCCAGCGAGCCAGCGCCCGGCCGTGTTGCACTTCCTCCTGCGCCCAGGCGGTGGCGACGGTCTGGAACTCCGAATCGTCGGCGAACACGCGGTTGAGGTAGGTAGCGTAGTCCCCGCCGTTAAATTCCACCATGGCGGCGGCCTTCACCAGCTTGACGATCTCCGGATCGACCCGCGCGGGGTCGAATCGGCTCCAGGGAATCTGTTCCAGCGTCCAGTGCTTCATCGGCGGCGCGCTACGACTGAACTGACATGACCAGCCCCCAATCCCCCAGGATGCCAGCCAAACATGGGATGGACGGGGAGGTTAGGCGAGGCGTCCGAGTCTGACAAGCATATGACAAGGACCGCCGCCTCGACCGCTCAGTAAACAACCACGTCGATGGCTTGTAGCCGGGCCTCGGCGACTTCCAGGGCCTTGGCGGCCTCCTTGCGGGCCTCGTCGTCCTTGGCGTCCTCGACGTCTTCGCGGGCGTCCTGGATGGCCTGCTGGGCGCTGTCGCGCTGGAGGTCCGAGACCGGGACCGCGTGCTCGGCCAGGACCGTGCAGCCGGTGCTGGTGACCTCGGCAAAGCCGCCTTCGACGAAAATGCGGTCCGTCACCTTGCCGTTCTGGAACACCGAGATGACCCCCGGCCGGACGGTGGAGATGAGGCGCGCATGGCCGGGCAGCACGCCGAAATCGCCCTCGGTGCCGGGCACCACGACCGATTCGACATCCGCCGAGAACAGTAGCCGCTCGGGGGAGACCAGCTCGAACTTCACCGTATCCGCCATCTTAAATCCTTCCCACCTGACCGAGCCCCGGGGGACCAACTCTGGCGATCCAATCCCGGATCGAGCGCCGGTATCCTTCCGGCATGTTGAGCCCGTCGATCTCGGCCGGGGCGAACCGCCCCAATTCCTTATGTTCGTTGCTGAGCCGGAGTTCCCGCTCAGCCATCGGCAGAACGCCGAAGGTCACGATCAGTACCTCGCGGGTCGGGAGCACCGGGTAGCGCCAGCAATCGAGCAAATTGCCGATCTCGGCCGCGATCCCCAACTCCTCTTCCAGTTCCCGCTTCAGGCAGAGAACCGGATCCTCCCCCGCTTCGAGACGCCCGCCGGGCAGTTCCCACTCGTCGCGCTCGTTCTTCAGAAGAACGACCTTGGCGCCGACCAGGCACACACCCTTGATCGAGACCGGCCAGACCGGAGACGTGCTGGCCGGTGCCGTCATGCCGACCCGGCTTACGCCGCCTCTGCCATCTTCTGCGCCTTGGCGACTGCTTCCTCGATCGTGCCGACCATGTAGAAGGCCGACTCGGGGAGGTCGTCATAGTCGCCGTTCACGATGCCCTTGAAGCCCTTGATGGTGTCTTCGAGCTTCACCAGCGCGCCCGGCGTGCCGGTGAACACTTCCGCGACGTGGAACGGCTGCGACAGGAAGCGCTGGATCTTGCGCGCGCGGGCAACCACCAGCTTGTCCTCTTCCGACAGCTCGTCCATGCCCAGAATGGCGATGATGTCCTGCAGCGACTTGTAGGTCTGCAGCACGCGCTGCACGTCGCGCGCCACCTTGTAGTGCTCCTCGCCGACGACGCGCGGATCGAGGATGCGCGAGGT
>DATEOK010000003.1:0-2498 GCA_035274225.1 Dongiaceae bacterium
AGGCGAGCATCTTCAGCACGGCGGTTCGGCTCGGCGCGAAGACGCGTGGCGAGAGGTTGTTCTCAAGGTAGAGCACCCCGATGAGCTTGGCCTGTGTCAGCAATGGCAGGCAGAGAATCGATCGGGCATGATGCTGCAGAATGTATGGATCGGCGGAAAACGGGTGCTGTGTCGCGGCATTGTCGAGAATGATGTTCTCGCGCGTGCGCAAGACATAGTGGAGCACCGATACCGGCAGCGCAGTCGCAGTCACGCTCTCGTCGCGCAGCTGCACCGTGACAATATCGCCACCGGTCGTAGCCTCTGCTGCGATGCGCTGCTCGGCCCCTCGGGGCAGGATCAGCAGCCCCCGTTCCGCGCCGGCCTGTTCAATCGCGGTGCGCATGAGTGTGTCGAGCAATTTGTCCAGGACGATCTCGCCGGACACAGCTTGCGACACGGCAATCACGGTGGCGAGGTCGAGGTGTTCGACCGGCGCCCCGATCGTCGTCGTCGGTGCGGGTGCTCGCTCTTCCCCCCAGAGGTGCGGATACAACGCATCGAGTTGCCGCACCTTGCCGCCGGCGCCCCAGCGGAGATAGCCATGGCGGGCATCCTGCAAATACACGCGGGCAATCTTTTCAAAGCCACGCGCAGCATAGAATCGCGCGGCCAGCTCGTTGGCGAGTGCCTGGTTATGGATGAAATCATTGTCCTGCGCGGAGCGGATGGCCTGCTCGTAGAGGCGCATTGCATCAACTTCGCGCCCATCGAGGCGGGCGATTTCCGCGCCAACCAATGCGGCTCTGTTCTCGAAATTCTCCGGACAATGCTCGGACCAGACAAGGAGCTGGCGATGATGTGCGGCCAATGCCTCCAGGTGCCGGGTCCGTTCTGGCGCGGCGGCCGTGCCGCAGCATGCGGCCCGCGCCAACGCTGCGTAGAAGTGGTATTCCGCCTGCTCGAAGAACGATGGCGATGTCCAGAGGAGACTTTCTGCCCTGTCCGCCGCCGCTATGGCGGCTGCGTGGTCGTCGGCGAGAAAGCGTGCCTGCAGTTTTCGGATCCAGTACCAGCAGGTGGCGAGGGCGGGGCCCGGAGCCTCATCCAGATACCGCTCAAACTGCTCCTCGTTGAAATCATCATCATCGAAGACGCCGAACACCGGGGTCAGTCCGCGCAGAGTTCGCGCTAGCTGGAGCTGGGGGGTAACCCGGTCAACGGCGAGACCGAAGCTCGCCCGGCGCGCGAAGCCGATCGTGGCCTCGGCTTCGTTCTGCACCTCGGCAAGCGGATCGCCGCAGGCGAGCAACTGCGTAATGAGGTTGTTGCGCGCGAAGGACGCGTAGGTAAGGTCACCAAGCTTGCTGGCCACGTCGAAAGCGCGCCGGACCAGGGTGCGCGCGGCACGGATGGGTTGCGTCCATTGCATCACGTGGCCGCCGAAAGCCTGGTAGACGCGGGCCCTGAAGCGGTCCAGCCCGCGCTGCTCGACCAGGTTCAGGCCGAGCTGGCCGAAGCGGAATGCCGCCTTGTAGTCGCCGGACCGAGGCCCCAGGAGCATGCCGAGCCAGGTATAGGCGAGGCACGACGCGTCGCTGTTGCCATGCTCGAGGCTGAGGTTTGCCATCCGTCCGATGATGAGGGAGCCCAGGTTCACGTCGGTGTACCAGGCCGGCAGCATCAGCGCGGTCAGGACATCCATGGTCTCGCACGCGACCGCATTGGTCATCATCGGCAGGTCGAGCAGCGCCTCGATCGGGCGGTCGCCAAGTTGCTGCCACATCCGGTCGTATTCCTGCAGAACCTCCTCATCTGTCGGGTGTGCCGAACACTGGACGCCGGCCCGGTACAGGTAGTCGAGGCCCACCTCGACGGCGCGCTCGCGCTGGCCGAGGGCCAGGAACAGCTCCAGCCGCAGCTGGGTGACGGAGGCCAGATCGGGGAGGCTGGCGGCACGGCACGCAAGCTCGGCCAGGCGCGCGTCCGCCGCGGCCGGCGCGCCGGTCAGAAATTCGCATTCGGCGAGGTGGAACTCGAGCGCGAAAGCAAACTTGGGCCGGCGCTTCCAGGCGTCCCCCTGCATGAGCGCTGCACCGGCGGTGAGATAGGTCAGCGCCGAGGCGTAGGCCGTGGACGCCTTGGCGCGCTGGCCGGCGAGCAGATTCAGCTCGGCCACTTGCTCCCGCTCCTCGGCCGCGGTGATAAGGTCGGCGCCACGGTTGAGCTGGCCGACGATCTCGAAGACACGCTCCGCTATTGCCTCAGGCGGCGTGCCCGCAGCGAGCCGTCTGCCAATAGCGAGGTGCGCTGCCGGCCGCGCGTCTTCAGGAATCAGCGCGTAGGCCGCCTCCTGGATACGATCGTGCAGGAATCGGTAGGTATTTCCCAAACGCAACACAAGTCCGGCACGTACCGCCGGCCACAGAGCCGCGTCCAGCACCGCCTCGCTGGCATCCTGGACCATGGCCAGGGTAGCGATCGCCGCGTCATTGCCGAGACACGCCAACTGCTTCAGG
>DATEOK010000004.1:0-2550 GCA_035274225.1 Dongiaceae bacterium
TTCGTGCCCGCTACGGCGTTCCGCCTGGCGCGGTGCGGCGAAAGGACTGAACGGCGAGAAGAAGAACGCACGCAGCACCATCGGTTTCGCTTTCTCACATTCAAGCATCAGGACACAGGGGACACCATGAAACACATCTCTCGCATCGTCGCGGCCGCGGCCTTCTCGGGCTGGCTCGCGCTGGCCTCGGCCCAGCCTGCCCAGGAACAGCTGGACCTCAACGCCCTGCAGGCGGCCGGCGTGCAGATCGCGCAGGCCGTGGACCGCAACCAGGCCGCGGTGCTGTGGGACGGCGCCTCGCCGGCGGCCAAGAGGGTGGTGACGCGCGAAGCCTTCGTCACAAGCCTGCAGCGAAGCCGCGCGGCGCTCGGCGCCGTGGCCTCGCGCACCTGGCTCGGCCTGTCGCGCCAGTTCGTCGGCGCCGGCGACAAGCTGCCGGCCGGCGCCTACATCAACATCGATTTCGTGACCACCTTCGCCGAAGGCAAGACGCAGCGCGAGCTCGTCTCGCTGCGGCAGGACGAGGACAAGGTCTGGCGCTTCGTGGGCTACGTCGTGCGCTGAGCCATTGCGCCTTGTCGCCGGCGCCTGCTCGCTGTAGGACATCAAGCCGAATCAGCCGGAGGGCCGGATCCGGCCCCTTCATTGCCTTGCGCTTCCAGCCTCATCGCCTATCGTTGAGGCCGGAGCAGGGCCGCGATGGCTGAAGTTGCAACACCACCAAGGAAATTCGCCTGGCTGTCCAGGAACACGGTGCTTCTGGCGCTGGCGAGCCTGTTTGCCGACATCTCGACCGAGATGCTCTACCCGATCCTGCCGGTCTTCCTGACGCAGACGCTGCATGCGAGCGGCAGCATCGTGGGGCTCGTCGACGGCATTGCGCAGGCGTCGCAGAACATCGTCCAGGGATTCTCCGGCTGGCTGTCGGACAGGCAGCAGCGGCGCAAGCCGATCGCGCTCGCCGGCTATCTGCTGGCGGCTGTCGCCAAGCCGGTGATCGGACTCGCGGCAGGCTGGCCGACCGTGCTGGGCGCGCGGTTCCTCGACCGGATCGGCGCGGGCTTTCGCTCGGCGCCGCGCGACGCGCTGCTCGCATCCTCCGTTTCCGAGGCGCACCGCGGCAAGGCCTTCGGGCTCGAAGGCTTCGGCGACAACCTGGGGGCCTTCCTCGGGCCGCTGCTCGCGGTGCTGCTGATGGGCGTGCTGGCCGTCGAGCTCCGCTGGATCTTCTACATCGCGTTCGTGCCGGGCCTGCTCGCCTTCCTGATGGTGCTGCTGGTGCGCGAGCGCCCGGCAACGGCGGTCGCCGCCAAGGCCCGGATCGACGTCAGTCCCAGGCAGTTTCCCAAGGCCTATTGGACCTATCTGCTGGCGACGGCGCTGTTCGGCATTGGCAATTCGAGCAACGCGTTCCTGATCCTGCGGATCCAGGAGATCGGCGCCTCGCTGGTGACGACCACCCTGATCTATGCGGGCTTCAATCTGGTGGCGGCGCTGGTTTCGTACCCGGCCGGCTTCCTGTCGGACCGCTTCGGACGCAAGGGCGTGCTGCTGCTGTCGTTTGGGATCTTCCTGGTGGCCTACATCGGTTTTGCGCTGGCCGGCAGCATCCAGCTGATTGGGCTGCTGTTCGTCTTCTACGGGCTCTACCAGGGCATGTTCCGCTCGGTCGGCAAGGCGTTTGCCTCCGACTTCGTGCCCGAGCCGCTGCGTGCCAGCGGCATCGGCTGGTACAGCGCCACCGTGGGCCTGCTCGAACTGGTGGCCAGCATCGTCGCCGGGCTGCTCTGGGACCATGTGGGCCACGCCGCGGTCTTTCTCTATGGCGCGGTCTTTGCGGTTGTCGGCGCGGGTGCGCTGCTCGTGCTGGTGCCGGGTGGCGTCATCGGTTCGAAACGAGCGGATGGCCGCTGAACGGGCCGATGCCGCAGCACCGGCGCGCGCCGGATGCGGCATACTCCCACCCCCCAACTCGCCAGAGACCCCGCTGAATGGACAAGGAAGTCGACCCCAAAGTGCTCGCCGTCATCGATGAGATGCGGCTTTCCGGACCACGGCTCACGCCGGTCGAGATCGTTGCGAAGATGGGCGTCTTCGATGCGCGGGAAAAGCCGTTCGATCACGCCTGGCTCGCGACGGGCGACAACGTCATTGCCACCATCTGGGCCGAATTCGTGAACATCGGCGACGGCGGGCACTGGTTCTGCCTCGAGTCGCTCGACACGCAGCACCGCGTTGGCGGCGGCGTGCGAAGCCCGCAGCAGATCCAGCGCGCCAAGGACCGCCGCGCGCTGCTCAAGCGGACCTTCGATGCGGGCCAGGGCTTTCGCGCCGTGCTGCAGACCAACCGCGTCGCCATTGCCGAAGTCGAGAGCAACAAGAGCGCGAAGGTCTCCACGCGGGTGCGCGACGACGCCGAATGGCACGTTGCCAGCTGGGACTCCGACCAGCAGCTCGCGATCCTGGTGCGCGGTGCGCGCGGCTGGGTGCCCGGCGACGCCGATCTGCAGGCGGCCAAGGCGCGCGGCAGCGTGCCGGTCGCTGCGGCCG
>DATEOK010000005.1:0-11571 GCA_035274225.1 Dongiaceae bacterium
GTCAGGGTCAGCAGCTTGATGTAGCGCGAGAAGTCCCACTCCGCCGGGATCCAGCGCAGCGGCACGGCGGTCAGGTCGTTGGTGCTGCTGACGCTCATCAGCCCCATCCAGATCACCGGTGCCAGGATCACGACGGTGAGCAGGAGCGCGGCCGCATAGATGAGCCACGACTTGATGAGCCGTTGCCTGCGCCGGGTCATCAGCGCACCTCCGCCTGGCGGCGCATCGCCGTGACATAGAGCGTCGTCAGGACCGCACTGATCAGGCACACGATCAGCGCAATGGAGGCGCCGCTACCCGCGCGTTGAAACGAGAACGCCTCCTGGTAGACCACGATGCTGAGCGACTTGGTGCTGTTGGCCGGTCCGCCGCGGGTCATGACCCAGATGATGTCGAACACCTTGAACGCCTCGATGGTGCGCAGCACGATCGCGACGGTCAGCGGCCCGACCAGGAACGGCAGATAGACCGCGCGGAACTTCTTCCAGAAGCCGGCGCCGTCGATGGTGGCCGCGGCCTTCAGCTCGCCGGGCACCGATTGCAGCGCGGCGAGGCAGATCAGCGCGACCAGGGGGAAGTTTTTCCAGGCGTCGGCGAGACACACCGCCCACAGGGCGGAACTGGGCTCGCCCAGCCAGGAGCGGTAGCTGTCGATAAGGCCGAGCTGGGTGAGCATCGAATTGAGCGCGCCGAAGTCCGGCTGGTAGATCAGCCGCCACATCGTGGCGTTGACCACGGTCGGCAGTGCCCACGGCAGGATCATGAGGGCGCGCAGCACCGTGCGGCCGCGAAAATCCTGGTCCAGCAGCAGTCCCGCAGACAAGCCGACCGCGAACTCGATCAGGACCGAGATCACCGTGAACTTGAGGGTGACGAGCAGCGCAGACTGGAACAGCGGGTTGCCGAGCGCCTTCAGGTAGTTCGTGAGGCCGACCCAGTCAGCGCCCGGAGCGATCAGCTTGGCGTCGGTGAAGCTGGTCCAGACGGTCCACAGGAAGGGCCAGCCGATGATCGCGGCCATGATGAACAGCAGCGGCAGCGGGAGGAACCAGGCGCGGCTGCTCATCCAACGATTTTCGATCATCGGCTGGAATGTCCCCTTCCAACGAAGCGTACTCTAGCTTACAGCCCCGAAGCCGCTGCGGCATCCTTCAAGGCGGCCTCCGGCTCCGCCGACTTCAGCAGCGCCGACTGGATCGCTTGCTGGATCGCGGTCGACAGCTCCTGGTATTTCGGCGTCGTCGGCCGCGGATACATGGCGGCGAGACCGACCTTGGCGGCCGCGATCAGCTGCTCCTGGTCCTTGGACACGTCCGGCTTGTCGTACCAGGACGACCAGATCGGCAGGCTGAGCTGGGCATACTTCTTCTGCGTGTCCAGCGAGGTCATGGAGATGATGTATTTCCAGGCCTCGTCCGGATGCTTGCTGGCCGCTGTGATACCAAGGCCCATCGAGCCGTTGACGGCCGATGCGTCGAGCTTGCCGCTGACGCCCGGCCCCGGGACCACGCCGACGTTGCCGGCGATCTTCGATTCCTTCGGATCGTTGGCGAGGTTGTACATGTAGGTCCAGTTGAGCGCGAACGCCGCCTGGCCGCTCGAGAACACGCGCCGCACGTCCTCCTCCAGATACTCCTTGGAGTTCGGGTTGGTGAGGCCGGCCTCGATGCTGTTCACCATGTAGTCGAGCGCCTGCACGCCGCCGCCCGACTGGAACGCCGGCTTGCCGTCGTCGGTCAGGAAGCTGCCGCCATACGACGCCAGCAGCATGGTGTAGTCGCAGATCACCGCTTCGGCCTGCGCCCAGCTCCACACGATCGGGAACTCGACGATGCCCTTGTCCTTGATGGTCTTGGCCTGCGCCAGCAGCTCATCCCAGGTCTTGGGCGGCGCCGCGATGCCGGCCTTCTTCAGCATGTCGGTGTTGTAGAACAGGTATTTGGTGTCGAGGATCCACGGCATGCCGTAGGCCTTGCCGTTGTAGTCCACCGTGGTCCAGGCGCCCGGCATGATCTGCGATTTCATGTCCGGCGTGATGCGGTCGGTAACGTCGATCAGCACGTTGTTGGTGGCGTATTCCGCCGGCCAGATCACGTCAAACAGCACGACGTCGTAGCCGCCGCCCGCGCCTTGCGAGAGCAGCGTCTTGTCGCGCAGGCCTTCGTACGGGACGAACTCGAGGTTCACCTTGATGTCGGGATTGGCCTTCATGAAATCGGCGGTCATATCGCGCACGTTCTGCTCGCTATAGGCCGCCTGGGCCATGAACAGCGCATTGAGCGTGGTTTCGGCATGGGCCGCACTGCTTGCGATGCCCAATGCCAGGACGGCCGACAAGGCCGTCATCGTCTTGGTCATGTCTGTCCTCCGCTGTCGTTTTGGGGCTTTCTTTGCGCGCCCTTTGCCGGAGCTGATCTCACCGCCCCCAGTGCCCTCCGACAAGTCTCTTGAATATTTCAATTCAATTGACTTAAGTAATAGTCCGACAGGACGGGATCGATGTCAACGGTCAATTCAGCTGCCGAGCCGCCGGCCCCCAATCAACCAGCGAGGCGTGCCATCCGCGCGGTCGCCGGCACCAATCTGGACGGCGCCAGCGCGCATAACCGGCGCGTGATCTTCGACGCGTTGCGGATCAACGGCACGTTGACCCGCGCCGACCTGGCGCGCGCGACCCAGCTGACGCCGCAGACGGTCAGCAACATTGTGGATTCCCTTCAGTCCGATGGGCTTATCGTCGCGGACGAGCCGCGCCGGCAGGGACGCGGCCAGCCGGCTCGCCCCTATCGCATCCTGCCGGAGGGCGCCTGCGCCATCGGCGTGCAGCTCGACCGGCACCAGATGCTGGGCGTGGTGGTGGACCTCGCCGGCAACCCGCTGACGCATCGGCAGAGGCAGCTACCCGCCGGCGGGCCGAAGAAAGGCGGCGCGGCCTTGCTGAAGCTGATCGGCGAGCTGCGTGCCGTTGCCGAACGCCGACCAGCTGCGCGCCTGCTCGGCCTCGGGATTGCCATGCCTGGCCCGTTCGGTGTCATCGACGTGGAAGATCCTTGGGGGATGCAGGATTGGCAGGACTTCTCCCTTGCCGAGTGGCTGAGTGCAAAGACAGGCCTGGAGGTGTCGGTGCAGAACGACGCCGCCGCCGGCGCGATCGCCGAAAAGATGTATGGCGCGGCAGCGGGTCTCGAGAATTTCGTGCATCTCTTCATCGGCTACGGCCTCGGCGCCGGGCTGGTGCTGCGCGGCGAGGTCTATTCCGGCGCGGCGAACAATGCGGGCGAGATCGGCCAGGTCGTCTCCGCTGCCGCGCGGACCGGCAATCCGGAAGCGATCGAACACTATGCGTCGCTGCTCGCGCTGTGCCGGCATCTCGGTGTCGATCCGCGGCGCGCGAGCCTGATCGAGCACCTACAGGGTCTGTTCGAAGCAGACGACAAGCGCATCCGTCCATGGATCGCGCAAGCTGTCCGTCATCTGCGTCATGCCGTGCAGACGCTGGAATCGCTGTTCGACCCGGAGACCATCATCATCGGCGGCCAGATGCCGCCCGGCGTGCTGGCCTCGATGGTCGCGTCGCTGGAGCCGCTGCTGCCTTCGGTTGCTCACCGCCGGGAGCGGCAGCGACCGCGCCTCACCCTCGGTGCCACAGGATTATGGTCGGCCGCATTGGGGGCTGCGATGCAACCGATCTCGCGCACATTTGATCCGCAATTCACCGCGATCCTGAAGGCCGGCGCGCCGTAAGGCCGTTGTCACAGCTTTATCGATTTTCGCTCACCGCCCGGTTTCCTACAGTCCGCCATCTGCCACGATCGGACAAAGCCATGACATGCTGACATCATGCGTGAGGGGGATGGGGCGATTTCTGATCCTCCTGATGCTGGTCGGCATGCCGCTCGGCACGGCCCGCCCTGCCGTTGCGGCGAACATCGTGGTCGATGCCGGCACCGGCACGGTCCTTTCGGCCGACGCTCCCAATCATCTCTGGTATCCGGCCTCGCTCACCAAGCTGATGACGGTCTACATCGCCTTGTCGGAGATCGAGGCCGGGCGTCTCAGCTTCGAGGACAAGATCAAGGTCTCGCAGTACGCGGCGCAACAGAATCCGGTGAGGTTCGGCCTGCGCACCGGCCAGGTCATCACGGTGCGCGATGCGATCAACGCCGCCGTCGTCGCCTCCGGCAACGACGCTGCGGTCGCGTTGGCGGAAAAGATCGCGGGCAGCGAAGGTGCCTTTGCCGAGCGCATGACCGGGACGGCGATGGAGCTCGGCATGTTCCGCACTTTCTTCGCCAATGCCAGCGGCCTCCCCGCCGACAACCAGGTGACCACGGCGCGCGATCTCGCCATTCTTGCCAGCGCCTTCCTGCACGATTTCCCGCAGCACTACGTGCTGTTCAACCAGCGCAGCGTCACCATCGGCAAGCGCAGCCGCGGCACGGTCAATTCCATCCTCAGCGCCTACGACGGCGCGGATGGCATGAAGACGGGCTTCACCTGCGCCTCCGGCTACAACATGGTTGCCTCGGCCGAACGCGACGGACGGCGCCTGATCGGCATCGTGCTCGGCAGCCGCAACGGCGGCGCGCGCACGCTGGAGATGAAGCGGCTGCTCGATGCCGGCTTCACCGGCGGCGCAGCACCGGCCATGACCTTGATCGCCCTGGCGGATGAGATGACCGATGCCGACAATGGCTTGCCGCCCACGATCCTCTCCGGCAGCAATTGCGCAACGCCGGAACTGGTCGGCAGCACCCTCATCGACTCCCCCGACGAACTGAGCGGCTGGGCGGTGGCGCTCGGCGACTACCGTAACCGCACCAAGGCACAGAAGGCGCTGCAGGCCGCGCAGACCAAGCTCGGCAAGGCAGCCGGCGCCGGCCAGCCCGCCATCATCAAGAAAGGCAGCGGCGGCATTACCCGCTACACTGTGCTGCTGTCTGGCCTCAAGCAGGCGTCCGCGCAAACGACCTGCAAGATCCTGACCGACAAGAAGGCCTATTGCGTCGCCCTCAGCCCCAAGCTGCTCGCCAACCGCTACTGACCCCTCCGCATTGTCAGGAGCCGGCCCTGCATGCCAGGATCGCCCAGGCTTGAACATGGGGACTCGAGATGGCGGCAATCGACGTGGCGCGCTCCTTGCCATTCTGGAAAGGCAAGGTCGAGCCCAAGCCGATCAAGGGCGGCATCACCAATGCCAACTTCCTGGTGGAGGATTCCGGCCAACGCTATTTCGTGCGCGTGGGCGAGGACATTCCGATCCACGGCGTGATGCGCTTCAACGAAAGCGCCGCGAGCCGCGCCGCCGCCGCCTGCGGTCTGTCGCCGGAGCTGCTGCACCAGGCGCCCGGCGCATTGGTGTTCCGTTTCATCGAAGCCAAGACCTTGAGCGCTGAAGACGTGCGCCCGCGCGCCATGCTGGAGCGTATCCTACCGTTGCTGCGCACCTGCCATCGCGAGATGCCGAAGCATGTGCGCGGGCCGGCGCTGATCTTCTGGGTGTTCCACGTCGTGCGCGACTACGTCCACACGCTGAAGGAGGGCAACAGCGCTCACCTCCCCGACGCGCCCGCGCTCCTGCGCATGGCGGATGAGCTCGAACGCGCCGTCGGACCCGTCGACATCGTGTTCGGCCACAACGACCTCTTGCCCAGCAACTTCCTCGACGACGGCAAAAAGATCTGGCTGATCGACTGGGACTATGCCGGCTTCAACTCGCCGTTGTTCGACCTCTCCAACCTGGCCTCCAACAACGAAGTCTCGGAGCCGGACGAACGCTGGCTGCTCGAGAGCTATTTCGAGAAGCCGCTGACGCCGACGCTCTGGCGCAGCTACCGCGCCATGAAATGCGCGTCGCTGCTGCGTGAGACCATGTGGAGCATGGTGCAGGAGATCCACTCCGAACTCGACTTCGACTACCCCGCCTACACCGCCGACTATCGCGGCCGACTGGATCGGATGTACGCAGCGTTCCGGGAGTCTTGATGCCATCCGATATGCCATTGAAAGGTTGCTCGACCATGCCCAACGGCAGGCTCACGGCCACGTCCTTGCTCAACGTGCTGGCGTTCCCGCTTGCCGTCAGCTTGACCAGTACCGCGTTCGCGGCGGATTTCACCACACCGCAGAACGCGATCCGCTCCTTGGAAGCCGCCTACATCAGCAAGGACGTTGAAGCGGCGGTCGCGGCAAAGGACTTCAATGAGGAAGCCAGACTGATGCTGGAAAGCATGGATCCCCAGTTCGCGGAGGATTCCGAGATGCTCAAGAAGACCGCGGATGTGCTGGAATTGTCGTTCAGGAAGCAGATGAAGGACATCGGCTTCCCGGATTTCAGTAGTGTCGAGTGCTCGCTCGGAGAACCCAAGACCGTCACTTCCACCTTGGTCAAGGTTCCGGAGCGTTGCGTTTTCCCGGACGGCGGCGTTTCCGAGGAAGACCTGCACGTATTCAATGGTCCCACAGGATGGCGCGTCGTCGTCGTCCCGGAGTGACGCCTACACCCGCATCAACGGCCGCGTGAGGCAGGTCGGCCCGCCCTCGCCCGGCACCGAGATCGCGTCGGCGTCGATCACGTGCACCTTGCACCCCGCCGCTTCCATGCGGCGCTTGGTTTCCGGATTGCCCTTCACCATCACCACCTCGCGCGGCGCGATGGTGAGGACGTTGCAGCCCATGCCGGCAAACTCCTCGTCCGGCACCTCGACCAGCTGCATGCCTTTCGCCACCAGCCATTCGCGGAACGGGATCGGCATCAGCGGCGAATAGACCAGCTGCAGGTCGCGGTCGAGCGGCGAGATCACCGACATCAGGTGGAACACGTCGCTCGGCCCCTTGTAGTGCGGCATCACCGCGACCTCGACATGCACGCCTGGACCCACGATGTCCTTGAACTGGCGGATGCCCTCGGCGTTGGTGCGGTAGGTGCGGCCGATCGCGACGGTCCTCTCGTCCAGCCAGATCAGGTCGCCGCCCTCTACCTGGCCCTCGCCGGTGATCTTGCCGATCACCGGGATGCCGGCCTGCTCGAAGGCGCGGCCGTGGATCGCCGGCTCGCCCTTGCGCGCGGGCTTGCCCATGTTGCACAGGATGACGCCGCGCGGGCACACCATCGCGGCGTCGCGCACATAGAGGCTGTCCATGGTCAGCGCATCATCGGCCGGCAGATAGAGGATCTCCGCGCCGACACTGGCGATGACGTCGGCGAAGGCGGCATGCTCCGACACCGCGCGCTTGAAGTCCGGCGCGGTGTGGTAGTTGAGGTCGCGCCACTCGCGATCGATCGTCTTCTGGTCGATCATCGCATCGGCCGGGCGGCGCATCGCCACCCGCCGCAAGCGGCCGTATTCGTTGATTCCGGTAAGCATGATTTCCCTCTATGCGGCGACGCCGGGCAGCGTCCGGACGAATCCGGAGATGCGGCGGCATGCCTCTTCCAAACTCTTGTCATCGGCGACGAAGGACATGCGGACATGGCCCGCCGCGCTCTTGCCGAACGCGGTGGCATCCAGCACGGAGACGCCGGTCGCCTCATACAGCTTCACGGAGAAATCTCCGGAGCTGAGACCAGTGCCGCGCACGTCCAGCATCATGAACATGCCGGCATCGGGCGAGAGGCACTTCAGCCCCGGCACCTGGTTCAGCCGCCCGACCGCCATGTCGCGACGGCGCTGATAGGTCGTGCGCATGACCTCGACCTCAGCCAGATCCTGCTCCAGCGCCACCACCGCGCCGCGCTGCAGGAAGGTCGGCAGGCCGTACAGCATTGCCATGCTGAGATTATAGACATGCGCAATCAGCGCCTCTGGCCCGACCATCCAACCCATGCGCCAACCGGTCATGGCGTGCGACTTGGAGAGGCTGTTGATGGTCACCGCGCGATCGGCCATGCCGGGCAGGCCGGCGATGCTGACATGCTGTTCGCTGAAGGTCAGGCTCGCATAGACCTCGTCGGACACGACCCAAAGGTCGTGTTGCACGGCGAGCTTCGCCACCTGCTCCAGGGTCGCGCGCGGCATCATCGCGCCGGTAGGATTGCACGGCGTCGCGAAATAGATCGCCCGGGTGCGCGACGTGATGGCGCTCGCCACGTCTCGCGGATCGAGGTGGAATCCGTTCTCCGGCCGCTGCGGCACGTGGACGATCCGGGCGCCCGGCGCCTGCAGGGTCGCCTCGTAGGTGACGTACATCGGCTCCGGCACGATCACCTCATCGCCCGGCGCCAGCAGGCACATGGACGACGCGAACAGCCCGCACTGCGCGCCGGACATGATTGCGACATGCTCGATCGTCGTCGGCTGCCCGGTCTTCTCCTGGTGCCGCCGCGCCACCGCCAGGCGCAGCTCATCCAGGCCGAGGAGATCGCTGTAATGCGTTTCGCCGCCGCGCAGGGCCGCGACCGTCGCCTCGGTGATCGCAGCCGGCGTGTCGAAGTCCGGATCGCCGACCGACAGAACGATGACGTCCTTCCCGGCCCGCAGATCGGCGGCGGCGCGGTAGTGCAGGTCCCAGGCGGCCACACCCTCTCCCTGCAACCGGTCGACCAAGGGCGAAAATCTCATGAAACGCAAATCCTCGAGGCTCCTGACGCGCGGCACACTGCAAGACCTTGCGGGCGCGGTCAAGCCGGCCTGACGCCTTGCAAACATTGACCAATCCGGGTCATTGCAACCGCTATTGCGCTGTGCAAGTTGACGCTATGATCGGGGCTGAATTGCGTGGAGGACGTCGATGGAAAAGACCTATCACCAGCCGCTCGGCGGCAACAAGATGCCGCGCTTCGGCGGCCCGGCGACCATGATGCGGCTGCCGGCCGTGTCCTCGGCCAAGGGCCTGGACGCGGCCTTCGTCGGCGTGCCGTTCGATATCGGCACCTCCAATCGCTCCGGCGCCAGGTTCGGCCCGCGCCAGATCCGCGCCGAGAGCTGCCTCATCCGCCCGTACAACATGGCGACCCGCGCCGCACCGTTCGACTCGCTCAGCGTCGCCGACATCGGCGACGTGGCGATCAACACCTTCAATCTCGAGAAGAGCATCGGCATCATCGAGGCCGCCTACGACGAGATTCTCTCGCACAATTGCATCCCGCTCACCCTGGGTGGCGACCACACCATCGCGCTGCCGATCCTGCGCGCGATGAAGAAGAAATACGGCCCGGTCGGCATGGTGCATGTCGATGCCCACGCCGACGTCAACGACACCATGTTCGGCGAGCCGATCGCCCACGGCACGCCCTTCCGCCGCGCGGTCGAGGAAGGATTGCTCGACGGCAAGCGTGTGGCGCAGATCGGCCTCAGGGCCACCGGCTATTCCGCGGAGGATTTCGACTGGCCACGCTCCCAGGGCTTCCGCGTCGTGCAGGCGGAGGAGTGCTGGTACAAGTCCCTCGCCCCGCTGATGCGCGAGATCAAGGAGCAGGTGAAGGGCGGCCCGGTCTATCTCTCCTTCGACATCGACGGGCTCGATCCCTCCTCCGCGCCGGGCACCGGCACGCCGGAGATCGGCGGCCTCACCACCATCCAGGGCATGGAGATCATCCGCGGCTGCCAGGGCCTGCAGATCGTCGGCTGCGACCTGGTCGAGGTGGCGCCGCCGTACGACCCGAGCGGCAACACCTCGCTGCTGGCCTCGAACCTGCTGTTCGAGATGCTGTGCGTGCTGCCGGGCGTCAAATACCGGAACTAGGCGCCTTTTGTCCTAGGGGAAGGCCGGACGGCTTGATCCGACGCCGCCGTTGCGGCTATCTGTCGGCTGCCCGCCCGGATGCCGGCTTAGCTCAGCGGTAGAGCAGCGGTTTTGTAAACCGAAGGTCGGGGGTTCAATCCCCTCAGCCGGCACCATTCCCCTTGCTCTTGGTCCTCTTCGGATGGCGGGGATTTGCCTTTTGACGCTCGAATCCTCACACCGCCGGGCGCAATTTTGATGAATGACCAAATAGTTACGCAGTGATTTTAAGACTTTGGTAAGTCAGTCTCTTTAGCCTTATTTGTCGAGAAACCCGCGGTTTGGGTGCGGCTGATTCCGCGGGCCTATATTGAATGCAGATGGGACCACGACCGTGATCGCGACCGATGTCGGCAAGCTGATTGACCTGGCGCGCAATCGCACCGCCGAAGGCCGCAGCGCACTCGTCAGCGCCATCGGCGATCTGATCGACGACGACCGGCAATTCAGCGCCCAGGAACTGGCGCTGATGAACGACATCCTCAAGAAGCTGATCAACGATGTCGCGCGCCCGATCCGCAAGGCGCTGGCCGGCAAACTCGCGCACACCAAGAGCGCGCCGCCCGAGGTGATCGAGATTCTCGCCAATGACGAGATCGACGTCTCTGCTGCGATCCTACAGCACAGCGAGCTTCTGACCGACCGCGCTCTGATCGACATCATCCGCAAGCGCACCCGCGAGCATCGCCTTGCCATAGCCATGCGCAAGCATGTCAGCAACGGAGTCAGCGACGCGCTGGTCGAGCCCAACGAACCGGATGTCATCAAGCGCCTGCTGGAGAACCACGGCGCGGAGATCTCGCAGGCCACCCTCGCCTACCTGGTCGACCAGTCCACCACCGTCGACGAATTCCAGGAGCCGCTGCTGCGCCGCCACGATCTCAGCGCCGATCTGGCCAAGCGCATGTATGTGCATGTCTCCGCCGGCCTGCGCGATTTCATCCTGGCGCACTACAACGTCGATCGCGCCGAGCTCGATGCGACGCTGGCGCAGGCAACGACCGAGGCGCTGGAGGAGGCAACGGCCGAGAACCATGTCGATGCCGCCAAAGCGCTGGCGGACAAGCTGGCGCAGCGCCAGGAGTTGACCCACGACCTGGTGGTCCAGACGCTCCGCCGCGGCGAGGTACCGCTGTTCGAAGCGATGATGAGCCAGCTGACCACCCTGCCGCAGGAGCTCGCCTGCCGCCTGATGTATGAGGAAGAGGCGGACGGCTTCGTGATCGCAGCGCGGGTCAGCGGCTTCGACCGCTCGACGTTCACCACCTTGTTCCTGCTGCTCCAGCGCATTCATCCGCGCGGCGCGGCAGACGATCCGCAACAGCTGCGCCGCGGCCTCGAGCTGTTCGACCGGCTGCGGCCGGAGACCGCCCGCAAGGTTGCCTCGCGCTACATGGTCAATCCCGAGTTCCTGCGCGCGTTGCGCCAGCGTCCCCGAACGGCGTCCTGAGCGCGCCAATGACGCCATCGTCATCCCGATCCGACGCGCTCGATCCGGCGACCCGCGAACGTAATGATCTCGCCGAGGCATTTTCGCGCATCCTGCTGTCCGAGGGGCCGATCGCCGCCCAGGCGCCGGTGTTCTTCCAGGAACCCGACGGCACCATGATCTGGGCCAACGACGGCTACTATGCGCTGGCCGCGCTGCTGGTGAACGCGCCGGAGGCGCAGCGCCTGCTGCATCCGAACCTCGCCGACGCACCTGTGAATGCCACGTCGTGGACCGTGGCGGCGCGCGGCAGCGCCAACGGCCGGCCTGTCACCATCCGCGCCAGCTATGCCAAGCTCACCTATGGCGCGCGACAGAAACCCGCCCTGGCCGGTTTCGTGCAGGTGGTGCCGGATGAG
>DATEOK010000006.1:0-21822 GCA_035274225.1 Dongiaceae bacterium
CATCGGCCCGGGCTTCGATGAAGACGCCCTGGGCGCCGCGCTCGAAGCGCTCGACCGCCAGGTGTTCGATCCCCTCACCAAGGGCTTCCCGCCGGCCCATGCGCCGCTGGCGCTGGGCGACATCGCCAACCACAATTGGAACCTGCTGACCGGCGACCTGACCGCGCCGGTGGCGGTGCTGCGCAAATCGGCGCTGGAGCACAATGCGCGCTGGATGCGGCATCTGCTCGACAAGTTCGGACTGCAACTGGCGCCCCATGCCAAGACCACAATGACCCCGCACCTGTGGGCGCAACAGGCCGCGCACGGCTGCTGGGGCCTGACTGTCGCCACCGTGCAGCAGGCAGAGGTCGCCGTCGCGTTCGGATGCCGCAACGTGCTGATCGCCAACCAGGTGACCGGCCGCGCCCAGGTGCGCGGCATCGTCGAGCTGAGCCATGCGCAGGACGCGCTGGAGATTTATGTCCTGGTGGATTCCATCGCGGGGCTAAAGGCCCTGTCCGAGGATGTCGCCGCTGCCAAGACCGAGCATCCGGTCAACGTGCTGCTCGATTTCGGATTCAAGGGCGGCCGCACCGGCTGCCGCACTGTCGCGGAGGTCGGTCAGCTGCTGGATGAGCTGCCATCGCATCAAGGACGCGTGCGCCTGGCCGGCATGGCCGGCTATGAGGGCCAGATCGTGACACCGAGCGGCGCGGAGGATGGCCCGCGCGTCGAAGCCTATTTCGATCAGTTTGCCGAAGCGGTGCAGCTGGCCGATCGGCGCAACGCTTTCATGACCGACCAGGTGATCCTGACCGCCGGCGGCAGTTCCTATTACGACATCGTCGGGCGGCGCCTCGGCCAGATCGAGTTGCGCAAGCCGACGATCAAGATCCTGCGCAGCGGTTGCTACGTGACGCATGATTGCGGCACCTATGTCGAGCATCTGGAGCAGATGAAGCAACGCGATCCTGCCGTCGCCAAGGAGCTCGGTCTGCTGGAGCCCGCGCTGTTCGTCTGCTGCGTGGTGCAGTCGGTGCCGGAGCCGGGCCTGGCGCTGCTGACCATGGGCAAGCGCGACGTCGGCTTCGATATCCACCTGCCGCAGCCGGTCTGGCGCTATCGCGAGCGCGCGACACCGCAGCCCGAGCCGACGCCGAAAGACTGGAAGATCACCAAGCTCAACGACCAGCACGCCTATCTGTCGGTGCCGGCGAACGCCGACATCGCGGTCGGCGACCTGCTGTGCTGCGGGATCTCGCATCCCTGCACCACCTTCGACCGTTGGCGCCTGATCCATGTGGTGGATGACGCGTGGACGTCGCTGGGGGCGGTGCCGACCTTCTTCTAGCTGGAACCAGCTAAGTCCCCGCCACCAACAGCTCCTCGGTGTTGTTCGCCGGGCGCAGGCCGTCAGTCCTGCCGGCAAAGTAGCGGTCGCCAAGTGTGGCGGCCGACACATGCCGCGCCTCCTTGAATCCGGCGTCGCGGGCCAAGGCCAACATCTCCGCCGGCGTGAAGAAGCTGATGAACGGTGTTCCGCTGGCTTGCGCGCCTCGCACCGCGGCCTCGAGGCCAGGGCGCACCTCGGGGTCCGCCCGTTCGGTCGGCAGCAGGAAGCTCATGACGAAGGTCGATCCCGGCGCGAGTGTTGCGACCTGGCGCAACGTCGCCATGATCGCCTCCCTGGTCAGGTACATGCTGACGCCGGTGGAGACGACGACAGCCGGCAGGTTGGCATCGAAGCCCGAGACCAGCAGCTGGTCCCACCAGGAACCGCCTGCCTCGAAATCGACCGGGACCAGCTTCAGCCAGTGCGGAATGCCGAAACCGAGCGCGGTCAGGCGCTGCCTTTTCCAGGCTTGTGTTCCGGGCTGGTCAACCTCGAACACGGTGAGGTTCGCGGCGATCTCCGGCCGGCGCTGGGCAAAGGTGTCGAGTCCGGCGCCAAGGATGACGTATTGGCGAACGCCGCGGCGCGCCTCATCCGCGACCCGGTCCTCGATGAAGCGGGCACGCGCCACGATCGAGGCGCGGAACAGCTTGATGCGCTGCGCGTCCATGTCCGGCCGCTCGCGCCACGGATAGTCCGGCGCCACCAGCTTTAGCCCGATCACGTCCTCCAGCACGTGCGGCGGCGCATCGACCTCGACATGCAGGGCGCGCCACAAGGCGACGCGCACCGCCGTGCTGTCCGGGGCCGCAGTCTTGTCAGGCATGGCGTTCTTTCTTCTGCGCGACGCCGCGCTCGGCCCACCAATCCTGCAGCTGCAGTTTCCAATAGGTGAGTTGTGCCGCCGCCGGGCCGAGCGGCCCGCCGTTCCAGGCAAGGCCGAAGGGTTCGAACAGGCGGTAGCGGTCGTCGCCGTCGGCGATCGCCGCCGCGATCAGGCCGCCGGCCGTCGCGGTGGTATTGAGCCCATGGCCGCCGAAGGCGGTGCAGTACCACAGGCCCTCGTCCAGCTTCCCGACCTGCGGCATGTAGTGCCGGGCATAGGCCATCAGTCCGGACCAGGCGCTTTTGATCTTGAGCGCCGCCAGCTGCGGATAGACCTCGATCATGTCCTTGCGCAGCAGCACCGCGAGGTCTGCGGGATCGCGCGTGCGCGCCGTGATGCGCCCGCCCCAGATCAGCCGCCCATCGGTCGTGCGGCGGTAATAGTCGCCGGCGCGCCGGTCGTCGCTGATGCACATCGGCGTCGCGATGGCGCTGTCCAGCAGCGCCTCGTTCACCTCGCTTGCCATCGCATAGGTCGCGATCGGCAGCATGGCGCGGCGCAGCGCCGGGACCAGGCGCCCGGTATAGCCGCCGGTGCAGATCACCAGGTGATGCGCGCTGACCTTGCCGCGCGGCGTCGCCACCAGGTGCGAGATGCCGAAGCGTCCGGTCGACAGCGCCGGCGAATTCTCGAACACCTTGCCGCCCAGCCGCTCGATCTCCCGCGCCATCGCCAGCGCATAGTCCAGCGGCTGCATGGCGAAGGTCGTCGGCTCGACGATCGATTCGAAATAGAGCGGGCTCTTGAGCAGCGCGCGCGTCTCCTCGACACCCTGCACGCGCAGATCGAGACCAAGGGCCGCCATCTTGTCGCGATAGCGCTGCAGCTCGTCGCGCGCCGGAACGCGCCGCGCCGAGAGGTGACCGCGGTGCCGGGGATCGACCTTCATGCCGAAGGCGGCGAGGTTGTTGGCGACATAGTCGACGCCGTCCTGCGACAGGCCCAGCAGTTCGCGCGCGCTTTCCTCCCCGGCCATTCGCGCGATCGTGTCGTAGCCGACAGCATAGCCCGGCCCGCAGAAACCGCCGTTGCGCCCGGAGGCGCCCCAGCCGATGCGCCGTCCCTCCAGCAGCACGACCGAATGCCCGCCGCGCGCCAGCTCCAGCGCGATGGTAAGCCCGGCCAGGCCGCCGCCCACCACCACCGTGCCGCCGGCGATCGTGCCATCGAGATAGGGACGCCGAGCCTGGTCCACGCGCGAGCGTGCGTAGTGGCAATCGATGTAGTCGCTCATGGCCAAACCCCTTCCCCCCTTGTGGGGGAAGGTTGGGATGGGGGGTGCCGCCGCACGATCGTAGACGAGCGATCATGAAATGTGCGGCGGGATCTAGCAGGCAACTTCCAATCCTTCCGGGGATCGTGCGGCGGCACCCCCCATCCAACTACGGCTAAGCTCGCTGCGCTCGCCAAGCCTTCGTATCCTTCCCCCACAAGGGGGGAAGAGGGCATTCGTTTCGTTAAAATCATTGCGGCTGCTTGGCCGCTTTGGCGCGGATGGCCATCGCAGCCTTCGAACCCGACGCCCGCCCGAGCGCTTGCGAGATGAAAGCGCCCGCCTCCGCCAGCTTGTCGAGGTCGATGCCCGTCTCGATCCCCATGCCGTGCAACATGTAGACCACGTCCTCGGTCGCGACGTTGCCCGATGCACCCGGCGCGTAGGGACAGCCGCCGAGTCCGGAGACCGACGCGTCGATCACCGCGACCCCCAGCGGTAGCACGGCGTGCAGGTTGGCGAGCGCCTGGCCATAGGTATCGTGGAAATGCGCCGCGAGATGGCGGATATCGACCTCGCGCGCCACGGCTTCGATCATGCGCTGCGCCTTGGCGGGCGTGCCGACGCCGATGGTGTCGCCGAGGCTCACCTCGTAGCAGCCCATGCCGATCAGCGCCTCGGCCACGCGCGCCACCGCCTTCGGCTCGATCTCGCCCTCGTACGGACAGCCGAGCACGCAGGAGACATAGCCGCGCACCTTGAGGCCAGCCGACTGCGCGGCATCGCACACATGACCAAAACGCTCCAGGCTCTCCTGGATCGAGCAATTGATGTTGCGCTGGGAAAAGCTCTCCGAGGCCGCGCCGAACACCGCGATCTCCTGCGCGCCGGCGGCGAGTGCCAGCTCCAGTCCCTTCACGTTCGGCACCAGCACGGGATAGGAGACATCGGGCTTCTGCTTGATGCGCCGGAACACTTCGGCGGAGTCCGCCATCTGCGGCACCCACTTGGGCGAGACGAAAGCGCCGGCCTCGATCGCGGCGAGGCCGGTTTCCGACAGCTGGTCGATCAGCGCGATCTTGGTCTCGAGCGGGACGGGGGCGGCTTCGTTCTGCAAGCCGTCGCGCGGGCCGACTTCCACGATCTTGACGTGGCTGGGCACGGTCATTTCGCGGCCTCGAACGCGATCAGCTCCACGCCTTCGGCGACCGAATCGCCGGCGCGGAACTTCACCTGCTTCACGATGCCGTCGGCGTGGGCCGCGATCGTATGTTCCATCTTCATCGCTTCGACCACCATCAAGGCCTGGCCGCGCGTCACGCTCGCACCCTCTTCGACCATCACCCGCACGACCGTGCCGGGCATGGGCGACGTCAACCGACCGGGTCCGACCGAAGCAGCTTCCGCCTCCGCCAGTACGTCGATGCGCGCGACCCGCGTCGCCCGGCCGCGCTCGATGACGGTCACCAGGTTGCCGTCCGCGACGATGGTGACGCGCAGCCGGCCATGGTCGGCGCCGGCGACCAGGGCGCCATTGTCGATCCTGGGCGCGGTCAAGCGCAAGGGCGCGCCGTCGTCGATGGCGATGGTCCAGAGCTCGCCGGAGAAGGTGAGCCGCGCGTCGCGTTGCTTGCCGTCCTTGTCCCGCAACAGGATCGATGACCCACCCTCGCCATTTAATCGCCAGCCACCGGTGGTGGCCCACGGCGAATGCGGATCGCCGCCGCGCCGCGCCGCTTCCGCGGCCCGCGCGCCGCCGCTCAGCACCAGGAACGCCGCCGCCAGGTTGAGTGCCCGGTCCGGGGTGCCGGAGCTTTCCGGCAGCAGGTCGGCGCGATGACGCTCGATGAAGCCGGTATCGATCTCCTCGGCCAGGAACGCCGGGTGGCCCAGCACGTCGATCAGGAACGCCGCATTGGTGGCAAGCCCGGCGATCTCCGTCTCCATCAGCGCGCGGCGCAGGCGCTGTGCGGCGGCGGTGCGGTCCTCGCCCCAGGCGATCACCTTGGCGATCATCGGATCATAGAAAGTCGAAATCGTGTCGCCCGCGCGCACGCCGGAATCGATGCGCAGGTTGTTGGCGGCGCCGGGCCAGGTGAGGTGCGCGATGCGCCCGGTCGCCGGCAGGAAACCCCTCGCCGGGTCCTCGGCATAGAGCCGCACTTCCATGGCATGGCCATAGCGCGACAGCTCCGCCTGGCCTTCCGGCAGCGTCTCGCCGCTGGCGACGCGCAGCTGCCACTCCACCAGGTCGAGGCCGGCGATCATCTCGGTGACCGGATGCTCGACCTGCAGCCGCGTGTTCATCTCGATGAAAAAGAATGCGCCATCGGCATAGAGGAACTCCACAGTGCCGGCGCCGACATAGCCGACCGCCTTGGCCGCCTGCACGGCAGCCTCGCCCATGCGCTTGCGCGTCTCGTCGGAAAGGCCAGGGGCGGGGGCTTCCTCGATCACCTTCTGGTGCCGGCGCTGGATCGAGCAGTCGCGGTCGTGGATATAGACGGCGTTGCCGTGGCTGTCGGCGAACACCTGCACTTCGACGTGGCGCGGCTTCTCCAGATATTTCTCGATCAGCAGCCGATCGTCGCCGAATGCGGACTTGGCCTCGCGCCGTGCGCCGTCGATCGCCTGCTGCAGCTCGTATTCGGCACGCACGATGCGCATACCCTTGCCGCCGCCGCCGGCCGAAGCCTTGATCAGCACAGGCAAGCCGATGCGCATGGCCTCGCGCATCAGGTGCGAATCCGCCTGCTCGGCGCCGTGATAGCCGGGCACCAGCGGCACCCGCGCCTTTTCCATCAACAGCTTCGATTCCGACTTGGAGCCCATGGCGTGGATGGCCGCTGCTGGCGGGCCGATGAAGGTGACGCCGACCTTGCCGCAGGCTTCGGCGAAGCGCGCATTCTCGGAGAGGAACCCGTAGCCCGGATGGATCGCCTCGGCGCCGGTCGCGACTGCCGCTGCGATCACCTTGTCGATGGCGAGATAGCTTTGCGCGGCCGCGGCGGGACCGATCAGTACCGCTTCGTCCGCCATCTCGACATGCAGCGCATGGGCGTCCGCCTCGGAATAGACCGCGACGGTGCCGACGCCCAGGCGCTTGGCGGTGCGCATGATGCGGCAGGCGATCTCGCCGCGGTTGGCAATCAGGATCTTGCGGAACATCCCCTTAGCATTTCCCCCAATAGAGACTCCCTTCCCCCCTTGTGGGGGAAGGATGCGGAGCCTTGAGCGGAGCGAACCTAGGCGAAGCTGGATGGGGGGCGCCGCCGCACGAGCGGCGGGTATAGAGCACCAGCGATGGTGCGGCGGCACCCCCCATCCCAACCTTGCCCCACAAGGGGGGAAGGGGCTCACCGAGTGGGTTCGCGCATTCGTGTCTCAACATCCCCTCAACTCCACCCCGGCTTGCGCTTCTCGAGGAAGGCGGCAATGCCTTCCTTGCCCTCGGCCGACGCGCGCACCTCGGCGATCCGCCCGGCGGTGTCGCGTCGCAGTGCCTCGTCAATCGACGCACCGGCCACGCGTCGGATCAAATCCTTTGCCGCGCCCTGCGCCGCCGGTCCGCCGGTCAGCAGCTGCTTGATCGTCTCGTCCCGCGCCGCCTCCAGTGCCTCCGCCTCGACCACGCGGTGGACGAGGCCGAGCTTCGCCGCGGTCGCGGCGTCGAACCGTTCCGCGGTCAGGAAATAGCGCCGGCAGGCGCGCGGTCCGATCGCCGCCGCGACGTAGGGCGAGATGACCGCCGGGATCAGGCCCAAGCGCACTTCCGACAGCGAGAAGCTGGCGCCGCTGCTGGCGATCGCGATGTCGCAGCAGGCGACAAGGCCCACGCCGCCGCCGAACGCCGCGCCCTGGATCAGGCCCACCACCGGCTTCGGGCAGCGGTCGATCGCCTCCATCAGGTCGGCCAGCGCCATGGCATCGCGCTCGTTCTCGGCGCGGCTCATCGCCGACATGCGCTTCATCCAGTCGAGGTCGGCGCCGGCGGAAAAGCTCTGTCCGTTGGCGGCGAGCACCACCACGCGCACCGCTGCGTCACCCGCGAGATCGCGGAACGCTTGCGTGAGTTCCGCGATCAGATGCTCGTCGAACGCGTTGTGCTTGTCCGGCCGATTCAGCCGAACGGTCGCGACCTTGCCCGTCTTATCGATCTGGAGGTACGAGGCCATGGCTACATCCGGAAAATGCCGAACTGGGTACGCTCGACCGGCGCGTTGAGCGCGGCCGACAGCCCCAGCGCGAGCGTCATGCGCGCATCGGCGGGGTCGACCAGGCCGTCGTCCCACAGCCGCGCACCCGCGAAATAGGGGTGGCCTTGCGCCTCGTATTGCGCGCGGATCGGCGCCTTGAACTGCTCCTCCTCGTGGTTCGGCCAGTCTTCGCCGCGCGCCGCCATCGCATCGCGCTTCACCTGCGCCAGCACGTTGGCGGCTTGCTCGCCGCCCATGACCGAGATGCGCGCGTTCGGCCACATCCACAGGAAGCGGGGCGAGAAGGCTCGGCCGCACATGCCGTAGTTGCCGGCGCCGAACGACCCGCCGATCAGCATGGTCAGCTTCGGCACCTGCGCGCAGGACACCGCGGTCACCATCTTGGCGCCGTCCTTGGCGATGCCGCCGGCCTCGTATTTCTTGCCCACCATGAAGCCGGTGATGTTCTGCAGGAAGAGGAGCGGGATGCCGCGCTGCGCGCACAGCTCCACGAAATGCGCGCCCTTGAGCGCGGATTCGGAGAACAGGATGCCGTTGTTGCCGATGATGCCGACCGGATAGCCCCAGATCCGGGCGAAGCCGGTGACCAGGGTCGTGCCGTAGAGCTTCTTGAACTCGTCGAACCGGCTGCCGTCGACCAGCCGCGCGATCACCTCGCGCACGTCGTACGGCTGGCGCGGATCGGCCGGGATGATGCCGTAGATCTCCCTGGCGTCATACAGCGGCTCTTCCGGCGCGGCGACGTCCATCGTGACCTGCTTGCCGCGATTGAGATGCGCGACGATGGAGCGCGCGATCTCCAGCGCGTGCCGGTCGTTCTCGGCATAGTGATCGGTGACACCGGACTGGCGCGAATGCACGTCGGCGCCGCCCAGGTCCTCCGCGCTCACCACCTCGCCGGTCGCGGCCTTCACCAGCGGTGGGCCTCCCAGGAAGATGGTGCCCTGGTTCTTGACGATGATGCTCTCGTCCGACATCGCCGGCACATAGGCGCCGCCTGCCGTGCAGGAGCCCATCACCACCGCGATCTGCGGGATGCCGGCCGCCGACATGGTGGCCTGGTTGTAGAAGATGCGGCCGAAGTGGTCGCGGTCCGGGAACACCTCGTCCTGGTTCGGCAGGTTGGCGCCGCCGCTGTCGACCAGGTAGATGCAGGGCAGGTTGTTCTGGCGTGCGATCTCCTGCGCCCGCAGGTGCTTCTTCACCGTAACGGGAAAGTAGGTGCCGCCCTTCACCGTCGCGTCATTGGCGACGATCACGCATTCGCGTCCCGCAACGCGCCCGACCCCGGTGATGATGCCGGCCGCCGGCACGTCGTCGTCATAGACGTCGTAGGCCGCGAGCTGCGAGAATTCGAGGAACGGCGCGCCGGCATCGATCAGGCAACGGATGCGGTCGCGCGGCAGCAGCTTGCCGCGGCTCAAATGCTTGGTCCGCGCCGCCTCGCCGCCGCCGAGCTTGATGCGCTCGACCAGGCGCTTCAGGTCGTCGACCTGGGCCTGCATGGCGGCTTGGTTGCGCTGGAAATTTTCGGAGCGGGTGTCGATCTCGCTTTTGAGGATGGACATGCTTTCACGCCGTCTCATTGAAGATTTCGCGGCCGATCAGCATGCGCCGGATCTCGCTGGTGCCGGCGCCGATCTCGTACAGCTTGGCATCGCGCAGCAGGCGCCCGGTCGGATAGTCGTTGATATAGCCGTTGCCGCCCAGGCACTGGATCGCCTCCAACGCCATCCAGGTCGCCTTCTCGGCGCAATAGAGGATGACGCCGGCGGCATCCTTGCGCGTGATCTGGCCCTTGTCGCACGCCTTCGCCACCGCATAGCAATAGGCGCGGCAGGCGGAGAGCGTCGAATACATGTCTGCGATCTTGCCTTGCATCAGCTGGAAGGTGCCGATCGGCTGGCCGAACTGCTTGCGGTCGTGGACATAGGGCACCACCGCATCCATCGCCGCCTGCATGATGCCGAGCGGGCCCGCCGCCAGGATCGCGCGCTCGTAGTCGAGGCCGCTCATCAGCACGTTGACGCCCTTGCCTTCGGCCTGCAGCACGTTCTCCGCCGGCACCTCGCATTCGTTGAAGACGAGCTCGCCGGTGTTGGAGCCGCGCATCCCGAGCTTGTCCAGCTTCTGCGCGACGCTGAAGCCCTTGTTCTTGGTCTCGACGATGAAGGCGGTGATGCCCTTGGGCCCCGCTTCGGCATCGGTCTTGGCATAGACCACGATGATATCGGCGTTCGGTCCGTTGGTGATCCACATCTTGGTGCCGTTGAGCACATAGCGGTCGCCGCGCCGCTCGGCCTTGAGGCGCATGGAGACGACGTCGGACCCGGCGCCCGGCTCGCTCATGGCGAGGGCGCCGACGTGCTCGCCTGAGATCAGCTTGGGCAGGTATTTGCGCTTGTGCGCCTCGGTGCCGTTGCGGCGGATCTGGTTGACGCACAGGTTGGAGTGCGCGCCGTATGACAGCCCGACCGAGGCCGAGGCGCGGGAAATCTCCTCCAGCGCGATCACGTGCTCGAGGTAGCCCATACCGGCGCCGCCGAACTCCTCCTCGACCGTGATGCCGAGCAGGCCAAGGTCGCCGAACTTGCGCCACAGGTCGGCGGGGAAATCGTCGTTCCGGTCGATGTCGGCGGCGCGCGGCGCGATCTCGGCGTCGGCAAAGGACCGCACACTCTCGCGCAACGCCTCGGCCGTCTCGCCCAGGTCGAAGTCGAGGGACCGCAATTCCATGAATTCCTCCCGCTGGGTGCTTTGGTGACGCCCCCTTTGCCGGTCATTCTAGACGGGCAGGGGCCGGCGGCAAGGGCGGTGCGCTGCGCGCAAGCTTCCACCTCCAGCGGCGTTGTGGCGCGCAAGCCTGTTGCGCGGGAGGCGGGGTCAAGCGACGTTTTGCTTTTTCGCGGCAGAAAACAGCCGATTCCGGTTTGTAGAACCACCGCCGCTTCGCCTAGAGTCGCGGCCTGTTTCCGGGAGAGTTTGCACGCATGGCCGATCCGCTTCTGCAGCCGTTCCAGCTCAAGCATCTGACGCTTAAGAACCGCGTCATCAGCACCTCGCACGAGCCGGCCTATTCCGAGGAGGCGCTGCCCAAGGCGCGCTACCGCCTCTACCACGAGGAAAAGGCCAAGGGCGGCATCGGCATGACCATGATCGGCGGATCGTCGATCGTCGCCCCGGATTCGCCCCAGGCCTTCGGCAACCTCTATGTCGGCAGCGACGCTATCATCCCCTGGTTCAAGGAGCTCACCGCCGGCGTGCACAAATACGGCGCCGCGGTGATGGTCCAGATCACGCACTTGGGCCGCCGCACCTCCTGGGCCAAGGAGCATTGGTTGCCGGTGATCGCGCCTTCCTCGGTGCGCGAGCCGGCGCACCGCGCCTTCCCCAAGGAGATGGAGGACTGGGACTTCGCGCGCGTGATCGCGGCCTACGGCGCCGCCGCGCGGCGCTGCCGCGAGGGCGGCATGGACGGGATCGAGATCGAGGCGTACGGCCACCTGTTCGATGCCTTCTGGTCGCCGATCACCAACGAGCGCACAGACGAATACGGTACCCAGTCGCTGGAGAACCGCGTGCGCTTCTCCGTCGAGGTGCTGCAGGAGATCCGCCGCCAGGTCGGCAACGACTACATCGTCGGCCTGCGCATGGTGGCGGACGAAACGAGGGAGGACGGCCTCAGCCGCAAGGACGGCCTCGCCATCGCGCGGCACATGGCGGACAGCGGCCTGATCGATTTCATCAACGTGATCCAGGGTTACATCGGCTCGGACGAATCGATCTCCCACGTCATTCCCGGCATGGGCACGCCGGCCGGCCCGCACCTCGATCTCGCCCGCGAGGTGAAGCGGCTGGTCAAGCTGCCGGTGATGCAGGCCGCGCGCGTCAACGACGTCGCGACCGCGCGCCACGCCATCACCTCCGGCGCGGTCGATCTCATCGGCATGACCCGCGCGCACATGGCCGACCCGCACATCGTCGCCAAGATCCAGCGCGGCGAGGAGACCCGCATCCGGCCCTGCGTCGGCACCGGCTACTGCATCGACCGCCTGTACCAGGGCATGGAGGCGCTGTGCCTGCACAACCCGGCGACCAGCCGCGAAGCCACCATGCCCCACGTCATCACGCCGGCCACCGGCGCGAAGAAGAAGGTGGTGGTGGTCGGCGCCGGCCCCGCCGGCCTCGAAGCGGCGCGGGTTTCGGCGGCGCGCGGCCACAACGTCGTGCTGTTCGAAGCCGCCGACAAGCCGGGCGGCCAGGTGCTCCTGGCCGCCAAGCTGCAGCGTCGGCGCGAGATCGTGGGCATCGTCGAATGGCTGGCGGCGGAGGTGCAGCTGGCCGATGTCGATGTCCGCTTCAACACCTATGCCGAGGCGCCCGACGTGCTGGCGGAGAACCCGGACATCGTGGTGATCGCGACCGGCGGCCTGCCGTTCGCCGGGCGCCTCCAGTTCGGCGCGGAGCTGGCGACCAGCCCATGGGATATTCTCGCCGGTCAGACCAAAGTGGCGCCGGAGATCCTGTTGTTCGACGACCACGGCGCGCACGAGGGCCTGAGCTTGGCGGAATTCGTGGTCGATCAAGGCGCCCGGCTGGAATACGTCTCGCCCGAGCGCGCGGCCGGCGTCGATGTCGGCGGCATCAATTATCCGGCCTATTTCAAGAAGCTCTACGCCGCCAAGACGACGTTCACCCTCAACCATCGCCTGAAAGGCATTCGGCGCGACGGCAACAAGCTGGTGGCGGTCCTCAGCAACGACTACGACAAGTCGGAGACCGAGCGCCGCACCGACCAGGTGATCGCCGAGCACGGCACCCTGCCGGCCGCCGAGGCCTATTTCGCGCTCAAGGAGCAGTCCTCCAATCGCGGCGAGGTCGACATCGACGCCCTGATCGCCAACCGGCCCCAGAGCCTGGTACGCAACCGCGACGGCCGGTTCCAGCTGTTCCGGGTCGGCGACGCGGTCAGCAGCCGCAACATCCACGCCGCGCTCTACGACTCTCTCCGGCTCTGCATTCAGTTTTGACCACGGCTTGACGGTTTCCGTGCGGCCCCGCAGCATCGCGCCATGAACAAGCCACTCCCCGGGACCCCGATCACGGCCGCCGACCAAGCCTTGGTCGATGCCGCCAAGTCATTGATTGAACAGCGTTATACAGAGAACCGGCACCACATCGCGAGCGCGGTGCGCGGCGCCTCGGGCCGGATCTACACTGGCCTGCATCTCGACACCTACGTCGGCCGGGCCTCGGTTTGCGCCGAGGCGGTCGCCCTGGGCCAGGCCATGGCCGGTGGCGAAAAGGGCATCGAGGCCATCGTCTCGGTCCGCCATCCGAGACCCAGGGAGCAGCACCAGGACTGCAAGGTGGTCTCCCCCTGCGGTATCTGCCGGGAAATGCTGACCGATTTCGCGGCAGGGGCAGCGGTCATCCTGCTGCGCGACGACGCCCACGTCCGGATTCCGGTCGAGGAGTTGCTGCCGGCCAAATACAAACGGCACCCCTAGACCCGGTCCGCCCCTAGACGGGGCAAAAAGCCGCGTGATCTGCGACACCCTTGGCCGTTTTTTCGGCTGCAACAGACCCCACCTCAGGCTATGGTCCCGCCGCTGATTTTGCGAGGCTTGAGGCCGCAATCCCGTGTCCTACGTCCAGACCGCACCCATAGGCGCTGCCGCCGCCCGGCCGGCCACGGCCGACCGCGCCGTCGGGCTCTGGCTGCTGGGTATGGCGGCCATGGTGTTGCTTCAGGTCATGCTGGGAGCGATCACCCGCCTCACCGATTCCGGGCTTTCCATCATGGAATGGAAGCCGATCATGGGAGCGATCCCGCCGCTCAGCGAGGCGGAATGGCAGCGCGTCTTCCGCATCTACCAGGGCATCGCCGAATACCACCAGGTCAATGCCGGCATGACCCTCGACGGGTTCAAGTCGATCTTCTGGTGGGAGTATTTCCATCGGCTGTGGGGCCGGCTGATCGGCGTCGCCTTCCTCATCCCGTTCCTATGGTTCTGGGTGCGCGGCCATCTGCGCCGCCGCGCCGCCGGTCGGCTGGCTGCGATCTTCGTGCTCGGCGGGCTGCAGGGCCTGATGGGCTGGATCATGGTGGCAAGCGGCTTCGCCGACCGCACCGACGTCAGCCAGTATCGCCTGGTCGCGCACCTGCTGCTGGCGCTGGTGATCTACGGCGCTTTGCTGTGGAGCGCGCTCGACATGCTCTATCCCGCGCGCGTGCGGGTGCAGCCGCCGGTGCATCAGGTGCTGCGCCGGCACGGCTGGATCATGATCATCGTCATCACCCTGGAGATCGCGATCGGCGGCTTCGTCGCCGGCCTCGATGGCGGCTTCGTCTACAACAACTTCCCGATGATGGGCGAGCACTGGATCGCGCCCGACCTGTTCGTGCAGACGCCGTGGTGGGCGAATTTCTTCGAAAATCCGGTGACCGCGCAGTTCCTGCACCGTCTGACGGCTGGTTTCGTCGCGATCGCGCTGATCTCTCTGGTGGTGCGCGCGCGTCGTGCCGCGCTCGGCGCCGAGGTGAAGCGCCGCTTCTACTATCTGCCGTTCGGCCTCCTGGGCCAGGCCATGCTCGGCATCGCGACCCTGATGCTGGTGGTGCCGCTGCCGCTGGCGGTCGCGCATCAGGCCGGCGCCTTCATCCTGTTCTCGCTCGGCCTCTATGCCCTGCACGGCCTGCGCCGCGCCCAGGCTTCGAAGTAGGGCCGAAGGCACCGTCATGAGCGAGGCGCCCGAACTGGAGCGGTTGCCGGTCTCGGTCATCACCGGCTTTCTCGGCTCCGGCAAGACCACGCTGCTCAAGAACCTGCTGCACCAGCCGGACATGGCCGACACCGCCGTCGTCATCAACGAGTTCGGCGAAATCGGCCTCGACCACCTGCTGGTCGAGGAGGCGAAGGAAGACACCATCCTGATGTCCTCCGGCTGCCTGTGCTGCTCGATCCGCGGCGACCTCATCGACACGCTGCGCCGGCTCTACAAGCGGCGCGACCGCGGCGAGGTGCCGAAGTTCAAGCGCCTGGTGATCGAGACCACGGGCCTCGCCGATCCCGCGCCCATTCTGCAGACCTTGATCGGCGATCCGCTGCTCAGCGCCTTCTATCGCCTGGACGGCGTCGTCACCACGGTCGATGCGGTCAACGGCATGGACCAGCTCGACCGCCAGTTCGAATCCGTGAAACAGGCAGCGGTGGCGGACCGCCTGATCCTCACCAAGACCGATCTCGCCACGCCGGGACAGCGCGCGGCACTCGAAGCCCGCTTGCAGGCGCTCAATCCCGCGGCGCCGCTATTCCCGGTCGCACACGGGGCTGTGGCGGCGGAGCAATTGTTCAATGCCGGCCTCTACAATCCGGCGGGGAAGAGTCCCGATGTGGCGCGCTGGCTGAAGGAAGAGGCCTACGCGCAAGCCAATGACCATCATCACGATCATCATGGTCACGACCATCACCACCACGATCATGCCGCGCTGGACGTGAACCGCCATGACGATCACATCCGCGCCTTCTGCCTGACCTACGATCGTCCGATCGCATGGGACAAGTTCGTCACCTGGATCGAGATGCTGATCACGATGCGCGGCGCCGACCTGCTGCGCATCAAAGGCATTCTTAATATTGCCGGTTCGGACATGCCAATCGCCATTCACGGCATCCAGCATCTGTTCCATCCGCCGGCGGCATTGCCGGGTTGGAGCGGCACGGACCGGCGCTCGCGCATCGTCTTCATCACGCGCGACCTGGAACGCGCCTGGCTCGAGCAATCGATGGCCGAGTTCGTTGCCGACGCACCCCAATGATCTGAACTCGAAATATTAAATTCCGTCCCTTTCCGGGTTTTACATTTAACTTTCGGCAGGCTACCGTTGACCGGTCGGTCAGGGTCTTGGCGCGGTGTTCTGCGTCTTGGTGCCGCCCAGACTGGCCGAGGGTCCGTGCCCACCATTGCGGATCCAGCGAAGGTTTCGAACGGGGAAAACTCTAGGAGGCAACATGTCCCAAAGCATCAAGCTGACGGCGACCGTCGCGGCCGCGGCCATCATCCTGGCCGCCCACACGGCAAGCGCCGATATGTTGACCGCCATCGGTCCGGGCGAGGGCGAAGTCTCGATCGTGGCATGGCCGGGTTACATCGAGCGCGGGGAATCCGATCCCGCATACGATTGGGTCACCGGTTTTGAGAAAGAGACCGGCTGCAAGGTGACGGTGAAAACCGCCGGCAGCTCCGACGAAATGGTCTCGCTGATGAATGCCGGCGGCTTCGACCTGGTGACCGCGTCGGGCGATGCCAGCCTGCGCCTGGTCGCCGGCAACACGGTGCAGGAGATCAACACCGCGCTGATTACCGACTGGAACAAGATCGATCCCAATCTGCAGAGCGCGGTCTGGCACACCGTCAACGGCAAGCATTATGGCGTGCCGTGGCAGTGGGGCGCCAACGTCCTGATGTACAACGCCGGCGTGTTCGAGAACGCACCGCAGAGCTGGTCAATCGTGTTCGAGGAGCAGCAGCTGCCGGACGGCAAGTCCAACAAGGGCCGGGTCGAGGCGTACTATGGCCCGATCTACATCGCCGACGCGGCGCTGTACCTCATGACCCACAAGCCGGAGCTCGGCATCCAGGATCCCTATGCGCTGACCCAGCCGCAGTTCGACGCGTCGGTTGCCTTGCTGCGCCAGCAGCGCCAGATCGTCAACAAATACTGGGGCGATGCGGCGGCGCAAGTGGATGACTTCACGTCGGAAGGCGTGGTCGCGTCGACGTCGTGGCCATACCAGGTCAACACGCTGCGCGCGGGCGGCAAGGTGAAGATCGGGTCGACGGTGCCGAAGGAAGGCGCCACCGGTTGGGCCGACACCACCATGATGCATGTCGCGGCGCCGCATCCGAACTGCGCTTACATGTGGCTGAACCACTCGCTGTCCGACAATGCCCAGGCGGGCACCGCGGCCTGGTTCGGCAGCGTGCCGGCGGTCCCGGCTTCCTGTGCCGATCCGATCCTGACCGACGCCGGCTGCAAGACCAACGGCATCCAGAACTTCAAGCGCGTCCACTTCTGGAAGACGCCGGTGCGCGATTGCGGTGGCGGCCGGGAGTGCGTGCCGTACCGCGACTGGGTGGCGGCCTATCAGGCGGTGCAAAGCGGCAGCTGAGCCTGCTTTGCCCGAGAGATCTGAATTGGGCCAGACTTGATCTTAACGGGGCGGATCGGCGACGATCCGCCCCAACTCTATCCACCCCGCCGAAATCGCCGCCATGCCCCAGAATCCAACCACTGGCAAGTCGATCGCCGTCTCCTTCGGTGCCGTGTCGCGCCACTATGGCGCCGTCAAGGCGGTCGACGATGTCAGCTTCGACATCCTGGACGGCGAGTTCTTTGCCATGCTCGGTCCCTCCGGCTCGGGCAAGACCACGTGCCTGCGCCTGATCGCCGGCTTCGAGCAGCCGACTCAGGGCTCCGTCGCCGTCCACGGTAAGGACATGGCGGGCGTCCCGCCCTACGACCGTGACGTCAACACGGTGTTCCAGGACTACGCGTTGTTCCCGCACATGACGGTCGCGGAGAACGTCGCCTATGGCCTGATGATCAGGAAGGTGCCTCCGGCAGAGCGCGCCAAGCGCGCGGAGGAGATGCTGGCGATGGTAAAGCTCGGCGGCTTCGGCGGCCGCAAGCCCTCACAGCTGTCCGGCGGCCAGCGCCAGCGCGTTGCGCTGGCGCGTGCGCTGGTGAACCGGCCGAGCGTCTTGCTGCTCGACGAGCCCTTGGGTGCGCTCGACCTCAAGCTTCGCGAGCAGATGCAGGTGGAATTGAAATCGATCCAGCGCCAGGTCGGCATCACCTTCATCTACGTGACTCACGACCAGGGCGAGGCGCTGTCGATGAGCGACCGCGTCGCGGTGTTCAACCAGGGCAAGATCGAGCAGCTGGCTTCGCCCGGCGAGCTCTACGAGCACCCGAAGACGGAGTTCGTCGCCGGCTTCGTCGGCGTCTCCAACCTGCTGCAGGGCGAAGCAGCCAGGTCGGTGACGGGCGCCGCGCAAGCCTGCTCCATCCGGCCGGAGAAGATCCATCTTGCTCCGGGCGGCAGCGCCGCGCCCGCCAACGCGATGAAGATCGATGGCGAGGTCGAGAGCCTGCTCTATCTCGGCGCCAATACCCGCTTCGACATCCGTCTTTCCGGCGGCGGCCATCTTGCCGTCATGCAGCAGAACCGCGACACCCACTATGCGCCGGAGCAGGGCAGCAAGGTGACGCTGTGGTGGGACGAGCGCCACCTGATGACGTTCGGCGGCTGAGGGCGATGCGCCGCGCCCACAATCGCCTAACCATCCCCCGTCATCCCAAGGCTTGGCCTTGGGATCCACGAGTTTGCCTGTGCGTGTCGGATATCGCCCAACGAAACTCGTGGATGGCAAGGCCAAGCCTTGCCATGACGGTAGAGTAGGGGCACCGCCGTGACCGCCGCCGCCACCACGCTCCCGCCGTCCTTCAGCTCGCGCCTCTCGACCTACTTCTACCTGCGGCCGCGCATGCTGCTGGCGCTGTTCCTGCTGCCGCCGCTGCTGTGGCTGGGGATCGTCTATCTCGGGTCGCTGTTCGCGCTCCTGGCGCAGAGCTTTTTCCAACTCGACGATTTCACCGGCAAGGTCATCTACCAGCCGACCCTCGGCAACTACGTGCGCCTGTTCGGCGAGGTCAACCTTTCGATCATCGGCCGCACCCTCGGCATGGCGGCCATCGTCACCATCATCAGCGGCATCATCGCCTTTCCGCTCGCCTACTATATGGCGCGCTACGCCGGGCCGAAGACCAAGGCGCTGTTCTATGTCGCAGTCATGCTGCCGCTGTGGTCCAACTACCTGGTGCGGGTCTATTCCTGGCGCCTGATCCTCGCCAAGGAAGGCGTGATCCATTGGGCGTTCAACGAACTCGGGCTGGGCTGGGTGCTGGACGGCATCTTGTCGCTGCCGGTGCTGCAGGGCTCCTCGCTCTCCACCTCGCACGTCGGCACCTGCATCACCTTCGTCTATATCTGGCTGCCCTACATGATCCTGCCGTTGCAGGCTGCGCTCGAGCGGGTGCCGCGCTCCTTCATCGAAGCCTCCAGCGATCTCGGCGCCAAGCCCAGCCAAACCTTCAGCAACGTGATCTTCCCACTCGCCATTCCGGGCATCGCGGCGGGCTCCATCTTCACCTTCTCGCTCACCCTCGGTGACTACATCATCCCGCAGCTGATCGGCTCGTCGCGGCCCTTCATCGGCCAGGCGGTCTACCAGTTCCAGGGCACCGCCGGCGACATCCCGATGGCTGCCGCCTTCGCGATGGCGCCGATCGTGATCATGGCGGTCTATCTCACCATCGCCAAGCGCTTCGGAGCCTTCGATGCCCTCTAAGGCCGCAATCGCTCTCGACCGCGCGACGCCGAAGGCCGGCTTCGGCCTGACCGCCGGCGCGTGGTTCGCGGTCCTGTTCCTCAACCTGCCGATCCTGTTCATCGTGCTCTACGGCTTCACCACCGACGAGCAGAGCTACTCCTTCCCGCCGCCGGGCCTCACCACCAAGTGGTTCGGCGTCACCTTCGGCCGCGCCGACTTCTGGCACGCGTTGTGGCTGTCGGTGTCGGTGGCGTTCATCGCGATGATCGCCGCGCTGGTCCTCGGCACGCTGGCGGCCGCGGCGATGTACCGCTTCAAGTTCTTCGGCAAGGAAGTGGTGACGCTGCTGATCCTGCTGCCGATCGCGCTGCCCGGCATCGTGACCGGCATCTCGCTGCGCGCGGCCTTCGACCTTGCCAACATCCCGTTCAGCTATTGGACCATCGTCGCCGGCCACGCCACCTTCTGCGTGGTCGTGGTCTACAACAACGCGATCGCGCGCCTGCGCCGTTCCTCGCCTGCGCTGATCGAGGCCTCGATGGACCTCGGCGCCAACTCGCTGCAGACCTTCCGCCACGTCATCCTGCCCAACCTCGCGACCGCCTTGCTGGCAGGCGGCATGTTGGCCTTCGCCCTGTCGTTCGACGAGATCATCGTGACCACCTTCACGGCGGGCCAGCAGGAAACCCTGCCGATCTGGATGTTCAAGGAGCTGATCCGCCCGCACCAGCGCCCGGTCACCAACGTCGCCGCCATCATCGTCATGGCGATCACCTTCGGGCCGATCCTGCTGGCGTACTACCTGACGCGGGAGACGCAGGACGTGGCGGGGTCGGGCAAGTAGCGCTCAGCGCACGTCGACCTTCACTGTGTGGATCGCGTTGCGGGCGCCGTCCAGTGGCTGGCTTGTTCCGGTGGCATCGAAGGCGCGGGCGCTGAGCCGCATTTCGCCCCGGCTCTCTGGACGCCAGGTCAACGAGAACCGCTGCCATGACCAGCCCTGCCGCGGCTCCAGCGCAGCGGTGCGGAAGGTGGCGCCGCCATCGGCGCTGACCTCCACCCGCGCCACGCCGCGGAACGACCAGGCCCAGCCCCAGATCTCCACAGCCTCGCCGCGCGCGAGTTCGGCATCGGGCGCCGGCGCGACGATGATCGATTCCGGCGCTACGGCCCAGACCGGGCGCCGCGCGGGTTGGCCGGCGGCAACATCCTCCGGGTCGAGCGTGTCATTGTAGAGCTGCGAGACAAACAAGCCTTCGGCGCGCCGGTCGGCGAGCTGCAGCCGCCACAGCCATTTCACGCTGTTGGTCCCGTAATAGCCCGGCACCACCAGCCGCACCGGATAGCCATGCTCCGCCGGCAGCGGCGCGCCGTTGAGCTCATAGGCGAGGAGCACGTCGCCCGCTTTCAGCCGCTCCAGCGGCAGGTCCTTGAGATACCAGTCGCAGCGGGTGCCGGCGAAGTCGCCGCCGTCCAGTCCGTATGACCACAGGAAGCACGAGGTGGGTGCGATCCCGACCTCGCCCAAAAGCGTCGCAAGGTCGACGCCGCTCCAACGCACGTTGGCGACTCGCCGGGTCGGAACCTTGGGCTCCATCGGGCTGCCGCAGCATTGATGCACGGCCTCGACCATCACCTTGGGCCGCGCCTTCAGCGCTTCCAACGTCAGGATCAGCGGGCGCTCGATCATGCCGTCGATCGCGAGCGACCAGCGCGCGGCGTCGACGCGCGGCACGCCGAGATGCGCGAGCACGAACAGATCGTCGACCGCGGTCACGCGTTCGGCCGTCTGGTGCGGCGCCAGCTTGATGCGGCGGATGCCGGTGGCAGGCTCCATCGGCGAACGCGCCGGCAATGACGGATCGGACGACATGGCAAACCCCTCGCTGGATCGGCGCCCTCGAGGGTATGAACCGTCGCCGCGCCCGATCGTTGCAGGGGTCAGCGTGCCGCCTTGCGCCGCTCCGCGTCATAGGCTTGCAGATGCACGTTGGCGATGCGCAGCAGCGGCGTCGCCACGCCAAGGCCGCGGGCGCGGCGCAGCAGGTCGCCGACGATGTGCCCGCCCTCGATCCTGCCGCCACCCTGGATGTCGCGGAACATCGAAGCCGTCACGTCTGAGCCGGCGGCGGTCACGACCCCGCGCACCGTCGCGACATACTGCTCGTTCGGCGCATAGCCGGCCGCGCTTGCCACCGCCGCAACCTCCGCCAGCAACTCCTGCATGATCGTGCCGCCGTCGTCGCCCGCGACGATGGCGCCGACGCTGGCGCGCATCAGGCAGGTGCCGGCGGCGAGGGTGGCGATGGCGACCCACTTCTCCCACAGGCCCTGCTCGATCGGTTCGATGCGCTTGCTGGCGAAGTTGGCCTTGGCCATCGTCTGTTCGATCGCGCTTGCCTCGGTCTCCAGCACGCCGCGCTCGATCTGGTCCTTGAAGCGGCCGAAGGAGAGGCGCGGCGGCAGGCCGGCCATTTGCACCACCTCGCCCGCCGGCGACAGCGTCGCGAAGATGCCGCAAAGGCCACCCAGCACGCGGTCCTTGCCGAAGTGCGCACGCAACACATCGATATGCGCCATGCCGTTCAGCAGCGGCAGGGCGAGGCCCGCGCCGGCTTTCATGTGTGGCGACGCCGCCTCGATCGCCGAGTCGAGGTCGTACGACTTGCAGGTGACGATCACGAGGTCGAACGGCTGGCCGGGATCGGCCGCGGTCAGCATGCGGACGCGC
>DATEOK010000007.1:0-6285 GCA_035274225.1 Dongiaceae bacterium
CCAGCCGGCGCTGCACCCGTTCGAGATGGGCGATCGCTTCCATCGCGCCGGTGACCTCGCCGTCGGCGCGTTCGCGCGCGCGCGCCAAGGCATAGCCGAGATGCAGCAGGGCACCGCCCAGCAGCACGAGCAATCCGAAGACGAGCGCCATACCGGGCGGCAGGTCGCTGACGCGCGGCGGCAGGCCGAGCGCGATCAGCGCGGCGGGCACGACGTAGATCAGGCAAGGCAGAAGGGCACGAAACATGCTGGTTCCAGGTCCTAGCGCGCTCTCGGTTAACGCCGCATTAAGGAGTCGATTGATTGGGCCGATAATCGAGCCCCACCGCCTCGCCGATGGTGCGCAGGCCATCGCGCTCCAGGCAATCCAGCAATTCACGCTTGATGCGCTGCACCAGCCCCGGGCCCTCGAACACCAGGGCCGAGTACAGCTGCACTAGGGTCGCGCCGGCGCGGAGCTTGGCATAGGCGTCGGTGCCGCTCGCCACGCCGCCGACGCCGATGATCGGCAGCCTGCCCTCAATCAGGCGATAGAGCGCGCGGAGGATCGCGGTCGACGGCTCGAACAGCGGCCGGCCGCTGAGGCCGCCCCCCTCGGATGCATGGCGCGCGTCGAGCCCGGCTGGCCGGGCGATGGTGGTGTTGGTGGCGATGAGCCCGGACAACCGGCTTTCCAGCGCAACCTCGGCAATGTCGGCAAGATCCTGCTCGGTCAAATCCGGCGCGATCTTGAGCAGGAGCGGCGGCGGGGTCGGGCCGCACGCCTCGACCAGAGCATCGTGGGTGCGCGCGATTAGCGCCGCCAGCGGCGCCTTGCCCTGCAGCGCGCGCAGGCCCGGCGTGTTCGGCGAAGAGACGTTGATGACCATGTAGTCGGCGAGCGGACCGAGGCGGCGGGCGCCGATCTCATAGTCCGCGGCGGCATCTTCGGTTTCCTTGTTCTTGCCGAGATTGATGCCAAGGACGAGCGCGCCGTCGTACGGTTGCGCTGCCAGTTGCGCGGCCATCGCTTCCACGCCGGCGTTGTTGAAGCCCATGCGGTTGATGACCGCGCGATCCTTTTCCAGGCGGAACAGGCGGGGCTGCGGGTTGCCGGATTGTGGGCGCGGCGTGACGCTGCCGACCTCGACCAGGCCGAAGCCAAGGCGCCCGGCCTGGCGCCAGACCCTGGCGTCCTTGTCGAAGCCGGCGGCGAGGCCAATGGGGTTCGCGAAGCGCCGGCCAAGCGCCGACACCGACAGCCGGGGGTCGTCCGGCGCGGCGGCGGACGGGACCAGATGATGCGCCAATGCCCATAGCGCAACGTGATGGGCACGCTCGGCATCGAGCCTCCACAGAACGGGCTTTATTGCGGAATAAAAGTCCATTATCGGAGGCCCCCGCGATCCGGGCGGACTTATAGCAGATGGCCCGCCAACAGGCCAAATGACCGCCGATTCGCCAGCAAGCCCACAACAATGGCCGCCGAATGGTCAGAACACCCACCTATATCGTTGGACCTACCTATACCTCTGCGCTGAATATTTTCAGGTTTGATGGGAGTACATTGCCGCTCGATTGCAGGGGCATTCGGGCCTGTGAGCCGCTGAGCGGCCTTGGTTCGAGAGGTTGGGAGGGGTGAAATGTTGAACAACGGTGTCGAGGGCGCTTCGGTGGAACGCCCGACTGAAACCAACGTACGGCCAGGCCTCGTTCCCATGCTCCAGCATGCGGATGTCTGGCGTGGGATCGACCGGTTGGCAGCCAAGCATGGCCTGTCGGCATCGGGTCTGGCACGGCGGGCGGGCCTTGATCCGACCGCTTTTAATCCCAGCAAGCGCATCACGCGCGAGGGCCGCCCACGCTGGCCCTCGACCGAATCGGTCGCCAAGATCCTGACCGTCACCGGCGAGAGCTTCTCCAGCTTTGTGCAGCTGACCGGCGCCCCGGGCACCGGCGAAGGCACCGCCTTCCAGGGCGGCAAGCTGGCCGGCCGCGGCGCGGCCGGCAAGTCGATCCCGGTGGTGGCGCTGGCACGGCTCGCGACCGAGAGCTGCTTCGACCAGAGCGGCCAGCCGGTGGGCAGCGCCTGGGGCCGCTTCAACGCGCCGGGCATCGTCGACCGCACCGCCTTCGCGGTCGAGATCAACGGCCACGAATTCGATCCGGTCTATCGCGACGGCGATATCGTGATCGCCTCGCCCGAGCAGGAAGTTCGCCGCGGTGACCGCATCGCGGTCGGCACCACGTCCGGCACCGTCATGCTGCGCCGCGTCGGCCGGCAGGAGGCGGAAGGCCTGTATCTGGAATCGATGACCGATTCGGCCTCCGGGGCATTCTTCAAGTCCAGCGACATCCGCTGGATCGCGCGGGTGGTCTGGGCCACCCAGTAAGCTTTTTCGTTGGCGTCGGCTACGCCGACTTGGGGGAACGGGCGACCGGCGCAAGCTTGTCGCTCGTTCTATTTTGGGCCCAATTGTACCATGACGCATTTCGCCGCCCTTGCCGGACGAACGCAGTCTCGATTCGGGCCAGCCTCTTGATTATGCTCGCGCGTCTTTGAGAGCAGACATCAGTCAGGGGCGTCACCGTGGATAAGCTGAACTGGATGGACGGCAAGTGGATCGAAGGCGATCCGCTGATCATGAAATCGTGGGACCAGGCGATCTGGCTGGGGGCGGCGATCTTCGACGGCGCCCGCGCCTTCGATGGCTATGCGCCGGACCTTAAACTGCATTGCGAGCGGGCGATCCGCTCCGCCGCCAATCTCGGTCTCAAGTCGCCCAAGAGCGCTGAGGAGATCGAAGCCATCCTGCGCGAGGGCATCGCCAAGTTCCCGCACGGCACCGCGCTCTACCTGCGGCCCTTCATGTGGGCGGAAAAGGGCGGACTGGTGCCCGTCGCCGAGAGCACGCGCCTCGTCATCTCGCTCAGCGTGACGCCGCTGCCGCAGCCGGGGCCGATGTCCGTCTGCCTGACGCAATACCGCCGGCCGGGGCCGGACTCGGCCACCACCGACGCCAAGGCGGTCGGGCTCTATGCGCAAGCCGGGCGCGCCCAGGCCGAGGCGCAGAAGCGCGGCTTCGATGATGCCGTGATGCTCGGCCCCGACGGGTTCGTCGCGGAATTCTCCGGTTCCAACATCTTCATTGTGAAGGACGGCGTCGCGATGACGCCCAAGGTCAACGGCACCTTCCTCAACGGCATCACGCGCCAGCGCGTGCTGAAGCTGCTGCGCGAGAATGGCGTCAAGGCCGAGGAGCGCGACCTGACGGTCGCGGATCTCGAAAGCTGCGATGAGATGTTCTCTACCGGCAACTACGCCAAGGTGCTGCCGGTCACGCGCTTCGAGAAGCGCGACTTCCAGCCGGGCCCGGTCTATCGCCACGCGCGCGAGCTCTATTTCAATTACGCGAAGACGCAGCCGGTCTAGGCACCTCGCCCTCTCATCCGTCATGGCAAGGCTTGGCCTTGCCATCCACGAGTTTCAATAGGCGGGGCTCGGTTATGGCAAGCAAACTCGTGGATGCCAGTGCCAAGCACTGGCATGACGAATGAGTGTGTGGCAGCCGTGGGGGTCTTGCGCCGCTACGACAGCGTCAAATGCCGCGCGCGGGCGCCGCGTTCGATGGCGGCGGCGACCAGCTTGCCGATCTGCAACTCGTAGCGCAGCAGGTCGAGCAGGCGCGCTTCCTCGCGCGTCACGGTCTGATCGGCGGCAACGACGTCGCAGGCCAGCGCATAGGCAGTCTCGCGCAGCTTCTCCGGCAGGCCGGCGCGGATCAGCTTCAGGATCTTGTCGAGGCCATCGTCGCTCTTCAGCAACTCCCCACAGGCGGCCGAGGTCTTGGAGATCATCGACTTGTCGTAGTCGCGGAACACCGGCAGGTGTCCGACCATGTCGGTCATCGCACCCAGCTCCGCGTCCGACACATCGCGGTCGGCGGCAGCCATGATGACCATGGTGTAGATGAGGGCGGCGTGGTGGTTGATCATCCGATAGCTCGCTTCTGGCAGGTTTGTCCGCACTCTAGCGGCCGCGGGCGGAAACTCAAGCCCTGGACCGACGACTGCTGCTCTGCCAAGGTCGCGGCCGCATGCAGGCCGTCGTCAATGTCGTTCTCCCCGTCTTTGCCATCGTTCTCGCCGGTTATGCCTGCGGGCGGTTTCGCCTGCTCGGAACCGGCGGCAGCGAGGCGCTGAACGGCTTCGTTTATTTCGCCGCCCTGCCGGCCTTGTTCTTCGGCTCGCTGGCCAAGGTCGAATTGTCGCAGATCTTCAATTGGCCCTATCTCACGGCCTACCTGCTCGGCCTGCTGGCGAGCGCCGTGGTCGCCCTGGCCGTCGGCCGGTTTGTGTTCCGCACGCGCGGCGCCGCCCTCGCCGTGCAGAACATGGGCGCGATCTTCTCCAACACCGGATACATGGGCATTCCGCTTGCGATCACCGCGTTCGGCCGGGAAGCGGCATTGCCCGCCATTCTCCTCACCATCGTGAACGGCGCGTTGGTCATGGGCCTCTACATCCTGTGGATCGAGACCCAGCTTTCGACCGCCAACCGACGCCTGCATGTCGCGCGCGATGCGTTCGTCGGCGTCATCAAGTCGCCGCTGGTGCTATCGGCGATCGCGGGCATCCTGTCATCGGCCTTCTCGATCGATGTTCCGACGCCCTTGCTCACCTTCTGCGACATCATGGGCGCCGCCGCGCCGCCGGCCGCTTTGTTCGCCATGGGCCTGTTCATGGTGGGCAAGAGCTTCAAGGGCGACATGGTCGAAGTATCGGCGATGTCGGCGCTGAAGCTGATCGTCCATCCGCTCGCGACCTTCGCGGTCGCCTGCTGGCTGATCCCGGTCGATCGCGACTGGTTCCGGATCCTGCTGCTGCTCACCGCGCTGCCGACCGGCTCGCTGGTATTCGTGCTGGCGTCGCAGAACGACACCTACGTGCGGCGCGCGACCGGCATTATCCTCGGCTCCACCCTCGCCTCGGTCGTCACCCTGTCCTTGCTGCTCTCCTACCTCTGATAGGGCGCGAGGAATACTCGAGTCTTCTCGATCGCCTCGGCGAGGCCGATGCGCTCGACCGCGATCTCCGCGGGAAACGCGCCGAGCAGGCGCGAGGGCATCTGGCGGTCCAGCAGCACGAACACGCCGCGATCGTCGGCGCGGCGGATCAGCCGGCCGAAAGCCTGCTTCAACTTCAGGCGCACCAGCTGGTCGTCGTAGTCGGTGCCGCCGAACACGCTCTTGCGCGCGCGGTGCAGCAGGTGCGGGCGCGGCCAGGGCACGCGGTCGAACACGATGAGGCGCAGCGCGGGCCCCGGGACATCGACGCCGTCGCGGATCGCATCGGTGCCGAGCAGGCAGGCATCGCGCTCGCCGCGGAAGATGTCGATCAAGGAGGCCGTGCTCATGGCATCGACGTGCTGCGACATGAGGTCGAGCCCGGCCTGCTCCAGCGCCGGTGCGATGCGTTTGTGCACGTCGCGCAGGCGCGCGATGGCGGTGAAGAGACCGAGCGCGCCGCCGCCCGCCGCCAGGAACAGCTCGCGATAGGCGGAGGCGATCTGCGCCGTGTCGGTGCGCGGCACGTCGGTCACGATGAAGACGCGCGTCTGGTTGGCATAGTCGAACGGCGATGGCACCCGCACGCGCAACGCCGGCGCAACCAGGTGCGGCGCGCCGACGCGCTGGCCAGCCGCTTCCCACGCCGCTTCGCTGCCCGAGCCGTCGGTCAGAGTCGCGCTGGTGACGACGACCCCATGTGCGGGCTTCGCCACTGCGTCGATGAAGGGCTTGGTGGGATCGAGATAGTGGCGATAGAAGCCGACGTCGAGCTCGCGCCCTTCGACCCGCTCGATCGCGAACCAGTCGACGAACTCGGGCGGCATCGGCTGCGCCAGCGATTGCAGCATGGCGCGCCAGGCCGCGACTTCCATGTCGGCGCGGCGGGTGATGCCGCGCACCATGGCGTCGATCCTGAGGCGCATGTTGGAATCGAGCACGTCGGCATCGTCATCCAGCCGCTTGGCGAGGCGCTTGGCCAGCTCGCGCATCGGTGTCTGCAGGCGTTGCAGCTCGCGGTCCAGCGCCAGCGCCGCGTTCAACACCATCTCGTTGACCGGGCGGGCATCGATCTCCTGCCCATAACCCATCATGTCGTCGGCGGCGCGGGCCAGCACCTCCTGGCGCAAGGCATGCAGGAAGATCTCGACCGCGCCGTTCGGCCGCCTGTCCTGCAACCGCTGCAGCCAACCGTCACCGGGCAAGGTGCGCGCCGCTTCCGCGATGTCGCGCATCAGGT
>DATEOK010000008.1:0-5825 GCA_035274225.1 Dongiaceae bacterium
TGGTGAGTGCGTTCTTTGGTGCATCGCTGGTCAGCCGGCTTAGCGATGCGCGCCTCGTGCGTCTCATCGCGGCGTTCTTGGGCGCCTTGGGACTACTGATGATGGCTGAGAGCTTCCTGCCGCTCCGGACAGGCGACCTGCTCGCCCCCGGCTTCGGAATGCACTTCGGTGTTGGACTCGTTATCGGGATCGGAGTCGGGCTGGTAAGCAGCGTGTTGGGAGTGGCCGGGGGAGAGCTGCTGATCCCGACGTTGATCCTGGTGTTCGACACGGACGTCAAGACAGCAGGCTCGGCGAGCATCATGATATCGATTGGCGTGGTGATGGTCGGGCTCTGGCGGTATTGGCGAGCTGGCGCGATCTCAGTGGGAGGGGGCCCACAGCGCATCATCACTGCGATGGCCGCCGGTTCGATCGTTGGTGCCATGCTCGGCGGGCTGTGCGTGGCCTACGCGCCGGCTGCCTTCCTCAAGGTTTTCCTAGGTTGCGTCTTGTTGGCCGTGGCCTGGAAGACCGCCTTTTCCAGGTAAGATCGTCGAGCGCTGATGTCGTTGATATCCGCGACAGCGGCTATCGCGGCAGAATTGCGGCGGGACCCGGCAAACTGTCCATGCACCAGATCCTGTCGATTGCCTGCTTCATCTCTGCCGGCGTCGCGCCATCCCGAAAGCCGGCAAGCCGAAGCGCTTTGGCTTCCAGCTCTTCCCTGGTCAGCGTGTTGCCGGGATCGCCCTTCGGCTCGTCGACGCGTGCGCTCAATGACCGGCCGTCGGTCGTCGTTACGCGCACCTTGCCGATCCAGCGCCGCGGATAGAGCGTATTGACCTCGCTGTCGAACTCCATGCGCACCTTGGGACGGAAGGCGGCGACTGCCGCGTCGCTCAAGGCATGGCGCTCGAACGAGTCGAGGTCGGCAGCACCATGGACAGCGATCAGTCCCAAGACCGTTTCCATCGAGAATTTGGCCTGGTGGACGGTCTGCGGATCGACGACCGCGCCAAGCACGTCGATCGCGGCCTGGTGAACGCCCGCGACCACTTCCTTGATGTCACCTGCCGAGATTCCTTCGCGCGCCATGAGCAGCTGCAGCGCATCGGCAGCCGGGTGCGTGTGACGGCAGGCAGCATGCCACTTGAAGGACGTCTCCTCCGTCGCCCAGCGCTTCCCGAGCCGATCGGTCAGCCGCGCCGGATCGGCGTCGCGTGACATGCCGGCCGCCATGCCCTGCGCCCCATCCAGGATCCGCGCCGCGCCCTTGAACCCGTCGCGCGCCAAGTAGGCGCTCAGCAGCCCGCTCGATGCTGCCTTGGCGGTATGGAGCTGCTTGGAATCCGCGGCATCGCGCAGGAATTCCCACAGCCCCGCCGCCTGCGTGCCGGCCGAGCCAAGCGCATGGTTCAACCTGTCGGCGTCGAGACCTAGCAGCTTCCCGACCGCGGCCGCTGCCGCCATCGTGCCCGCTGTCCCGGTGGTGTGGAACACCTCGTAGTGCGAGCGGCCCAGGAACTCACCCACCCGAATGCCGACTTCGTAGCCCGCAATCGACGCCTCCAGGATATCCCGGCCCGACTTGCCCTCCGCCTCCGCGACCGCCAGCACCGCCGGAAACACCACGGTCGCCGGATGGAAGACCGACGCATTGTGGACGTCATCCTGCTCGACGACATGCGAGGCCGCCGCGTTGACCATGGCCGCGAAGTAAGGGCTGGTGCGCCGCCGGCTTGTGACGATGGTGCTGGGACCATCGGGCGGGCCCATCGTTCCGGCGAAAGCGTTGATCATGTCGACCTGGTGCGCGCCCTTGCCCGCATAGGCCGAGCCGAGCCAGTCGATCAGGAGGCCCTTGGCGAAGTGGACGACCCGCAGCGGCACATCCGATAGCGCAAGGCGCGCAACGAACGCGCACAACTCCGCCGTCGGATTGGCGAGCGCATCGCGTTCGGAAGTGCGTCTGGAGGCCATTGTGCGGATACGCGGCAGCCTGGCCCGGCGGTCCGAGCCATGTGAAGCCGCCATGGATCGGCACAATATCATTGTATCTTTTCTCGAAAAAGAGCCGAACAATACGCCCTGCGATCCATGGCATCCGCATTGAGGAGGTCCGGCTTGGTCAGTCCTGAAGCGGCGCGCGCGGCCGGCGCAAAAGGCGCCAAGTGGGCATCCGATCTCTATCGGATCCTCAAGGCTGCGGACGTGCGGCAGATGGCCTACGTGCCGGATGCTGGTCACACGACGCTGATCAACCTGTTCTCTGCCGATCCCGATGTCATCTCGAACGTGCTCACGACCGAGGAGGAAGGCATTGCCATCGCCGCCGGTGCGTGGCTCGGCGGGCAGCGCAGCGTGCTGCTGATGCAATCGAGCGGGGTCGGCAATTGCATCAACATGCTGTCGCTTCCGGTGATCGGCCGCTTTCCCCTGCTGATGCTGGTGACCATGCGTGGCGAATGGGCGGAGTTCAACCCTTGGCAGATGCTAATGGGCCGCGCCACGCAGGGCGCGCTGGAGGCGGTCGGTGTGCGTGTCATGCGCGCGGACACCGCCGCGGACCTGGTCGAGACGGTCGAAGCCGCCGCGGCTCTCGCCTATGAGGCCGACCAGCAGGTTGCGGTCCTCATCGGACAGCGGCTGATCGGGAAAAAGAAATGGTGAGCCGAATGTCGCACGCCCAGTCTCCCAAGGCCGGTACGCTCGCGCGGCGCGATGCGGTGGCGGCGCTGCTGCGTCACCGCGGCGATGCGCTGGTGGTGAGCGGCCTCGGGTCGCCCACCTATGACGTTCACACCGCCGGCGACCGCGACGACAACTATTATCTCTGGGGCGCGATGGGCAGCGCGGCCCTCATCGGCCTCGGTCTCGCGCAAGCCCAGCCGCGGCGCCGCGTGCTGGTCATCACCGGCGACGGCGAGCAATTGATGGCGTTCGGCAGCCTCGCCACCATCGCGGTCGCGAAGCCGCGGAACCTCGCCATCGTCGTTATCGACAACCATCATTTCGGCGAGACCGGCATGCAGCTCAGTCATACCGGCCACGGCATCGACTTCGCCAAGGTCGCCGCGGCCAGCGGCTTCGCCGCCACCGCCACCCTGCGCACTGGTGCGGACATCGACCGTCTGGGCAATGCGCTGCACAAGCCGTCCAAGGGGCCGCGCCTCTATGTCATCAAGGTGGCGGCGGACAACCCGCCCCGGTCCATGCCGTCGCGCGATGCAGTCTTTATCAAGAACCGGTTCCGCGCCCATCTGGGCTTCACCGCCGGATAGCAGATCCCTTCGTCCTACCCCGAGGTAACACGATGCCTGGCAGCAGCAGCGACATGATCGGCTTCATCGGACTGGGCCGGATGGGCCGGCCGATGGCCTCCAACCTGTGCTGGAAAGGTTTCCGCCTGGTCGTCCACGACATCAACCGCGAGGCGGTGCGCGAGCTCGAGCTGTTGCAGGCGCGCGGCGCCGACTCGGTCGCGGCGGCATCGGAGGGATCGGGGATCGTCGTCACCATGCTGCCGAACTCCGCGATCGTGGATCAGGTCGTGAGCGGGCCCGACGGCATCCTGGATCATGCCAGGCCCGGCAGCCTGGTCATGGACATGAGCACCGTCGATCCGCTGGTCACCGATGCGCTGGCCAGGAAGGCCGCCGCCAAGGGCATCGCGTTCGTCGACGCGCCGGTCGGGCGGCTGGCCTCCCATGCCGACCGCGGCGAATCGCTGTTCATGGTCGGCGGCACGCCGGAGGATTTCGCGCGCGTGAAACCGCTGCTCGAGGGCATGGGCACGACGATCTATCACTGCGGGCCGGTGGGATCGGGCATGCGCACCAAGCTGGTGAACAACTATCTCGCAATCTCATCGTGCCAACTGAATGCGGAAGCACTGGCGCTGTCGCAGCGTTTCGGCCTGGACCTGGAGCGCACGCTCGACGTCATCTACGGCACCACCGCCTTCAACGGACAGCTGAAGATCGGCTGGCCGGCCAAGGTGCTCAAAGGCGATGTTGCGCCCGGCTTCACCATCGACCTCGCGCACAAGGATCTCAGCTTGATCGTCGATGCGGCAAATGCTGCCAAGGTCCCGATGCCGATTGCGGCGGCCGCGCGCGAGGCCTTCAGCGCGGCTCGCGCCAGCGGCTTCGGCGGCCAGGACTTCTCCGCCATGGTCGACGCACTTTGCCAGGCCGCTGGGATCGAGCGCCCGCGACTGAAGGCGTGAAATAAGCCGCCTTTGGGCCGCAGCGGCGCGGCCGCCCGGCGGGCCAGGATGCCGAAACCGGATCATCAGCGTCCGCGGGAAGTTGCACGGACAGCGCCCTCATTGTAAACGTTCTGACCGCTGGAATCTGGAGGAGACGCAGCATGGACCGCTTCACCGGCGGTTGCCTGTGCGGCAACGTCCGAATTGTGGCGTCGGGACGCCCGTACCGGGTCGGCCTTTGTCACTGCCTCGACTGCCGCAAGCATCATGGCGCGCTCTTTCACGCGTCCGCGATATTCCCTCAGGATGCGGTGACGATCGATGGCGAAACACGCGACTACGCCGGGCGGTTCTTCTGCCCCCGATGCGGTTCATCCGTCTTCTCGCGCAGCGCGGACGAGATCGAAGTGAACCTGGGGTCCCTCGATGCCCCGGACCAACTGAAGCCAACCTACGAACTCTGGACTGTCCGCCGCGAGTCCTGGTTGCCGCCGTTTCCGCTCACCAGGCGATACGAGCGCGATCGTGACGCCACCGGCCGCTCCGAGGAGTAGGTCTCGTGAATGAAGAGCGGTTACGGGGTGATCCCGGTCAACGCCGACCGCGGCACTCCTACGTCGCCTCCGACAACCGCCCGTAGAGGTCCTCAAAGCGCTGGATGTCGTCTTCGCCGAGATAGCGACCGGTCTGCACCTCGATGACGATCAGCTGCTCGGCTCCGGCATTTTCCAGGCGGTGCTTGGCGCCGGCAGGAATGTAGGTCGACTGGTCGCGCCCAAGCGTGACGGTCTCGTCGTTGCGGGTCACGCGCGCCTCGCCCTCGACCACCACCCAGTGCTCGCTGCGGTGCTGGTGCATCTGCAGCGAGATGCAGGCGCCTGGCTTCAGCGACAGGCGCTTGATCTTGTGATGCGCGCCCTCCTCCAGCACGGTGAAGCTGCCCCACGGGCGGTGCACCGTGCGGTGCAACTTCTGCGCCTGGTGGCCCTCGGCGCGCAGGCGGTCTGTGATGCGCTTCACGTCCTGGGCGCGGCTGGCATGAGCGACCAACAACGCGTCCTCGGTGTCGACGATCAGCAGGTCCTCGACGCCGACGGCGGCGGTCAGGCGGTGTCCGCTCTGGATGAAGGTGTTGCGCGTGTCGAGCGCCAGCGCGCGCCCGACGATACGGTTGCCGTCGGTATCCGGCGGGACCAGCTCGCTGACCGCGCGCCAGGATCCGATGTCGCTCCACTCGAAGCTCGCCGGCACCATGGCAACACGCTCCGAGCGCTCGATCACCGCATAGTCGACCGAGATGTTGTCGAGCGTGTTGAAGCTGTCCGGGTTGAGCTCGATGCTGCGCGAGGCGGGATCGATCCGCGCCTTGCGGTCGCGCGCCGCGGCCCAGGCCGCCGCCGCGCCGCTCGCCAGCGCCGGCTGATACGCCGCAAGCTCCGCCAGATAGACATCGGCGCGCATGCAGAAGATGCCGGAGTTCCAGTAGTGCGCCCCGTCGACAATGTAGCTGGCGGCGATTTCCGGGGTCGGCTTCTCCTTGAACTTGCGCGCAGCGAAACCGCCGCCGACCGGCCGGGCGCCATCGATCTCGATGTAGCCATAGCCGGTCTCCGGATAGGCCGGCCGGACGCCG
>DATEOK010000009.1:0-4707 GCA_035274225.1 Dongiaceae bacterium
TTGTTGGCTATGATCTCGGAGGGCGAGAGCGCCACCGCCGGCTTGGCGGCAGCCGGTTGCGGCGCAGCTTGCGGCGTGCTGGCCACGGGGGCGGACGGCGTGTTCGCGGGTGCCGGAGCCTCGGTCGCCGGCTTCTTCAGCAACCGGTTCAGCGGCGATTCGCGGGTATCGTGCGCGGCGTTGTCACGCTGCATCGATCACCTCGCCCGACTGCATGCGGTGCAACAGCGCGTAGCGGCCGCCACTCCCGATCAGTTCCTCGTGCTTGCCTTCCTCGACGATGCGGCCCTGCTCGATGGTGATGATGCGGTCGCAGTGGCGCACGGTCGACAGGCGGTGCGCGATGATGAGCACGGTGCGACCCTTGCAGATGTGGCGCATGTTGCGCTGGATCGCCTGCTCGGATTCGAGGTCGAGGGCGCTGGTCGCCTCGTCGAAGATGAGGATGCGCGGGTTGGTCACCAGCGCGCGCGCGATCGCGATGCGCTGGCGCTGGCCGCCGGAGAGGGTACCGCCGCGTTCGCCGATCAGGGTGTCGTAGCCTTCCGGCAATTGCAGGATGAAGTCGTGCGCGCCGGCGAGCTTGGCCGCCGCCACCACCTGGTCGAGCGGCATGCCGGGATCGGCCAGCGCGATGTTCTCCCGCACCGTGCGATTGAACAGGACGTTCTCCTGCAGCACGACGCCGATCTGGCGGCGCAGCCACGAGGCGTCGACCATCGCGAGGTCGATGCCGTCGATCAGCACGCGGCCGGATTCCGGCACGTAGAGGCGCTGCACCAGCTTGGCCAGCGTCGACTTGCCGGAGCCGGAGGAGCCGACGATGCCGACCACCTGGCCGGCGGGAATGTCGATCTCGACCCCGCGCAGCACCTCGGGGCCGTCGATGCGGTAGCGGAACTTCGCATGATCGAAGCGAATCGCGCCCTTGATCGTCGGCAGCGCGCCGCGGCCGGGCGTCGCCGACGGTTCAGCCGGCGTGTTGAGGATGTCGCCGAGGCGCTGGATCGACTGGCGCACCTGGTGGAAGTCCTGCCAGACCTGGGCCAAGCGCAGCACCGGCTGCGACACACGGCCGGCCAGCATGTTGAAGGCAACCAGTTCGCCGACCGTCAGGTCGCCGGCGATCACCGCCTTGGCGCCGAAATAGAGGATGCCTGCGGTCGCAATCTTGGACACCAGCTGGATCGACTGGCTGGCATAGTTGCCGAGGTTGGCGACGCGGAACGAGGAGCCGACATAGCCGGCCAGCTGTTCTTCCCAGCGGCGCTGCATCTGCGGTTCCACCGCCATCGCCTTCAGGGTCTCGATGCCGGTGACGGCCTCGACCAGAAAGGCCTGGTTCTCGGCGCCGCGCTTGAACTTCTCCTCGACCCGCGCGCGGAACAGCGGGGTCAGCGCGATGCTGATGCCGGCATAAAGCGGCAGCGAGACCAGCACGATGACGGTCAGCCACCAGCTGTACCACGCCATCACCGCGATGAAGACGACGGTGAAGAAGAGGTCGATGACCAGCGTCAGGCTGGAGCCGGTGATGAACTGGCGGACATTCTCCAGCTCGCGCACGCGGGCGACCGAATCGCCGACGCGGCGCGCGCCGAAATAGGCAAGCGGCAAGGCGACCAGGTGGCGGAACAGGCGTGCGCCCAGCTCGACGTCGATACGGTTGGTGGTGTGCGAGAAGACATAGGTGCGCAGCGCACCGAGCACCGTCTCGAAGATCGAGACGGTGACCAGGCCGACCAGCAGCACGTCGAGCGTGGTCATGCCGCGATGGACCAGCACCTTGTCCACCACCACCTGGAAGAACAAGGGCGAGATCAGCGCGAAGATCTGCAGGAAGAACGAGGCGAGCAGCACCTGGCTCAGCAGGTTGCGATACTTGTAGATCGCGCGCATGAACCAGGAGATGCCGAACTGCCGGCCGAAGTCCGTCAAGGTGGCGCGGCGCGTGATGAAGATGAGGGTGCCGTCCCAGATCGCCTCGAACGCGGCCCGGTCCATCACCTCGGCGGCGCCGCCGGTGCCGCGATGGACCAGCACCTTGTCCTCGTTGCAGCGGCCGAGGATGAAGAAGCTGCCGTCGTGGCCGCGAGCCAGCGCCGGAAGCGGCGCGGCGGGCAGGCGGTCGTACGAGCTCGCGGTGCGGCGCGCCTTCAGTTCCTGCTGGCGCGCCAGGCGCACGATGTCGTCGGCGGTGATGAGGTCGGAGCCTGGCAGTTCGCGGCCGAGCGCGTCCGCGCCCATGGGCAGGCCATGGAAGCGGAGCAGAGTCGCAAGGCAACTCAGGGTCCTCTGGCGGACGTCGACGGGCACAGTGAGCATCTGGCTGGTCATGTCGGCGTTGATTTTTTAACCAAACTTTTCAGCACTTCAGCAATATCGCCGCGATAGCTGACTAAACCCTTAATAATGGCCAGCTTTTCCAATAATTCCCCCCAGATTTGGGGATCTCGGCAGGCAACGCCCACAAGGGAGGGGATATAGACCGGTCCGGCTATATCCCCTGCCCCCAAAATCAGGCGCTCTTCCAGTTGGCCGCGATGACGGTTTCAACCGTCTGCTGCTCGCTGCCGCTGAGGCTGGTGGGCGTGCCGGAGCTGGTGGAGAAGTCCGCCATCGCCTGCACCAGCTTCTGCACATTGGTGGCTTCCAGGACCTCGCCGTTGCTGAGCTGGAACTTGCCGAGGCGGTTGGCGGTGCTGGAGTACCAGCCTTTGACGCGGACGGCATCGGTCCCGCCGGTGCCGCGCACCGTCACCAGCAGGTCGCTACCGTTCTGGGCGAACCACAGGTCATCCGCGGCGATGCCGGAACCGAACTTCAAGCTGTCGACGCCGGCGGTATCGCCGTTGTTGATGGTGTCGTGCCGGCCGCCGAGCCCGAACCAGTACGTGTCGCCGCCCTCGCCGCCGGACAGCACATCGTCGCCGGTGCCGCCGTTCAGCCAGTCGTTTCCTTCGCCGCCGGTGAGGGTGTTGTTGAGGTTGTTGCCGGTGCCGCTGAAATTGCCGGTGCCGGTGTAGCTCAGCTTATCGAGATGGGAGCCGAGCGTGTAGGACGACAGCGAGGTCATCACGAGATCGATGCCCTCCGCGCCCTCCTCCACCGGACGATCGCCGGATTTGTTGACGGTATAGACGTCGTTGCCGGCGCCGCCGATCAGCATGTCGTCGCCGGTGCCGCCCGCCATCGTGTCGGCCGCGGAGGTGCCGTGCATGACCAGGCCGGTCGGCAACTGGATCCGGCTGTTGTTGCCGAAGTGGATGTCGCTGACGCTCGGCAATGCCATGCCGACCAGCCGCACGGCGTTGTTGCCGTTCGACAGATCGAACACCTCGACGGTCGAGCTGTCGGAATAGCGGAAGTTGTTGAGCGTGACATTGGCACCGCTCGGCGCCTGGAAATGCGACGCCTTGCCGATGCCGCCGAACCAGTATGGATCCTTGCTGACGCTGTCCGTCACGGTAACCGACTCGCCGCCCCACAGGCGGAAGTTCTTGGTGTTGCCGCTGGCCGACGCACGGGTCATGGTGACGTTGTTGGCCTTGATGTCATAGCCGGCATCGGTGTTGCCGGTGGCGACGGTGTCGCGGAAGGTCAGGTTGTAGGTGCCGCGTTCCGCCACGAAACCGTCGCCGTTCCAATAGTCGCCCGCCGCGCCGCGGCCGTAGTTGTTGCGCATGGTCACGTGATCCATGACGACGTTGTGCACCGTGCCGTCGAGCGCGACACCGGAAACAATGAGGCCGCCATTCTGCTTCTGGCTGTCGCCGACCACGTTGTGCAGCGTGACGTTGCTGCTGTTGTATTTGAGATGGATGGCGTTGCGCGAATAGCCGGTGACCGTGACATCCTCGACCAGAAGTCCATTGACGCTGGCGGTTGTCGCGCTGCCGGAGGCGAGGTCTTCGATGAAGCGGGTGACGTTGGTGGCGGTGACGCGCTTGATCGTGACGTCCGCGAGGTCGCCGGCGATGCGGAATACGCCGTTGCCGATGTTCTTGGTCGCGAGGTCCGCGAACTTCAGATGGTCAGAGCCGTCCATCAGCCGGAACAGCTCGACGCCTTCGGCGAGGCCCGGCTTCCAGCCGGTTGCGCGCGTGCCGACGATGGTCGCCGCCATCGCGGTGCCGTCACTGGCCGCGCCGCGAATGGTAATCGGCGCGCCGGCGCCGCCGCCGGCCGCGATGGTAATCTGCTTGGTCACGTTGTAGGCGCCCTTGTCGGCAAGCAGGCGCACCTCGTCGCCGGCAGCTGCGGCGGCGACGAACTTAGGGAGATCGTAGATGGTGCCGGCATTGGCGGCGGACGAGCCGCTGTGAGAGCCGGAGCCGGTCGGAGAAATGTAGAACACTTTCATTGCGCGCAATCCTTGATGCTGGCAGACAAATCATCTTGTTCACGCGGTCGGCAGTCAGCCGGCACGCGCGTCGAAAACCCCAAGATTCAAAAAAGCGAATGCGCGTCGAGAGCCGATGCCAGATCGGCTCATGGCGCATTAACGACCTTAATTCGGTCTATTCCCCCACGCAGCTGAAAGGTCCCCCTCCGCTGCGAGCACGCAATTGATATGACAATTAGCGACGGGCCGTCGACCCTGTCAATTGGCCGATGTCATTAGGCCGAGTGCCAATTTGCCGCAATCACAGATTCCACAGATTGTTGTTGCGCCAATGTCAGAGAGGTCATGCTCGACGGCGGCGC
>DATEOK010000010.1:0-22957 GCA_035274225.1 Dongiaceae bacterium
TGAACCAGAGCACGATCGGCAGCGCCAGCCAGCGGTCGGCGGAGGCGAGCAGGATCAGCGCCGCGGTGCCGTAAACCAGGATGTACCAGACGCCGGTAATCAGCGCGACGAGGCTTTCGCGCACCGCAGGTCCGGTCTGCATCACGCGGTTGGCGATGCGGCCGGCGAAGTCGTTCTGGAAAAAGCTCCAGCTCTGCCGCACCACGTGCCAGTGGCTTTGCCAGCGGATGAGGTTGGTGAGGCCGGGGACGATCGCCTGGTTGGTGATGAGGTTCTGCATCAGCAGCGCCAGCGGCCGGCCGAGCAGCAGCACCAGCGCCATCAGGAGCAGCTCGTGCCAGCGCTCAGACCACAGCGCGGCCGGGTCGTGCGAGGCGACCAGTCCCACCACCCGGCCGATGAAGACCGGGATGGTGGAGTCGAGCACCGCCACCAGGAAGCCGGTGCAGAACAACGCGCCGACCAGCCAGCGCGCCTGCCTGGCATAGTGCCAATAGAAGGCCGCCAGCCCCGGCGGCGGCGTTTCCTCAGTCGGCAGCGCCGTCGGCTGCAGCAAGCCCTCGAAGAAGCGGAACACAGCCATCGGCAAATCGCCTGCGCAAGTTCGGGAACGCCGCCTTGGTCCGGCGGCACGATGCGATGTCGCGCGACCTACTTTGCGACGTCGATCGAATCGACCCGGTCGGGATAGAACGCGAGATGCCCGGCGATGCCGCCGACCGAAGGATACGGCTCGACATAGCTCCACACCGCGTTGTCCACGCGCTTGTCGCCCGCCTTCAGGCTGAAATAGGACGCGTCGCCCTTGTATGGGCAATGCGTCTTGTGCGTGGTCGCTTCGAAGAACGCCATCTTCGCATCCTCGCGCGGAATGTACTGCACCGGCGGATAGCTCGCTTCCTGGAGCGTCACGGCGCGGGTGCTGTCGGCGATCACTTGCCCGCCGAACTTGACCTGGACGCGTCCCTTGGTCGGCGTGACCGTGATCGGATGATCGGCGCCTGGAACTTTCATGCTAGGGTCCTTTCGAACATCATGCTGATCGGCGGAAGAACCCGCCGGAATATCGGCGTCCAAAGAAACCGGAACGTCTGCACCCTCATATAGAGTGCGCGGCCGAAACCGCCAAGACTGGAGGGTCGAGATGTGACTCGGGCTTGCTCCACCAGCCCGCCGGACGATACCGGCTGCACCGGGGAGCAAGCCCGAACCGGATGCCCGGGCCCGCCTACGCCGCGGGCCCGAGTTTTAGTATTTGCCTTCGCAGTCAGGCGTATGGCTGCCCGCGTTCGGTGAATAGGGGCTCATGTCCTGGATCCCGCCGCCGTCCGGATAGCCGCCCTTGCACTGCGCGCTGTGGGTGGTGCAACCCGCCGCCAGCAAGAGAGCCGCGCCCAGGAGGGCGCCGGTGCAGACGCGTTTCAAAGTGCGCTCCATGATGACCTCGCTTTTCTGTTATTGCATCCTGTGAGCATGGCCAGGAACCTCGCCGGTCACGCGTGCACAGAGCTCAAGACGACACGTGGAGCGAAGCGGCCAACGCTGCGGAATTTACCATGGGTTGCCACACACTGCACGGGGGCATTTAGTCGGACCCGTCACCCTGCAGCCCCATTCGCTGCGGTGCAGTAGCACGGGCTCGTGAGCGCAACTTTTTGCCCTTCTGCCGCGTTTCTCTCCCCAGATGCCCGCATTGCAGCCCCGACAGCTGGCGTGACTGGGCCTAAGGTGTGCGCATGTCCGCTGCCACGAGTGTTGCCATCCCCCGCGAACTCAGCCGCCATGAACTGGCGGCAGACTGTATCATCCACATTCTCGGAATCGCCGCTGGTTCGATCGGCGGCGCCACCTTGGTGGCGCTGATCGCCGCGCGCGGCGATTGGCTGGAACTGGGCGCGCTGCTGATCTACGCCGCCGGCATGGTCGCCATGTTCAGTTTTTCCGCCGCCTATAACCTGGCACGCAATAGCCGGTGGCGCGCTGCCCTCAGGCGCTGCGACCACGCCGCGATCTTCGTGATGATCGCCGGCACCTACACACCTTTCACGCTGCTGCGGCTGGACGGCGCCTGGAGCTGGGGCCTTACCACCGCCGTCTGGTCGATCGCTGGCCTCGGCGCGTTGATCAAGCTATGCCGGCGCTGCGACCTGCGCTACGCGTCTGTGGCGCCCTATCTGCTGCTGGGCTGGATCGGCCTGATCGCGATCGACCCGCTGTTCCGGTCGCTCGGCTGGGAGACGCTGGGCCTGATCGGCCTGGGCGGCGCGCTCTACGTGATCGGCATCGGCTTCCACATCTGGGACCGCCTGCCGTTCCAGAACGCAATCTGGCACGGCTTCGTGCTCGCGGCGGCATCGGTGCACTATGCCGCCGTGATCCACGGCGTGGTGTTGCGCGCCGTGTGACGCGCGCTATTGCTTCTTGTTGGGTCCGGAATCCGTGATGTGGGGCGGCTGCTGATGTTTGCCATACTCGGCAGCGTAGGCCGACTGATGCTTCGCCCCTTTGTCCTTTTTCTGCTTCTTCTTTTCGCGATTGCTGCGCTGGTCACCCTTGGGCATGGCCCTGCTCCTCGGTTGTTTGACGCCATCACATCATAGCGCGTTCCGGGGATGTCGCCAATGTGCTGGAGTCGCGCCCTAGCTAGCGCCGCAACTTGATCTTCGGCTTGCCTTTGCGCTCTTCGCGGTAGATCTCGGTGCCGAGTTTGGCCGCCTTGCCCTCCAGAACCTTCTGGCGCTCCTCCGTCTGCGGCTTGGCCATGTCCTGCAGGCTCTTGCGATACTCCTTGATCTTCCTGCTCTCCGCCATCGTACCGCTCCTATTTCATGCCGACGGCTTTCAGCCGCTTGGCATCCAACCCCTGACGCCAAGTCAGCGCCGCACGCCACTCTTTGGGTAGCGCGACCGTGTCTACGGTCTCGATCGTGTAGTCGGCCGGCTGCAGTTTCTCCGTCACCTGGCTCCAGTCCAGCGGCATGGCGACCGGCAAGCCCTGCCGCGCCCGGACGCAATAGGCGCCGACCGCCGTCGAGCCGCGGTCGTTGCGCAGGTAGTCGACATAGATGCGCCCCTTGCGCGCCGCCTTGCTGGCCTTGGCGAGGAAGATTTTCGGCTCGTCGCGCGCCAGGGCGTCCGCGATCGCCTTGGCGAAGCCCTTGGCCACCGGCCAGCTTGCGGCGGGCCGCAGCGGCACGATGACGTGGAGCCCCTTGCCGCCGGTGGTCTTCACGACCGACTTGAGGCCGAGATCGTCCAGCCGCTTGCGCACCAGCTTGGCCGCCAGCGTCACCGCCGCGAACGGCACATCCGGCGCTGGATCGAGGTCGAGGATGAAGCGGTCCGCCTTATCCAGCTTGTCGATGTGGGTCTGCCACGGGTGGATCTCGATGGCGCCGAACTGCACCAGGGTGATGAGGTCCTTGGCGTTGCGCACCGCCAGCAGTTCTTCCTTGTCTTCGGGATCCTTCACCGTGCTGATGCGGCCCTTCAACGTCTGCTGCGGGTGGCGCTGGAAGAAGGCCTCGCCGGTGATGCCCTCGGGATTGCGCACCACCGCCACCGGCCGGTCGCCCATGTCCTTGAGGAGCGTCTCCGCAACCCGCTCGTAGTAGCGCGCGATGTCGAGCTTGGTCCTGCCGGTGGTCGGATCGATCACCCGCGATGGATGCGTGATCTTGACGCCGGCAACGATATCCTCTCTCGCGGATGAAGCTTTCGACGAAGTCTTGGAAGAGGCTTTGGACATCTGTGCCGACCGGTCATCATGTGCGATCTGTTTGGCTGGCTTGTCTTCGCGCAAACCCTGAAACGAGGCCTGACGCAAAAGTCCATCTGACGAGCGGCCGCGATAGCCGACCTCCGCCACCAGCTCCGGCTTGACCCAATGCGCCCGCGCCTGGTGGGCGCGCTCCATCTTGTCGAACGGCGGTTCGTCGATCTGCTGGCTGCGCAAGGCCTTCTCGAGCGCCCGCGCCTCCTTGGAGCCGAAGCCGGTACCGGTCCGGCCATCATAGACCAGGCGTTTGCCCTCGTAATGCCCGACCAGCAGCGAGCCGATGCCGCGCCCGGCGCGTGACGGAGTGTAGCCCCCGACCACGAACTCGTCGCGGTCGATGCATTTCGACTTGACCCAGTCGCGGCCGCGGCCGGAGCGATAGGGACTGTCCTTGCGCTTCGAGACCACTCCCTCCAGCGCCATGTTGCAGGCGGCCTTGTAGAACGCCTCGCCCTCGGCTTCGTGATGCTCGCTGTGAGCCAGGACGCCGTTCGCCTTCTTCGCGAACAGGGTATCACGCAGGAGCTGCTTGCGCTGCACCAACGGCAGGTTGCGCAGGTCGCGCCCGTTCAGGAAGGGCAAGTCGAACAGGTAGAACACCATCCGCCGATCATCGCCCTCGGACAACGCGCGCTGCAGCCCCGAGAAGCTGCTGAGCCCGTTCTCGTCAGGCACCACGATTTCGCCATCCACCCACCCGGAATCGATCCTGGTCTTTTCGAGCGCCTTGGCGATGGTCGGGAACTTGCGCGTCCAGTCGAGCCCGGAGCGGGTGATCAGCTTGGCCTTGCCGTTCTCGATCCGCCCGCCTATGCGGTAGCCGTCGAACTTCACCTCGTGGATCCAGTTTGAGCCGCTGGGCGGCGCTTCGACCAGGGTCGTGAGCTCCGGCTCGATCACCGCCGGCAGCTTGCCGCGCCGGCCGCTCTCGTCCGCCTTGATCGCGGCGACGTTCTTTTTCATGGCGGCCTTGGTGCGGGTCGAATCCCAGACCGGACTGTCGCCTTCCGCGATCTGGCGCATGGTGCGGCCGGTCTTGACGCTGGTGGCGTTCTCGATTGCGGAGTCGCCGTGGCCAGGCCTGGCGGACCGGTCGTTCTTCTTGATCAGGAGCCAGTTGTGCCGGCCCTTCCGGCCCTGCTCGCGATCCTTCATGCGGATCAGGCTGAAGCCGCCTTTCAGGCGCTCGCCGTTGAACGTGAAGGTGATGTGGCCCTTCTTGTGCGCCTTGGCCGGATCGCCCTCCGGTTCCCAGGTGCCGCGGTCCCACAGCATGACAGTGCCGCCGCCGTATTCTCCCTGCGGAATGGTGCCTTCGAACGTGCCGTATTCGATCGGATGGTCCTCAACCTCGACGGCCAGCCGGCGGTCCTTGGGGTCGAGGCTCGGCCCGCGCGTCACCGCCCAGCTCTTGTAGACGCTGCCGACCTCCAATCGCAGGTCGTAATGCAGGCGCCGCGCGGCATGCATCTGGATGACGAAGCGGCTGCCGCTGCCCGGCGCCTTGCCTGCGCCGCTCGGCTCCGGCGTGACGGCGAAGTCGCGCTTCTTGCGATAGAGGGCGAGCTTATCCTTGCGGCGCATGGCTCAAACCGCCCTGTACAGAAATCCGCCCCCACATCCCGTGCGGGACATGGAGGCAGACTTCTTCGCCGCACCTCGTGCGCGCAGCTTATCCCGCGCGTGAATGGTGACTAGCCGCGTCCTTCGCAATCCGGCTGGAACGAGCCGGCATTCGGCGAATAGGGGCTCATATCCTTGATGCCGCCGCCGTCCGGATAGCCGCCCTTGCAGGACGCGACCTGATTGCCGGCGCCATCGCCCGTGCTGGAGCACGCCGCCAGGGCAAGATTTGCGCCGAGCAGCACAGCGCTGCAGGCGAGCTTGATGCCACGATCCATGGTTTCCTCGCTCGTTGTCGTTTGTAACCGCGAACAGCCCGGCCAAAGCACGGCGGGACAAAATATCAACCCACACGGGCGCAGCCGGTTCCCGTCGAACCGGCCGCGGAAGTGCGGGCCTAGAGCCTGGCGTCCAAGTCACGCGCCATCTCCAGGTGATGGCGCACCGTCGGCAGGGACGCATTGGCCAGGCTGGCGGTTTCGCGTCCGCTCGCCGCCTGCGTCTCCAGCGTCGTGACGGACTTGCCGTGCGCCTGCACCATTAGGTCCATGTAGGCCTTGTCGAAGGCCGGCCCATCCAGGGTACGGAGACGCTCGATATTGCTCGCCATCTCCGGCTGGATCTCCCAGGCGATCAGGTAGCCGCGCTCGAGTGCGAAGTTGTCGAGGTTGATCGCCATGTCGCGGTGATCAATCAGCAGCTGCCGGGCAAAGGCGCGCACTTCCGGCGAATGCGCCCGGACATAGGCGATCCGCGACAGCTCGATCTCCGCGGCATTGGAGGCCGCGACCTTCTGCGCGAAGGCCGCATCCGTGGGCGCAATCATCGCCGCCGGTTGCGGCACGGTCAGCGGCGCCGAAGGCGCGGTCGCGACGGCCGGTGCCGCCGGCTCTGTCACCACGACGGCACTCGGCGGTGCCGGCGCATAGTTGCCGCCGGTCGTGCCGTACATCTGTTCGGCCGCCGTGGCATGGCGCTGGGATTCATGGGCGTAAGGCTTGTCGCTGGAACTGCAGGCTGCAATCAGCAGCGCGGCCGCCGTCAGGCCGGCGGCCGATCGAACGGTTCTGTGCATCGCTCTCACCTCTCTGATCGCGTGTAACGATCAACCGCGAAATGCGGCTTTCGTTGCAGTCGGCGGCTGCGGACAGCCTTCAGCAGGGCACTTTTCCGTCGGTAATGCGTTAATCACGGCAGCGACAGCCAGGATGAGTCCATGCTGACCAAGAGGATTAACCGGCGCGAAGCGGCGGAGTTGGAACCCGTCACCGACGATTCCACCAGGGCACCTAACATATTCCGACCCGGGCGCAACGCCTGGCGGGTGGCTCGCGCCGAGCGCGCCGCCGTGCTGATCGACGCCGCCAACTACTACGGCACGCTGCGCAAGGCGTTGATCCAAGCGCAGCGCACCATCTACATCATCGGCTGGGACGTCGACAGCCGGACGCCGCTGGTCGGGCCTTCGGGCGAGCCCGACGACGATCTGCCGCGCGAGCTCGGCCCTTTCCTCAGCGCCCTGGTGGAACGCCGGCCGGAGCTGAAGATCAGCATCCTGTTGTGGGACTATTCGCTGTTCTTCACCAGCGAGCGCGAGGCCATGCCGTCGCTCGCCTTGCGCTGGAAGACGCCGCCGCAGATCGACCTCTGCCTCGACGATGCGATCCCGCTCGGCTCGTCGCACCATCAGAAGATCGTGGTGATCGACGAGGCGCTGGTGTTCTCCGGCGGTCTCGACCTGACCATCCGGCGCTGGGACACCTGCGCGCACGATCCCTCCTGCAAGCATCGCGTCGATCCCGCGGGCAAGCCGTACAATGGATTCCATGACGTGCAGATGATGGTGGACGGCGACGCCGCGAAAGCCATGACCGAGCTGGCGCGGGCCCGCTGGGCGCGCGCCGCCGTGGAAGAGCTGCCCGAAGTGCCGGGCCTTGCCACGCCATGGCCGGAGTGCGCCGAGCCGCATTTCCGCCACGTCGACGTCGCGATCTCGCGCACCGAGCCGCCCTATGCGGAGCATGCCGCGGTGCAGGAGGTCGAGACCCTGTTCCACGACATGATCGCGAGCGCGCGCCGCACGCTCTATGTGGAAAGCCAGTATCTGACCTGCTCGCGCTTCGCGCGCGCGCTGGCCAAGGCCATGCGGCGCAACCCGGAGCTCGAGGCGGTGATCGTCAGTCCTTTCAAGTATCGCGGCAAGCTCGAGCGCACGGTGATGACGGCGGGCCGTGCGCGCGTGATGCGCATCCTGCGCAAGGCGCGCGTCGCCGACCGCGTGCTGATGGCTGCGCCGCGCATCCGCCATGACGGCAAGCCCGCCGACCCGCATGTCCATTCCAAGGTGATGATCGTCGACGACCGCTATCTCCGGGTCGGCTCGGCCAATCTCTGCCACCGCTCGATGGGCACCGACACGGAATGCGACCTGGCGGTGTCGGCGAACGGCAACGAAACGGCACGCGCGAGTGTCCTGAAGGTCCGCAATGAGCTGATCGCCGAGCATGCCGGCGTCAGCGCCGAAGAACTGCAGGGGGCCATCGCCGAGAACGGCTCCATCATCGCGGCCATTCGCTCCCTGCCCAAGCGCGATCACTGGCTGCAGGAAGTATCCGACCGCTCGCTGCCGGTGTCGCCACCCTCGATGTGGGAATACGTCGCCGATCCGCGCATGCCGATCGATCCGACCCGCCTGCTGTCGGAGGGCGGCACCGCTATCGGCCGCAGCAAGCGCCGCCCGATGCTGGCACTGGCCGGCATCCTGCTGACCCTGGCGCTGTTCCTCGGCCTCGCCGCCGCGTGGCGCCTGACGCCGCTGGCGGAACTGACCGATCCGGACGTGCTGGCCAGCACGATGGCCGCGCTGGAAGGCCCGCTGGCCGCGCTTGCCGTCATCCTGGTCTTCGTGGCGCTCGGCCTGGTGATGTTCCCGGTGATGGTGCTGATCGCGGTCACCGCCGCGGTGTTCGGTGTCTGGCCGGGCGTGCTCTATGCCGGGCTCGGCGCGCTGGCCAGCGCCATGGTCACCTATGGCATCGGACGCTGGCTTGGCCCGCACGGCTTGCGCCAGTTCTTCGGGCCGCGGCTCAATCTCATCACGCGCAGCTTTGCGCGCAAGGGCATCCCGACCGTCACTCTGGTACGCCTGGTGCCGGTGGCCCCGTTCAGCATCGTCAATCTCGCGGCCGGCGCGATCTGCATCCCGGCGCTCGACTACATCCTCGGCACCGCCCTCGGTCTCGCGCCCGGGCTCGCCATCATGTCGGTGCTGGGCGACCGGGCCATTACGCTCATCCAGCAGCCCTCGCTCGCTGGCATCGCCGCGCTGATCGGCCTGCTGGTAGCCGCGGTCGGAATTTCGGTCGGGCTTCAGATGTTCATCTCGAGGCGGCGCGACCGGGCGGAACGGCGGCCAGGCCGGAGACTCCTGCGGGAAATTATGTCATGAATCGATCGGACAGGGGGCCTGTCTGCCATGATGCAACAAGAAACCAGCCGCGCGGCAGCTGATCGTTACGCCCGCATCCTGACCTGGAACATCCACCGTGCCATCGGGACCGACCTGCGTCACGACCTCGACCGCGTCATCGAGGCGATCCGCCCGCACGATCCGGACATCGTCGCGCTGCAAGAGGTCGACTCACGCGGCAAGGATCAGACCAACCTGCCGCTGTCCGCGCTCAAGAAAGTGCTCGGCAGCCACGCCGCCGAAGCGCGCACCATCGTCGCGCCCGACGGCCACTACGGCCATGTCCTCATCAGCCGCTGGCCGATGCACGACGTCAATATCCACGAGCTGCACGTCTCGCGCCGCGAGACCCGCTGCGCCATCGAGGCGACGATCGAAAGCCCGTTCGGCTACATCCGCGTGATCGCCGCGCATCTCGGCCTCAGGCCCAACGAGATCCGGCCGCAGCTCGACATCTTCGAGCCTTTGGTGCGCGGCAACCCGGGCACCGACCCGAGCGCGCTGCCCGGTGGCCTCTTGATGATGGGCGATTTCAACGATTGGCACGGCCGCGTGCGGTCGAGCCTCACCACGCTGATCCCGACGCACACGATGCAGAAGACCTTCCCCTCGTGGCGGCCGATCCTCAACCTCGATCGGATCTATTGCCGGCCGGGCAAGGCGCTGCTGCGCTCGTGGATCGACAGCGGCGCCCGCCGCGCTTCCGATCACCTGCCGGTTTATGCGGAGGTCGACCTCGCGGCGATGGCGATGGAGCGGGCACCTGCCAACCCGATCGCGATCCAGGCTCTGCCGGATTAGTCCTTCAGACGGCGTCGCAGGAAGCGCAGGGTCGCCGCTTCGTCGGCGCGCAAGCCGTTGTCGTTGGCGGCGACGCGGCGTAGCCGCAGCGTGCCGGCCGTATAGGCTTCCAGCACGCTGGGATGGATGTAGCACTTGCGGCAGATGGCGATCGTGTTGCCGAGACGCGTCGCGACTTGGTGCAGCGCCACGCGGATCTGCCGCTTGGCGGCGGTCGCGCTGTCAGGCTTGCCAAGATCGTGCAGCAGATTCGCCGCCAGCACGGTGCCCGCCCAGGTGCGGAAATCCTTGGCCGTGATCTCGCGCCCGGTCAGCTCGCGCAGATAGTCGTTGACGTCGGTCGAGGTGACGCGCAGCGCGTTGCCGTCCTCGTCGAGATATCGGAACAGGTGCTGTCCCGGCACGTCCTGGCAGGAGCGGATGATGCGCGCGACGCGGCGGTTGCGCAGGGTGAGGCGCCAGGTCTTCCCGCTCTTGCCCTTGAACTGGAAGCGCAGCTCGCCGGCGGCGACCTTGACGTGCGAATTGCGCAGGGTGGTGAGGCCATAGCTGGCGTTGTCGCGCGCGTACGCATCGTTGCCGACGCGGATCAGCGTGTTGTCCAGCAGATGCACGATGGTCGCCAGCACCTTTTCGCGCGGCAGGCCCGGCAGAGCCATCTGCGTGTCGATATTCTCGCGCACCGCCGGCAGCGCCTTGGCGAACTCCACCAGCCGTTCGTATTTCGCGCTGTCGCGCACCGCGATGAAGTCGACGTGATAGCGATACTGCTTGCGCCCCTTGGCATCACGGCCGGTCGCCTGCAGGTGCCCGTGCTCGCTGGCACAGACCCACACATCGGTCCAGGCCGGCGGAATGGCGAGCGAACGGATGCGCGCGAGATCGTACGGATCGCGCAGCGTCTTGCCGCTGCTGTCGAGATAGCTGAAACCGGTGCCGCGCTTTTGCCGGCGGATGCCCGGCTCGCCGTCGTTCACATATTCGAGACCGGCCTTCTCCGCGTCGCTCGCGGATGGCAGCGTGTCGGCGGCGTCCGCGCGGCGGAGCTCGGCACTAGTACGCATGGCAGCCACATCGGATGGATGCTCTTGCACCAAACGTCACCGCGTTCACTTCCGTGGAACCGGGAGTGAAAACAAGCGCGAGATAGAGGCGGTTCCTTGGTAGCATAGCGCGAAAGCGTATGCCGCTGCCGCTTTACGCTTCGTAAACGATCCTCGACAGGCGCAAAAACCACAATTATTTCAACGACCTAGAAGCTTGCGCAGCTGGGGAGCCAGGGCCGGTGTCGCCGCCAGGATGAAGTTGCCCTTGGCCATCGCCTCGGCTCCGCCGAAGAAATCGTTGCACCAGCCGCCGGCCTCCGTCACCAGCACGATGCCGGCCGCGACATCCCAGGCGTTGATATGGGCTTCGTAATAGCCGTCGAACCGCCCATCGGCCGCGAACGCCATGCCCAACGCACCGGACCCGAAGCGCGCGTATTCGCAACTCGCCTCCAGGCACGCGTTGACGGCGCTGATGTGCTCCTGCACCGGCCGCCGATAGGAGAAGCCAAGGTGCATCCGCGCCTCGTCCAGCTTCTGCGCGCCGCTGACGCGAATGCGCTTGCCGTTGAGGAAGGCGCCCGATCCTGCTTGCGAGGCGTAGAGTTCCTCGGTCACCGGATTGTAGATGACGCCAATGACCGAATTGGTTCCGATCACCAGCCCGAGCGAGACGCACCAGATTGGAATACCGGAGATGAAGTTGGTCGTGCCGTCGATCGGGTCGATGATCCAGGTTGCTTCGCCGCCCGCATTCTGCGCGCCGCCCTCCTCGCCCAGGAACGCATCCGCGGGAAACGCCTTCATCAGCGCACGGACGACGAAGTCCTCGCAGGCCTTGTCGGCTTCGCTGACGAAATCCTGGCGGCCCTTGCGCTCGATGGTCAGGCTGTCGCGGCGGCGGTAGCGTTCGAGCGCGATCTGTCCCGCCTCGCGCACCACGCCTTGCGCGAACCGATAGCGGAGGCCGAGATCACTCTGGTCCATTTCTCATCCGATCTTGCAGTGCAGCAACTTTTCATACTTTCCAGACGCTGTCCGTTCGGTCAATGTTGATCTGTAACAAAACTTTCACAAACGGCCGAAAAACGGCCGAAGCATTCCAAGCGGAGGACACCGATGATCCCATCCCTGAAGGCCGCCCGGCTTTTCGCCGCGGTGGCAGCGACTGCACTTTCGGCTGCCCTGGCTACCAATGATGCCAAGGCCGAGGGCAATCTCACCGTGTACTGCTCCGTCCAGGAGGAGTGGTGCCAGCTCATGGTCAATGAGTTCCAGAAGGCGACCGGCATCACCGTCGCGATGACGCGCAAGAGCTCGGGCGAGACCTTTGCCCAGGTGAAGGCCGAGGCGGCCAATCCGAAGGGCGACATCTGGTGGGGCGGCACCGGCGACCCGCACCTGCAGGCGGCCGAGGAAGATCTGACCCTCGCCTATGAGTCGCCGAAGCTGGCGGAGCTCAACGACTGGGCGCTGGCGCAGCACAAGACCGCGGGCAGCAAGAGCGTCGGCATCTATATGGGCGCGCTCGGCTTCGGCTACAGCGCCGACGTGCTGAAGGAGAAGGGCGTCGAAGGCCCGAAATGCTGGGCCGACCTTACCAAGCCCGAATACAAGGGCGAAGTGCAGGTCGCCAACCCGAACTCGTCGGGCACCGCCTACACCTTCGTCGCCACCATGGTGCAGATCCTGGGCGAGGAGGAGGCCTTCGCCTACCTCAAGAAGCTCAACGACAACGTCAACCAGTACACCAAGTCGGGCGCGGCGCCCTCGCAGGCCGCCTCGCGCGGCGAGACACTGATCGGCATCACCTTCCAGCATGACCTGGTGACGCCGGCGGTTACCTCCGGCGTGCCAATGGTGGTGGTGTCGCCGTGCGAGGGCACCGGCTTCGAGGTCGGCTCGATGAGCATCATCAAGGGCGCGCCGAACCTGGACAACGCCAAGAAGTGGTACGACTGGGCATTGACGCCGGAAGCGCAGGCACTGGGCGCGCAGGCGAACTCGTTCCAGGTCCCGTCTAACAAGGCTTCGCCGATCCCGGAAGCCGCGCCCAAGCTCGCCGAGATCAAGCTCATCAACTACGACTTCGCCAAATACGGCTCGTCGGAGGAGCGCAAGCGCTTGCTCAGCCGCTGGGACAAGGAAATCGGCGCTCAGTAGCCGAATAGAATGGCGCGACCGGCGGCAGCGACGCTTGCCGCCGGCCGTCGATTTGACCGGCCATGGCGGCATCGACACGGCAAAACCGCACGCTGCTCGCGCTGCTGATCGCGGGCGCGATCGGACTCGTCCTGCTGCCCTGGTATGCGATTGAAACCGGGTTCTGGGGCTTCGGCTGGCTTGCTTCTTATCCGGACACTGCCAGCGCGCCGGCCATTCTCCAGGCGGCAATCCATGAGCGCAGCTGGCTGTGGCCGCTGTTCCTGACCTTGGTGTTGCCGCTGCCGGCTTTGTTCGGCCACCGCCATGGCGGGATGCTGGTGCTCGCCGGCGGCGTGGTCGGCATCGTCTATCTGTTCCTGCAAGGATTCCTGATCGGCATTCGCGGCTGGTCGCTGCCAAGTCTCGAAACGATGTTCGGCCCGGTGCCGCCGCAGGAAGGCCTCGGCGCCGGTGCGCTGGTCGCGGGCACGGTCTTCCTGCTGCTGATTGCGGCGGGCCTGGCGCGCCGCGGCGCCATGCGCGGAGATCAGTTCCTGGTCGGATCGATCGCCATCGTCGTCGCCTCGATCCTGCTGTTCGTGTTCTTTCCCGTCGCCGCGGTTCTGCTGGAAGCCGCGATCGACGCGGCAGGCGGCTTTTCGATCGCCGCCTTGTTCGAGCGCATGACCACCGATGACATCTGGTCGCTCGGCTGCTTCGCGGGCGCGAATTATTGCGGCGTGTTCTGGAACAGCCTATGGCTGGCGGTCGCCTGCGGCATCACCACCACGCTGCTCGGCCTAGGCTTCGCATTGCTGCACAAGCGCACCGCGTTCCGCGCCAAGGGACTGCTGCGCCTGCTCGCCATCCTGCCGATCATCACGCCGCCCTTCGTGATCGGCCTCGGCATCATCCTGCTGTTCGGGCGCAGCGGGGTCGCCACGCACCTCATCAGCGAGCTGTTCGGCATCCCACCCAGCCGCTGGATCTACGGCTTCTCCGGCCTGCTGCTGGTGCAGACCCTGGCCTTCACGCCGATCGCCTACCTGGTGCTGATCGGCGTGGTCGAAGGCATCAGCCCATCGATGGAAGAAGCCGCGCAGACCCTGCGCGCCGACCGCTGGCGCACCTTCCGCACCGTGACCTGGCCGCTGTTGCGCCCCGGCCTTGCCAACGCCTTCCTCATCGGCTTCGTGGAGAGCCTGGCTGATTTCGGCAACCCGCTGGTGCTCGGCGGCAATTTCGACGTGCTCTCCACCGACATCTTCTTCGCCATCGTCGGCTCGCAGAACGACCCCGGCCGCGCGGCCGCACTCTCCATCGTGCTGCTGTTCCTCACCCTCTCGGCCTTCGTGCTGCAGCGGCAATGGCTCGGCCGGCGCTCCTACACCACCATCTCCGGCAAGGGCGATTCCGGCCTGCCGGTGGCGCTGCCGCGCGGCCTGCGCATCGGCATCTATGCCGTGACCATGCCGTGGCTCCTCTTCACCATCGTGCTCTATCTCATGATCCTGGTCGGCGGCTTCGTGAAGTCCCTCGGCCTCAACAACGCGCCGACCTTCCAGCACTACATCACCGCCTTCGGCATCGATTGGGGGCCGAACGGGATACTCTGGACCGGCCGCGCCTGGCCATCCTTCGCCACCACCATCGAGCTGGCGGCGATCGCGGCGCCCTTGACCGCAGCGATCGGACTGCTCACCGCTTATTTGCTCAACCGGCAGAACTTCTTCGGCAAGAACACGTTCGAGTTCATGACCATGCTGAGCTTCGCCATTCCCGGCACGGTCATCGGCGTCAGCTACATCGTCGCCTTCAACGTGCCGCCGATCGAACTCACCGGTACCGGGCTGATCCTCGTCATCTGCTTCGTGTTCCGCAACATGCCGGTGTCCATCCGTGCTGGCCTCGCCACCCTGACCCAGATCGACAAGAGCCTGGACGAATGCTCGCTGACCCTGCGCCACGGCAGCTTTGCGACCCTGCGCCGGGTGATCCTGCCGCTGCTGCGGCCTGCCATCATCGCCTCGCTGGTCTATGCCTTCGTACGCGCCATCACCTCGGTCAGCGCCGTCATCTTCCTGGTCAGCGCGCAATATAATCTCGCCACCGCTTATATCGTCGGTCGCGTGGAGATCTCCGATTTCGGCGTCGCCATCGCCTATTCCTCGGTCCTGATCGTGTGCATGCTGGCGGCGATCGGCCTGATCCAGCTCGGCGTCGGCGAGCAGCGCCGCGCCCGCCGCACCGTCACCACACCGGTAGCCCTGGAGGCCGCGTCATGAGCATCGCCGACCGATCCGCCGCCGTGGTGCTGGAGAATGTGCGCAAGCAATACGGCGCCGTCACCGCGGTCGAGGAGGTGTCGATCACCATCGAGGCCGGCACCTTGGTGACGCTGCTCGGCCCCTCGGGCTGCGGCAAGACCACGACCCTGCGCATGGTGGCGGGCCTCGAGATGCCGACCGGCGGGCGCATCCTGATCGGCGGCAGCGACGTGACCCTGCTGCCGCCCAACGAGCGCGACGTCAGCATGGTGTTCCAATCCTACGCCCTGTTCCCGCACATGACGGTGCTGGAGAACGTGTCCTACGGCCTCGCCGATTCCGCGCTCAGCAAGGCGCAGCGGCTGGACAAGGCGCACGAAGGCCTGCGCCAGGTGGGTCTTGAAGGCTATGACGAGCGCCTGCCGTCCGAGCTGTCCGGCGGCCAGCAGCAGCGCGTCGCCTGCGCCCGCGCCCTGGTGCTGGAGCCGCAGGTGCTGCTGTTCGACGAGCCGCTCTCCAACCTCGACGCCAAGCTGCGCCGGCGCATGCGCGAGGAGATCCGCGAGCTGCAGCAGCGGCTGCGCTTGACCTCGATCTACGTCACCCACGACCAGGAGGAGGCGCTGGCGGTCTCCGACAAGATCGTGGTGATGAACAAGGGCCGCATCGCCCAGGAGGGCACGCCGGTCGACCTGTACGAGCGGCCGGCCGATTCCTTCGTCGCCGACTTCATCGGCGGCGCCAACCTCATCCCGTGCGAGATCATGCGGCGCGACGGCGAAGCCGCCCTGGTGCGGTTCGGCAATAATGAATTGCGCGTGGCGGCGCCGCGCGTCCACGACGGCGCAGGCTATCTGGTGGTGCGCTCGGCCGCTGTTGTGCTGAGCAAGGCCAACGGTGCGGCCGGCCTGACCGCGACGGTGCGCAAGGCGACGTATCTCGGCGGCCATTGGGAATACACGCTCGACACGCCGTTCGGCGCGCTGTTCCTGGCGCAGCCGGTCGGCAAGCGTTTCGAGCAAGGCACGACCGTCGCGCTGCAGCTGGATCCGCAGCACTTGTCGGTCGTGGCACGCACCTAACGATCGATGATCTGAAATTCTCTGCAGACTGGGGAGGGACGACCAAACGCCGCGTCAAAGATGAAGCAAGACTTCATCGACAAGCGTCGCACCGGATGGCTCGCCGCTCGTCCTTGGCTCACGCGCGTTCTATCGGTCGTCCCCCAAACCCTGTCCAGTGGGCCTCGTCTGGCAAGGCCCGGAAGCCCGATCCAGGTTAGATCGCTTCCTTGAGCTCCTTAGCCGCGCGGAACGCGACCTTCTTGCTCGCCTTGATCTTGATCGCTTCGCCGGTCGCCGGGTTGCGGCCCATGCGGGCGGCGCGCTTGCGCACCTGCAGCACGCCGAGGCCGGCGAGGCGGATACGGCAGCCCTTCTTCAGGTTCTTCACGAGCAGGGCGATCACGTCGTTCATGATCGCTTCGCCGGCCTTCTTGGAAAGGTCGTGCGATGCGGCAATGTCCGCAGCCAGATGCTTCTGAGTGACGGTCGTCGGGGCCGCCTTAGCGCCCTTCGCTGGTTTGATTCCCATGGTTATAAGCCTCTCTTGTCAGTAGGGGATCAGTCCCCGGAAAGAATCACGACCGGTCGCTAAAGACAAGGCCGATCAGTCGGAAACGCGTGATTATTACGCCGATTCTGCGAGTCGGGCCATCACAAAACGCGTTGTGGATAAAATGCGAGAGCTCGGAAAGCCCTGCGGGGTGGGCATTTCTTGCCCCTCGATGATGACGCGCCGATGGCGCGCCAAGACCAATTCGAGTCGCGCGAACCGACGATTCCGACTCCCTCTTGAGGTCACGCATGCGCTGTATATCAAGCGCTTGCACCCTCTTCTTGATTCAATGTCTTGGCCCCGGAAATCGCTGTGCCGCAGGTCGAAATCGTGCATCGGCGGCGCGCGATCCTGCCGGGAGCGCACGATCGTTGCCGGTAACCTCATGCGTCGATTGTGATCTCGATCACTGCCGCCTGTTCCCGATCAAGTGCGCCTCCATGCGCCTCGATAGACGCAGTGTGCTCCGAGTCGCAGCATGGAACGAACGTCGCGCCGTCGCATTTGCAGCTGTGGATATGTCAGCGGGCGAGGCTTTCATGGACGACGTTCGCAAGGGTCAGGGCAGCGCGCAGATCGACAAGACCGAGTTCGCACGCCGCTTCCGCCACCGCTTCTATGATCCCGCCTTCGATGCCGCGACGACGGAGATCGGTCGCTTGATCGACCTTGCCTGGGAGGCATACGACGGCTACCGCAAAGCGCCGCGCACCCGCAAGGCGGGCCCCGGCCATGCCGATCCCGACTACGAGCTGTCGCTGGACTGGATCGCCGCCCGCGATGCCATCGCAGCCGCGGAGCGGCGCCAGCGCGACCCCGCAGCGCCATTGCGCATCCTCGGCATCTGCGGCTCGCCGCGCAGCGACGAGACCTGCCCGGGCGAGATGTCCAAGACCTTCCGCCTCATCCAGATCGCGCGCGAGGTCATCGAGGCCGCCGGCATCGAGTTCGACCTGCTGGACCTCAGCCGTCTCACCTCGGAATACGGACGGGTCATTTACCCTTGCAAGGGCTGCGTTTCCACCGCCATGCCGCTGTGCCACTGGCCCTGCTCCTGCTATCCCAATCACGCGATCGGGCAGGTCAATGACTGGATGAACGATCTTTATCCGCGCTGGGTCGCGGCGCACGGCATCTTCATCGCGACGCCGGTGCATTGGAACCAGGCGCCGAGCGTGCTGAAGCTGATGATCGACCGCCTGGTCTGCGCCGACGGTGGCAACCCCGACCCGACCTCGACCGGCGGCAAGGACGCCGCGAAGGCCAAAGCGCTGGAACTGAGCGGCTGGGACTATCCGCGCCACTTGGCGGGCCGCGCCTTCGCGACCGTCGTGCACGCCGACGCCGAGGGCGCGCAGAACGTCCGCCATGCCCTGACCAACTGGCTCACCGCCATGCACCTGATCGAAGCCGGCGCCGCCAGCGTCGACCGCTACATCGGCTACTACGAGCCTTACGCCACCAGCCACCAGGCCCTCGACCACGACGAGGGCTTCCAGGAAGAAGTGCGCAACGCGGCGCGCGCCCTGGTGCGCCAGGTGCAGATGATGCGCGAAGGCAGGAAAGAGCCGGACGCAGAGCTGGACGAGCCGCGAAAGAAATAGCGGCTAGCGTCCGATTACCTGGTTCACCAGCTTCGCCGGCGGCGCCTCGCGTTGCAATTGATCGCAGGTGCATTGCGCCGGCTTCTTGTCGGGGCGCCAGCGCAGCAGGCGGGTGGCGTGGCGGAAGCGGTCGCCGGTAACCTGGTCGTATTTCACTTCGACCACCAGCTTGGGCTTCAGCGGCTGCCACTTGGCAGAGCGCTCCGTGCTCCAGCGGCTGGGCGCGCCGGGGGCGTCGCCGGTGAAGCCGGGCGGCGCGATCAGCTTCTCCAGCTTCGCGGTCAGTGCCTTGCGATCCTCGTCCTTGATGGTCGAGGTGAAGCCGACGTGGTGCAGCAATCCTGCCGCGTCATGGAGACCGAGCAGCAGGGACCCGACCAGATCGCTGTCGGTGGCGTAGCGGAAGCCGCCCACTACGCAGTCGGCGGTGCGCAGCAGCTTCACCTTCAGCATCTCGCGCTCGCCCGGCACGTAAGGTTCCTCGACGCGCTTGGCAACCACGCCATCGAGCGAGCCGCGTGCCTTCTCCAGCCAGCTGCGCGCCGTCAGCGGATCGCGGGTATAAGGCGTCAAGCGCAGCGATGGCTGATCGCCGAGCGAGGCGAAGAACCGCTCCAGCGCGGTGCGGCGTCGCATCAGCGGCACATTCATCAAGTCCCCATCCAGCGCCGTGGCAAGACAATCGAACAGGATGAATATGGCCGGCGCCTCCGCCGCCAGCTTGCGCACACGGCTTTCCGCCGGGTGCAGCCGGTTCTGCAGCGCGTCAAACGACAGCGTATCGCCGGTCAGGATCACCAACTCGCCATCCAGCACGAAGCGATCGAGCGGCATGACGCGGAGCGCCTCGACAACGTCTGGAAAATAGCGCGCCAGCGATTTGCCGGACTTGGATTGGAGCTCGACCTCGGTCCCCGCACGGTAGGCAAGGCAGCGGAAGCCATCCCATTTAGGCTCGAATTGCCAGCCCTCGTCATCCGGCAGCGCATCGACCAGCTTGGCTTCCATCGGCGGCGTGCCGAGCTTGACCGGGAGCGACCGCAACCCGATCCGTGGCCGCGCCCGCTTGGCGGCGCCCTCAGCGGGTCTTGGCGCGGTCGCCACGGTCGCCTTGGCCGGACTTCGCCTTGGTCTTGGCATGCTGGCGGACGTCGCGGGCGAGCGAGCGGCCGGCATCGTCGCTTTCTTCGAACCGCCCGCGCTCGTCGCGGCGCACATAGCGCTTGTCGCCCTTGGGAGCGATCAGTTCACGTTTGGCCATGGTTATCTCCGATTGCACTGTTCAAGGTGCAACGAGTGCGCACATCGGAGGTTCCCAAGAACAGTGTTTGGACGATCAATCGCCCGGCAGCTCCAGGCGCGCGCGCAGGCCGCCGAGCGGCGAATCCTCCAGCCGCAGGCTGCCGCGATAGAGTTCTGCAATCTCGCGCACGATGTCGAGGCCGAGGCCGCTGCCCGGCACGGTTTCATCGAGCCGACCGCCACGGGTCAGCGCCGCTTCGCGCCGCGCCGGTGGAATGCCCGGGCCATCGTCGTCGATCAGGATCGTGAGCCTCGCCGCCACGCTGACATGCACCGCCGCCTTCGCCCACTTGCAGGCATTGTCCATCAGGTTGCCCAGCATCTCCGCGAGGTCAGCGCCGTCGCCGGCGAACGTCGCGTCGTCTGGGCACTGGATGGCGATCGCGACGCCGCGCTCGCGGTGAATGATGTCGAGCGAGAAGCTGAGATCCTGCAGCACCGTCGCGACCTGGGTGTGGCCGGCGGCGGCGCTGAGCGGCCCGGCGGCGCGGATGCGCGCCAGCACGCGCTCGACCTGATCGCCGATGATCGCCACCTGGTCGCGCAGGATCTCGCCGCGTTCGTCCTTGAGCTCGGTCAGCTCCTGGCGCAGCACGGTCAGCGGGCTCTTCAAGCCGTGCGCCAGGTTGCCGGCCTGCACGCGCGCTCTGCTGATCAGCGCCTCGTTGTGCGTCAGCACCTCGTTCAGCTCCTCGACCAGGGGCGCCACCTCGCTTGGATAGTCGCCGGCAAGACGGGGCGCCGTTCCCTTGCGCACCTTCTGCAGCGCCGCGCGCAAGGCGCCGAGCGGCAGCAGGCCGTAGCGCACCTGCAGCGCGGTCGCCAGCAGGAAGGCAATGCCGAGGCCACCCAGCGCCAGCGCCAGCTGGATACCGAACGCCAGCACCTCCTGATCGATCTCCGCGTGCGGTCCCATGACGACGACGCGGAGCGGCGTGTCCGATCCCGGCAAGCGCACGGTCCGCGCCACCGCACGCTGCTTGGTGTCGGCAGGTCCCATCCAGTCCGCCGCGCCGTCGAAGCCTGAGATCGGCAAACCTTCGGAGCCTTGCAGCGGCCCGGCCGATGCCGACTGCGCGAGCGTGCGCTCGCCCTCATTCACTTGCCAGTACCAGCCCGAGAACGGCAGATCGAAATGGGGATCGGCCGGTTGCGCGCGCAGATGCAGCGCTCCATCGGCATCCAGCTCGGCACCGGCGATCAGCTGCTGCTGATAGGCGATGAGAAATGCGTCGAACCGGCTTTCGATCCGCTCGGAGAACAGCCACAGCAACGACGCGCCCGCGACCAGGAGCACCGGCAGCGCCCCGAGCGCCGCCACCAGCATCAGGCGCGCGGTCAGCGACCGTGCGCGGCGCTTTTCGTTGGCGATTTGCGCGGATCCTCCAGCCATGGCCTGCAGGTCAGGTCGCATCGTCGCCGATCAGATAGCCGAGGCCGCGGCGGGTCTGGATGAAATCGGCGCCGAACTTCTTGCGCAGCCGGTTCACCAGCACTTCGATGACGTTCGAATCCTTGTCGAAGTCCTGGTCGTAGATGTGCTCGGTCAGCTCGGCCTTGGACATGATCGCGCCGGGATGATGCATCAGATACGCGAGCAGCCGGTGCTCGAGCGCGGTCAGCACCACCGCCTCGCCGCGGCGCGTCACGCGCCCGGTCGCCGCATCGAGCTGGACCTCGCCGCTGGTGAGCAGCGAGCGCACCGAACCCTTGTCGCGCCGGATCAATGCCTCCACCCGCGCGATCAGCTCCTCCATGTGGAACGGCTTGGCGAGATAATCGTCGGCGCCGGCGCGCAATCCTTTCACCTTGTCGGACCAGGTGTCGCGCGCGGTCAGCACCAGCACGGGGGTCTTCATCCCCTCCTGCCGCCAGCTTTGCAGCACCGAAAGGCCATCCAGCACCGGCAGGCCGAGGTCGAGGATGATCGCGTCGTAGCTTTCGGTCTGGCCGAGAAAACGGCCGTCTTCGCCGTTGCGCGCGGTGTCCGCGACGTAGCCGTGCGTGGTCAGCGCCTGTACCAGCTGCCGGCTGATCTGCCGATCATCCTCGATCACCAGCACGCGCATCAGTGGCCGCCCTCGCCGCTGCCACCGCCACCGCTTCCGCCTTCGCCGCCGCCACCTTCACCGCCGCCGTCCGATCCGCTGTCGCTGCCACCGCCACCGCCGCTGCCGGAGTTGCCGCCGCCATCACCGCCTTCGCCCGCTCCGCTGTGGTCGCTGCCGCTGCCGGAATTGCCGCCCTCGCCGCCTTCACCGCCGTCGTCGCCGCCATCGCCGCCGCTGCCCTGGCCGCTGCCGTTGCTGCCTCCTGCGGAGACGGCGCCTTTGCCGCGAGCGTCTTCCTTGGTCCCGACCGTGAGCACCGCGGCGTCGCCGCCCAGGGCCTTCACCAGGTCGGCGGCATCGCGGTCGTCCTGCGGCCCGCGCGCACCGACGATGCCGAGGCCGTCGGCGTTGAAGTCGAGCTCCACCACCGAGCCCGAGGCAGTCATCAGCCGCACCTCGTAGATCCAGGCACAGGCCTGATCCATCGGCTTGCGCAGGAAGCCCATGGCCAGCAGCTGCGCGTTGGTGCGCGCGCTCAGCGTCTCATAGACCATGCTGGGGGTGGCAAGGTTCGCCGGCGGCGCGGCCTGGGCGGAGCAATCCTCGGCCGCCGCCTGGGACATGCCGGCCAGCAGCGCGATCAGGGACGCGGTCGCCATCAGCGCCGGCCCCGTGACCTTCCTTCGATGATGCGATCGTGCCGTCGTCATGGCCGCACTCTGGCATTGCGAAGCTGAAGCCAGCCTTAAATTCCGCCTCAGCCTGGCTTCAGCGTCACGCCGCTAACCTCCTGCCCGGGTCGGTCGAGGAGCCGGCCCCAGCACTCTTTCAGGAGGATAGAACGATGGATCCCATTTCCACTCAGGAATTTTCGCTTGCCGACATCCGGTCGCGCCGCATGCGCCGGCTGCTGCAATCCGCCGCCATGGTGGCCCTGGCGCTCGGCTTCGCGGCCGCTCTGCCGGTAAGCCTCGACGGCCGGTTGACCCTGTCCAAGGCTTTCGCCGACGGCGGCGAGGGTGGTGAAGGCGGTGGTGACGACGGTGGCGGCGAAGGCGGCGACCACGATGGTGACCACGACGGCGGCGAAGATGGCGGCGACGACCATGAAGGCGGCAACAGCGGCCCCGGCAGCGACAACGCCGGGCATGACGAAGCCGGCGACGACGACCATGACGCCGGCGACGATGAGGCCGGCGACGACCACGAGGCCGGCGACGACGAGGATGGCGATGATGACGTGATTGTCCCCGG
>DATEOK010000011.1:0-9423 GCA_035274225.1 Dongiaceae bacterium
CGCCACTGCTGCGGTCGAGGTCGAGCTCCTTCCAGCGCTGGTTCTGGCTGAAGGCAGTTTGCGTCGGCACGCCGCCCGGCGCCGCCAGGAAGAACTGCTGCACGCTCGCGCTGTTGGACTGGCGGATGTCCCAGCGTCGCAGCGCATCGCGAATGGTCTTGCTGTGCACCGTCGAGCACTCCGGATGCAGCAGGCCGGCGCGGTCGAGCTCGCCGAGGATCGCCATGATGCCGCCGGCGCGGTGCACGTCTTCCATATGCACGTCCGACTTGGCGGGCGCCACCTTGCACAGGCACGGCACCTTGCGCGACAGCCGGTCGATGTCGGCCATGGTGAAGTCGACGCCGGCCTCGTGCGCGGCGGCCAGCAGGTGCAGCACCGTGTTGGTGGAGCCGCCCATGGCGATGTCGAGGCTCATCGCGTTCTCGAACGCCTGGAAGCTGGCGACCTTGCGCGGCAGTACGCTCTCGTCGTTCTCCTCGTAATAGCGCTTGGTGATGTCGACCACCAGGCGGCCGGCTTCCAGGAACAGCGCCTTGCGGTCGGCGTGGGTCGCCAGCACCGAGCCGTTGCCGGGCAGCGACAGGCCGAGCGCTTCGGTCAGGCAGTTCATCGAGTTGGCGGTGAACATGCCGGAGCAGGAGCCGCAGGTCGGGCAGGCGGAGCGCTCGATGGTCGCCACTTCGGTGTCGGTGTATTTATCGTCGGCCGCAGCGACCATGGCGTCCACCAGGTCGAGGGCCACCGTCTTGTCCTTGAGGACAACCTTGCCGGCTTCCATCGGGCCGCCGGACACGAACACCACCGGCACGTTGATGCGCAACGCCGCCATCAGCATGCCGGGCGTGATCTTGTCGCAGTTCGAGATGCAGACCATGGCGTCGGCGCAATGCGCGTTGACCATGTATTCGACGCTGTCGGCGATCAGTTCGCGCGAGGGCAGGCTGTAGAGCATGCCGTCGTGGCCCATCGCGATGCCGTCGTCGACCGCGATGGTGTTGAACTCCTTGGCGACGCCGCCGGCCGCTTCGATCTCGCGCGCCACCAGCTGGCCGAGGTCCTTCAGATGCACGTGGCCCGGCACGAACTGGGTGAAGGAGTTGACCACGGCGATGATCGGCTTGCCGAAGTCGGAGTCCTTCATGCCGGTGGCACGCCATAGGCCGCGCGCCCCCGCCATGTTACGGCCGTGGGTCGTGGTCCGCGAACGATATGCTGGCATGCTGCTCTCTTACTTCCGCTTTTCGATCGGCAGGTACGGGCGCTCGCCGTAGCCGGTGTAGAGCTGGCGCGGGCGGCCGATGCGCTGGGTCGGGTCTTCGATCATTTCCTTCCACTGCGCCACCCAGCCGACAGTGCGGGCGACCGCGAAGAGGACGGTGAACATCGAGGTGGGGAAGCCGATCGCCTCGAGGATGATGCCCGAATAGAAATCGACGTTCGGGAACAGCTTGTGGGAGACGAAGTAGTCGTCCTCCAGCGCGATGCGCTCCAGTTCCATCGCCAGTTCCAGCAGGGGCTGGTCGCGCTTGCCCAGGGCATCCAGCACGTCATGGCAGCTCTGGCGCATCACAGCGGCGCGCGGGTCGTAGTTCTTGTAAACGCGGTGGCCGAAGCCCATCAGGCGGAAATTGTCGTCCTTCGACTTGGCGCGCTTGATGAACTCGGGGATGCGCTCCTTGCTGCCGATCTGGCGCAGCATGCTGAGCACCGCTTCGTTGGCGCCGCCATGCGCCGGACCCCACAGCGAGGCGATGCCGGCGGCGATGCAGGCGAACGGATTGGCGCCGCTGGAACCCGCGATGCGCACTGTCGAGGTCGAGGCGTTCTGCTCGTGGTCGGCGTGCAGGATGAAGATCTTGTCCATCGCCTTGGCGACCACCGGATTGATCTCGTAATCCTCCGCCGGCACCGCGAAGTGCATGTAGAGGAAGTTCTCGGCGTAGGAGAGGTGGTTGCGCGGATAGATGAAAGGCTGGCCGACCGAATACTTGTACGCCATCGCCGCGATCGTCGGCATCTTCGCGATCAGGCGGTGCGAGGCGATCATGCGCTGGCGCGGGTCGTGGATGTCGGTGCTGTCGTGGTAGAAGGCGGAGAGCGCGCCTACCACGCTCACCATCACCGCCATCGGATGCGCGTCGCGGCGGAACCCGCTGAAGAAACGGGTGATCTGCTCGTGCAGCATGGTGTGGTAGGTGATGTCCTTCTCGAACTTCGCCTTCTGCTGGGCGCTCGGCAGCTCGCCTTCGAGCAGCAGGTAGCAGACCTCCATGAAATCGGAATAGGCGGCCAACTCTTCGATGCGGTAGCCGCGGTGCATCAGGATGCCGGCCTCGCCGTCGATGTAGGTGATGGCGGACTGCGTCGAGCCGGTGGAACCGTAGCCGGGGTCGTAGGTGAAGAGGCCGTGCTCGGTATAGAGCTTGCGCACGTCCACCACGTCGGGGCCGATCGTGCCCTTCAGCACCGGCAGGTCCCAGGATTTCCCCTGCGCGTCCTTGACCGAGACCTTGGAATGGGCGGTCGGCTGGCGTGGCGTGATCTTGGAATCGGCTACCTTGATCTTGGGCTTCACGGTCTGCAGCGCGGAGCTTTTTGTCGACTTGGTCTTGTTCTTTGCCATGGGCATTTCCCTGGTGCTTCGGAGGGGCACTGAAAGGTTAATACGACTACCGTAGCATTGAAAATGTGAAGCCGCGATGACCTATTTTTGCCCCGCAACATAGCTGAGACGATCAGCCGCCGACCCCCACTGCGTCGTCGATCCGACCCAGTGTTTCCTCGCGGCCAAGTACTTGCATGACCTCGAAAATCGGCGGTGACGTGGTCGCCCCGGAGAGGGCGGCGCGCAGCGGCTGGGCGACCTGACCCAGCTTGATGCCCTTCGCTTCCGCGAAGGTGCGGGCCAAGCCCTCCAGGTCGGCGGCGATCCAGGTCGGCGCGGCCGCCAGCTGGGCTCGCAGCTCCTCCAGCACCACTGCGCCGTCGCCGGTCAGCTGAGCCCGTGCCTTGTCGTCCGGGGTGAGGGGCCGCTTCAGGGTGTAGAACTTCGCATTCTCGGCCAGCTCCTTCAGCGTCTTGGCACGCGCCTTGAGACCGGCCATGCCGGTGGCCAAGCGCTGCTCGACTGCCTTGTCGCCGGCGACGCCTAGGCGCTGCGCGGCATCCTGCGCAAGACGCGCATCGTCGGTCTGGCGCAGATAGTGGCCGTTGAGGTTGTCGAGCTTGGCGAAGTCGAAGCGCGACGGACCGCGCCCGACCGCGTCCAGGTCGAACCACTGGATCGCCTGCTCGGTCGAGATGATCTCGGCGTCGCCATGGCCCCAGCCGAGCCGCAGCAAGTAGTTGCGCAGCGCCTCCGGCAGATAGCCCATGTCGCGATAAGCCTCGACGCCGAGCGCGCCGTGGCGCTTGGACAGCTTGGCGCCGTCCGCCCCGTGGATCAGCGGGATGTGCGCGAAGCTGGGCGGCGTCCAGCCCATCGCCTGGTAGATCTGCAGCTGGCGGAAGGTGTTGGTCAGGTGATCGTCGCCGCGGATGACGTCGGTGATGCCCATGTCGCGGTCGTCGACCACCACCGCATGCATGTAGGTCGGCGCCCCGTCGCTGCGCAGCAGTACCATGTCGTCGAGTTGCTCGTTGGCGACGCGCACCTCGCCCTGTACTTTGTCCTGCACCACGGTCTCGCCGCTGGTCGGCGCCTTCAGGCGCACGACCGGCTTGACGCCGGCCGGGGCGTCCTTCGGATCGCGATCGCGCCAGCGGCCATCGTAGCGCATCGGCTTGCCGGCGGCCTTCGCCGCCTCGCGCATCTGCTCAAGCTCTTCCGGTGTGCAGTAGCAATAGTAGGCCTTGCCCTGCTTCAGCATCTCCATCGCCACCTCGGCGTGGCGCGGCGCGCGGGCGAACTGGAACACCGTCTCGTCGTCCCAATTGAGGCCGAGCCACTTCAGGCCGTCGATGATGGCTTCGATCGCTTCCTTGGTGGAGCGCTGACGGTCGGTGTCCTCGATGCGCAGGCGGAAGGTGCCGCCGTGATGCTTGGCGTAGAGCCAGTTGAACAAGGCCGTGCGGGCGCCTCCGATATGGAGGAAGCCGGTGGGCGAGGGGGCAAAGCGGGTGACGACGGTCATGTGATCGCGATCCAATGGTGTCTTGCGCCGCCGCTGTGAGCGCGCTGCGGGGTTCTTAGCCATAGGTTGCGCCCTTGGCAACTGACAGTCTCGCTCCCATCTGATACAGCTATCGCGTGTGGCCGGAGGGACCCCGACCTGAGCGATTGGATTGAGACCTTCTTTGTGGAGCAGCGCCGTCTTTGGCCGGTCTGGCTGGCGGTGGCGCTCGGCACCGGCGTTGCCTGCTATTTCGCCATGCCGGTCGAACCGCCGATCTGGGCAGGCGCCATTGCGCTCGCCGTGGTTGTTCCCGTTTGCTGGCTATTGCGCGGCCGCAGCCTGCCGTTCGCCGCCGGCATTCTGCTGGCCGCCGTGGCCGCCGGCTTCCTGGCCGGACAGGTCCGCACGGCGCAGTTCGACGGGCGCATGCTGCCGGCGCCGATCGAGCGCGCGTTGTTCGTCGGCGTGATCGACCAGATCGAATTGCAGCCCGCCGGCCAGCGCGTCACGCTGCGCGAGATCGACATCAAGGATCTGCCGCGCGAGGCGACACCCTCGCGTATGCGCGTCAAGACCGTGGTCGCACAGCCCGAGCTGCGGGTCGGACAGAAGGTTGGCGGCGTCGCCACGCTGAGCGCGCCGGCCGGGCCGGCGGAGCCCGGTGCGTTCAACTTTCGCCGCCAGGCTTTCTTCGACGACCTCGGCGCGACCGGGTTCGGCTATGGTCGCCTGAAGATCCTGAAGGAGCCCGCGGACTCTCGCTTCGGCGGCGGCGTCACCGCGATCGCCGACCGGATCCAGTCGACGCGCGCCGCCATCGCGCAGCGCATCCGCAGCCAGTTGCCGGAGGCCACAGGTGCCATCGCCATCGCACTGACCGTGGGCGATCAGACGGCATTGCGCGCCGCCGATCTCAACGCCATGCGCGATTCCGGCCTTGCGCATCTATTGTCGATCTCGGGCCTGCATATCGCCATTGCCGCCGGCCTGTTTTTCTTCGGCCTGCGCTTTGCGCTAGCGTTCGTGCCATGGGTGGCGTTGCGCTATCCGGTCAAGAAGTGGGCAGCTGTCCTCGCGATCGTGGCGGCGGCGCTCTACGCCGGGCTCGCCGGCTGGACACCGCCGACCCAGCGCTCGCTGGTGATGTGGGGCATGGTGTTCCTTGCGGTCATCCTCGACCGCTCGCCGATCTCGCTGCAGCTGGTGGCGTGGGCGGCCGCCCTCATCCTGATGTTCCAGCCGGAGACGCTGCTGGGCGCCAGCTTCCAGATGTCGTTCGCCGCGGTGTTTGCACTGGTCGTGGTGTTCGACCGGCTTGGCCCGTGGTTTGCCGCGCGCCGGCAATCATGGGGCGAGGGGGCGACGTGGGATGCCAAGGTGTTTGCAGTGATCGGCAATGCCGTGCTGTGGCTTGCGACCACCATCGTGACGAGCTTCATCGCCGGCCTCGCCACCTTGCCGTTCGCGCTGTTCCATTTCGATCGGCTGTCGGGCTATGGCGTCTTCGCCAACGCCATCGCGGTGCCGTTGACCGCTTTCTGGATCATGCCGGCCGCTGCCTTGTCGCTCGTGCTCATGCCATTCGGCCTCGAAGGCTGGGCGTTGCAAGTGATGGGCTGGGGCTGCGATGTGCTGTTGTGGGTGGCGCACTGGGTGGCCGGCTGGCCGGGCGCGATCGCGGTCCTGCCTGCGATGCCGGCGTTCGTCCTGCCGGTGGTGGCGGTCGGGCTATTGTGGCTGGGCATGGTGCGGGGTCGTTGGCGCATGCTGGGCGCCGGGGTCATTGCCGCCGCCATCATCTCGGCGTGGATGGTGCCGCGCCCGGATGTGCTCGTTTCGCCGAGCGGCAAGCTGGTCGCGTTCCGCACGCCGGACGGCGATCTCATGCTCAGCTCAAACCGGGCGGAGCGGCTGGTGCGCGAAACCTGGCTGCGCCGCAACGGCCAGATCCGCTTCGACGACATCGGCGATCTTCAGGGCTCGGAGGAATGGCTGCGCTGCAATGAGACTGGGTGCGACTACCAAGGCCGCGTGCGGATAGTGCTGTCAGAAACACCGACCGCCTGCAGCGGGCCAGCGCTTACGGTTGTTCCGCGCGCCGTCGCTGTCGGCTGTGCGGATGGCACCATCGACCAGGCAGATCTCGCGGCCCGCGGCGCGCACGCGATCTATCTCAAGGACGACGGAATAGAAATCATCGACGCGGAGTCCACCATTGGCCAGCGTCCGTGGGCGCTGCCTTCGCTCGCAGTCGACGATCTCGGGACGGATCAGTAGCGGCGCATCAAGCCGACGAGGCGGCCCTGGATACGGACGCGGTCGGGGCCGAAGATTCTTGTCTTGTGCGCGGGATTAGCCGGCTCCAGCGCGATCGAATCGCCCTTGCGGCGCAGCCGCTTCAAGGTGACTTCGCTGTTGTCGATCAACGCCACCACGATGGTGCCGTTCTCCGCCGTTTCGCAGCGTTCGATCACCACCATGTCGCCGTCGTGGATGCCGGCATCGACCATCGAATCGCCTTCGACGGTCAGGGCGTAGTGCTCGCCGCGCCCGACCAAGTTGGCGGGAACGTCCACGGCATTCGAATGATCGCGCAAAGCCTCGATTGGAGTGCCGGCCGCGATCTTGCCGTAGAGCGGCAGCTGCAGTGCGCTGCTCGGCTGCGCGGCAACCACGGCGCCGGGCAGGGACGGCGTGAAGTCGCCCCGGATGACATTGAGGCCGGCGCGCCGCTCTTCGCCCGCTGACCGGGAGCCTTGGGCAGCCTGGGCGGCCTTGGCGGTCTGGTCCTCCGGCAGGCGCACGACGTCGAGCGCCCGGGCCCGGTGGGGCAGACGCTTGATGAAGCCGCGTTCCTCGAGGCCGGTGATGAGGCGGTGGACGCCAGACTTGGACTTGAGCCCCAGGGCTTCCTTCATCTCGTCGAAGGAGGGGGAAATGCCGGTTTCGCCCAGCCTTTCCTGGATGAATTTCAGCAATTCCCGTTGCTTCCGAGTCAGCATGACATCCTCGTTTCCCCACCGCTTTCCGGCGCCGTCCGAGGCCTCTGAAAGGCCGGGTCACCAGGGATTGCGATAGAACAAATCACAAACACAGGATGATGTTCTATTTTGGTTCTTGCGCCCCGTCAAGGCGTTTGTTGGGCGTCCGGCGAGGGACGCCCAACATCCCGAGCGGCCTACTTGCAGGCGGCCGTGACCATGATTTCGACCTTCCATTGCGGGCCGGCGAGCTTGGCTTCGACGGTTGCGCGGGCCGGCGCCTGGCCCTTCGGCACCCACTCGCCCCAGGCCTTGTTCATCTCCGCGAAGGTCGAGATGTCGGAGAGCCAGATGTTGGTCTTGAGCAGGCGGGTCTTGTCGGAATTGGCCTGTGCCAGCAGATCGTCGATCTGCTTCAGGATGTTCTTGGTCTGCTCGTAGACGGATGGCGACACCGGATCTTCCGCGACCTGGCCCGCCAGATAGGCGATGCCGCCATGCACCACCATGTCGGCAATCATCGTCGCATCGCCGAAGCGCTTGATCGTCATTCTTCACTCCTGATTTCTTGTGATGAGGGGAAGGGGGTGGCGCATCATAGCGCTCTTGCGCCCGCGCACAATTCCCGCGCGGCTTGAATTTTCGTCTATTTGCGGGTCCTACTCACGCGCATGTCGATCATTCACGTCGATCACCTGTGCAAGGACTACCAGGTCCATCAGAAGGAGCCGGGGCTCGCCGGCTCCTTGCGCTCGTTCGTGCGGCGCAAATACCAGATCGTGCCGGCGGTCAAGGATGTGAGCTTCGACATCGCGCAAGGCGAGATCGTGGGCTTCCTCGGTCCGAACGGCGCAGGCAAGACCACAACGCTGAAGGTGCTATCGGGCCTGCTCTATCCGACGTCGGGCAAAGCGAGCGTGCTCGGCTTCACGCCGCACGAGCGCAAGGCCGCGTTCCTGAAATCGATCACCATGGTCATGGGCCAGAAGCAGCAGTTGGCCTGGGACATGACGCCGGGCGATTCCTTCCTGGTCAACCAGGCGATCTACGATGTGTCGGATGTGGATTTCCGCCGCCGGCTCGGCGAGCTCACCGAGATGCTGGAGTTGCAGCCGGTGCTGAACAAGCCGGTGCGCAAGCTCTCGCTCGGCGAGCGCATGAAATGCGAACTCGCCGTCGCGCTGCTGCACGGGCCGAAGATCCTGTTCCTCGACGAGCCGACCATCGGGCTCGACGTCAACATGCAGCAGGCGGTGCGCCGCTTCGTCGCCGACTACAACGCGCGCACCGGCGCCGCGGTCATCCTCACCTCGCATTACATGGCGGATGTCGAGGCGCTGGCGGAACGCGTGCTGGTGATCGACGGCGGGCAACTGGTGTTCGACGGCAATCTCAGCGCCCTGGTGGCGGAGCGCGCGCCGAACAAGGTGCTGAAGCTGCAACTGGCGCATCCGGTCTCGCCGGAGCGGCTGCAGGTATTCGCGCCGGTGCGCATGGTCGAGGGCCTGACGGCGGAGCTGCTGGCGCCGCGCGGCAACGTCGCGGCGATCGCGGCGCGCATCCTCAACGACGTGCCGCTCGCCGACATCGCGATCGAGGACATGCCGATCGAAGAGGTGATGGGCCAGCTGTTCCAGCGCAAGCCGGCGGTGGAGGCGGCGAAGTGACGAGCCTGCGCGCCATCCGCGCGCTGCTGGCGCTGAACTACGGCATATCGCTGCAATACCGCGCGCAGGGCATGCTGTGGATGATCAACGGCACCGTGCCGCTGATCATGATGATGATCTGGCTGCAGCTGGCCAAGGGCGGATCGGTCGGCGGCTACGACGCCACGACTTTCGCGCAGTATTTCCTGTTCATGTTCCTGGCCCGGCAATCGACGCCGACCTGGGTCATCTACCTGATGGATCGCGGCGTGAAGAACGGCGAGCTGACGCCCTACCTGCTGCAGCCGCTGCATCCCGTCTGGCACTATGCCAGCCAGCATTGGGGCGAGCTGATGGCGCGGCTGCCGGTCATCCTGCCGATCCTCGCGATCGGCCTCGCCATTGCCGATGCCTGGTCGTGGTCATTGCTGGCGCATTTGCCCGCGTTCCTGCTCGGTCTCGCCATGGCCTGGGTGATCAACTTCATCGTCCACATGACGGTTGGATTGATCGCGTTCTGGTCGGACAACGCGCTCGGCTACGACACAGTGATCTACCAGCTCTACATCATGCTGGGCGGCGTGGTGATTCCGGTGGAGCTGTTTCCGGAGACCATGCAGCGCGTGCTGGCCTGGACGCCGTTTCCCTACGTGCTGGATTTCCCGGTGCGCGTGATGA
>DATEOK010000012.1:0-4527 GCA_035274225.1 Dongiaceae bacterium
CGGTCAACGATGCGCGCCATCAGATCGGCGAGCGCAGCCTCGCGGTGCTGGAGGAAGTGGCGCCCGGCCTGAAGCAGCGTGTCACCGGCATGGAAGTGCTGACGCCCCACGATCTCGAGAAGCAGTTCGGCATGACCGGCGGTCAGTGGCACCATGGCGAGATCACCCTCGACCAGGTGCTGTTCCTGCGCCCCGCGGGGCAGGCGCAGGAATACCGCATGCCGGTGCCGGGCGTATACTTGTGCGGGGCGGGCGCGCATCCCGGCGGCAACATATCCGGCGCGCCGGGCTACAACGCCGCGCGCGAGATCCTGAAGGACGCGCGGGCCCAGAAACGCGTCGTGGGGGCGGCATGACGGCCTATAGCGAGCATCTGAAGCCGTTCCTGCGCAAGACGCCGTTCCACGAGCGCATCGAGCCGCTGATGACCGGCAATCAGTGGATGCGCTGGACCGGGCACTATTCGCCGGCGGCGTTCGAATCCGTGCAGTCGGAATACATGACCATCCGCAACGGGGCGTCGGTCTACGATGTCTCGCCGCTGATCAAGTATCGCATCACCGGCCGGCAGGCGGCCGAGTACGTCAACCACCTGATCACGCGCGATCTCGCCAAGATCAAGCCGATGCAGGCGTTCTACACCTCCTGGTGCCAGGACGACGGGATGCTGGTGGAGGAGGGCACGATCTTCCGCTTCGGCGAGAACGACTTCCTGCTCAACGCGGCCAAGGACCAGTTGCACTGGCTGGAGCAAGTCGCCTACGGCTTCGACGTGCATATCGAGGATGTCTCCTACGACCTCGCCGGCCTGTCGCTGCAGGGCCCGCAGTCGCGCGACGTGCTGCGCGCCTTCGGCATCAACGGCATCGACCTCCTGCCGCGCTTCGGCATCATGGAGCTGGAGCTGAACGGCCATTGGCTGCGCATCGACCGCGCCGGCTTCACCGGCGACCTCGGCTATGAGATCTGGACCAAGCCGCAGGATGCGCTGTGGCTGTGGGATCGCCTGTTCGAGGTCGGCCGCGACCACAAGATTGCGCCGATCGGCTCCCACGCGCTGGAGATTTCGCGGATCGAAGCCGGCTTCATCCTGATCGACGCCGACTATTCCGGCGCGCTGCATGCGCTGCGGCCGAGCAACCGCATGTCGCCGTACGAGCTCGGCATCGGCTGGACCGTCAGCCTCAACAAGCAGGGCTATTTCGTCGGCAAGCGCGCCCTCAAGAAGGAAAAGGAGCAGGGCCTCAGCCGCTACGTGCTGACCGGCATCGAGATCGAGGGCCGCAAGCCGGCCCCCGGCTCCTTCCTCTACGCCGACCAGCCCGGCAAGAAGGAGCTCGGCCTCACCACTTCGGCAGTGTGGTCGCCGACGCTTAAGAAGAACATCGCCTACGCCCGCGTGCCGACCGCGTGGGCCAAGCCCGGCACCCAGATGTGGATCGAGATCTGGTACGGCAAGGAGCACAAGATCGAACGTTCCATGGTCCGCTGCTGGGCCGCCAACCGCATGTTCTACGACCCGCCGCGCAAGTCGGCTTAGCCTATCGACCTGGTTAAGGTCCTGCAGACACTGCTTGGTGGATTCACACCAGGCGGCATCTGCTGTACACTGATTGCAGGCGATGTGGCGTTTCACATGAAGAGCCCACTGCAGATCAAGGTGCTCGGCGAGTTGGTGGTCCTGCGGGACACTCGGGAAATCGTCCTGCCACCGTCAAAGAAGACGCGCGCTCTGCTTGCCTACCTGGCGGTGGTGAACCGGCGCCAGCGGCGCGACCATCTATGCGAGATGTTCTGGGAAGCGGCGGACGATCCGAGAGCTTCGCTGAGATGGAGCCTCTCGAAGCTTAGGCAGCTAATCGGCGAGGAAAATGATGATCCTTGCTTGAAGGCCGACCGAAGCGGCGTGTTTCTCGACGCCGGCAGGATTGACGTCGATTGGCAACACGTTGCCCACCTTACAGTGAAGGATGTCCGCTCTCTCGATATCTCCGGCCTGGAAAAGTTGGCGGCAGGTTTCCGAGGTCGATTCCTTGAAGATCTCGATCTACCTCGCTGCCCGGTATTTGAGGCGTGGCGCACCTTTCACGCCGACGCACTCGATCGCACCAGATCGATGATCCTGCATGCGCTGGTGGAACGGCTCCGCGGCGAACCCGAGCGGGCGCTTCCGTTCGCCCAAGCCCTGCAGTCAATGGATCCGACCGATCAGCAAGTGTCACTGGAGATGAAATCCCTCACCACATCGGCTCGACAGCGCGCAACACGACTGCGATCGCCGAGTGACGACGCGGGGCAACATGACGGCCAGTTACCCGATGCGTCCGCCGAACGGTCGCAGGAAATACGTTATTGCAAGAGTCCGGACGGCATCCAGATCGCCTATGCCGTCTCCGGCAGCGGTCCGCCGATTCTTCGCGCGGCGCATTGGATGTCGCATCTGCAGTACGAATGGGAAAGCCCGGTGTGGCGACACTGGATCGATTCGCTTTCGAAAGAGAACACGCTGATTCGATACGATGAGCGCGGCAACGGCCTCTCCGATTGGAATGCCCGCGACCTGTCCTTTGCCGCCATGGTATCCGATCTGGAGAGCATTGCCGATGCGAGTGGTCTGAACGAGTTTTCGCTGCTCGGCGTTTCGCAAAGTTGCGCTGTATCGGTCGCCTACGCCGTCCGGCACCCCGAGCGCGTATCCCGCCTGGTGCTCTATGGCGGCTATGCAAGGGGATGGCGAAAGCGCGGCGACCGCCACGAGATTGATACCCATGAAGCCATGAGCACTCTGATCCGCGAAGGTTGGGGCAAGGACAACCCTGCCTTTCGCCAGTTGTTCACCGAAACGTTCATCCCCGGCGCAAGCCGTGAGCAAATGGCTTGGTTCAACGACCTTCAGAAGGAGACCGCCTCGCCAGGCAACGCGAGTCGGCTCCACCATGCCTTCGGGGACATGGATATTTCGGCGATCTTGGGAGAGGTGAGCGTTCCGACGTTGGTTCTGCATGCCAGGAAGGATGCCGCAGTTCCGTTCGAGCAAGGCAAGGCGCTGGCGGCCGGCATACCCGGAGCGCGCTTCGTCGACCTCAACAGCGCCAATCACATACTCCTGGGTGATGAGCCCGCCTTCACCCAATTCCTGCGTGAACTCAGATCCTTCATATCCGCCACCCGCGCCGGGTGACCGAACGGTTTGGTCGTGCCCTCGCAGCGCGTCTTCGCCAGGGCAGCGAAAAATCAACGCTTCGGATGCTCATTTTCAACGGTAGCGACAACATTTCCTCCAACGCGGACCGGCGATCATCGAAATCCGGAACCGCTCAACGGAGGATCGAGATGAACGTGCATTCTGTGATTGGTGGCGGCGGCGTGAAGCTGCATGTGCGCGAATGGGGCCAAGCCGATGCTCCGGCTATCCTCTTCATCCATGGGTGGTCGCAAAACCACATGTGCTGGCACAGGCAATACGAGAGCCAGCTTGCGGACGCGTTCCGTCTCGTCGCCTTCGATCTGCGTGGTCATGGCATGTCGGAAGCGCCGGCGGCGGCGGAGCAATATACCGAGCCCCAGCCTTGGGCTGACGATATTGCCGCGATCATCGATCAACTCAACCTGGAGCATCCTGTTCTCGTTGGGTGGTCATATGCGGGCTTCGTGATCTGTGACTATGTCCGCGCGTACAGTCAGGATGCTATCGCCGGCATTAACTTTGTTGGTGCCGCGGTAACGCTCGACACGGCTGCGTTCGGGGTTCTCATCGGGCCGGGCCTCATTGATCACGTGCCGGGCGCGACCGCCGACGATGTTCCCTCCAATATTCGGGCCATGCGCGCATTCGTGCGGGGCTGCACCGCGCAACCGCTGCCGCGTGACGAGTATGAAATGGCCTTGTGTTGGAACGTCATGGTGCCACCGAAGGTGCGAGCCGCCCTTGTCGCGCGCGTGATCGACTCCGATGATGTACTGAAAACATTGGACAGACCGGTCCTCGTGACTCACGGTCAGAGCGACACTGTGGTCCTCCCGGCAATGGGGGAACGGATCCTTAAAACATGTCGGACGAGTGCCGCGGCTTGGTACCCCGGGATCGGGCATGCACCCTTCCTCGAAGACTCCCCTCGATTCAACAGCGAACTCGCCGACTTCGTGCGTAAAGCGAGGGCCTCAGAACAGAAGAAGAGGCGACATTTAGCATAAGGGCCTTTGCCGTTCTCATGCCAAGCACGGCCACGGTGGAGGGGTCGGTCTGGGCCGACAGTTATTGTTTGGCTTGCTTGCGCGGTTTACCGCCGGCCTTCAGGCGGCTAAATCTCCGCCTGAGGCGCAGCAGCAGCACCGGGCCGCGGCGGGGCAGCTCGCCCAGGATCTTGCGCAGGTTCTTGCGCACGACCTTGGGTTCGATGTCCGCCTCGGTCCCTTCGCCGAACGGGATGAAATGCGCCTCGACCTGCGCCAGTTCGTTGGCCATGCGCTGCATCAGGGCCGGGCCGCGGCGGGCGCGGGTGTCGCCGACCTCGATGGTCATCAGGC
>DATEOK010000013.1:0-8857 GCA_035274225.1 Dongiaceae bacterium
CGCCCTCCGCCTTCATGCCGCGCATGGCAGCGTGGGCATGCGGATGCCCATGCCCCATGCCGTTGCAATGTGGCACCTGGAAGAAGCGGTTCTTGGCGGTGACCGGCCCGATGCGGACAGGCTCGAATAGGATGTCGTAACGCGGATCGCGCGGCATGGAAGTCCCCAGAAACGCAGGTGCAAAATCGGCGGGCACTCTAGCCGATTTGCCCTGATCGGCAACCGGCTAGGCATGCGGTCCCTTCGTTGCTACCTTCGCGACCAGAGTGAGGGGAATCGACTTGGCCAAACGCAAACTTGCCATCGCCCGCCTGTGGTACGAGGCGAACAGTTTTTCGCCGCTGCGCACCAATCTCGCCGCCTTCCAGGCGCGCGAGTGGGTGAACGGCGATGCCGCGCGGGCCTTCTATGCCGGGACCGCGACTGAGATCGGCGGCGTGCTGGCGGTGGAGCCGGAGCATCCGGACTGGGAGTTCCACTATCTGCACTGCACCGCGGCGCCGCCGGGTGGCCTGGTCGAGCCCGCCGCCTTCACGGCGATCAGCCAACGTATCCTGGCCGGCCTCAACGAGCGGAAGTGGAACGCGGTCTATCTCTCGCTGCACGGCGCGATGGCAACGGTGAACAACCCGACGCCGGAATTGGATCTGTTGAAGTCGGTCCGCGACATGATCGGCACCGTGCCGCTTGGCGCCAGCTTCGATCTGCATGCGCACCTGTCGCCGGAGATGGCGGCGCTGCTCGATGCCACCTCGGGCTATCACACCTATCCGCACATCGACATGGACGCGGCGGCGAAGCGCACGCTGGCGCTGCTGATCGCCAAGGCGGAAGGCCGAGCGCGGCCCGCCATCGCGGTCGCCAAGGTGCCGGCGATCATGCCCAGCTTCAACATGCGCACCGCCGACGGGCCGATGGCGGAGCTGCAGGAGCTGGCCGGCCTGTGGCGGCGCCAGCGCGGCATGCTGGACGTCACGGTCTATGGCGGCTTCGCCTACGGCGATTCGCCGTTCGCCGGGCCCAGCGTGGTGGCGGTCGCCGAGAAGGACCAGAAGCTGGCGCAGCGCTGCGCCAAGGCCATCGCCGCCGAGTTCCTGAAGCGCAAGCAGCAGTTCCACATCCGCCTGCCGCGCCCCGCCGACGGCTTGACGCAGGCCATGAAAACGGAGGGCGAAGGCCCCGCCATCGTGCTCGACCCTGCGGACAACCCGCTGTCCGGCGGCATCGGCGACACGGCCGGCCTGTTCCAGGCGCTGGTGGACAGCAACCCGCCGGCCGGCACCGTCTTCGCCTTCTTCTGGGATCCTCCCCTGGTGGACATGTGCCACCAGATCGGTGTCGGCACGTCGTTCGAGGCCAAGCTCGGCGGACGGATCGCGCCGGATTTCGGCGCACCCGTGCCGGTCAAGGCCAAGGTCTTGAAGCTGACCGACGGCAAGTTCCGCAACGAAGGGCCGTACGAGCACAATTTGGCGGTGGACATCGGACGCACCGTCCTGCTGGAGGACGGCAACCTCCGCATCATCGTGACCGAGACCTGCCAGGCGCCCAACGACCCGGCCTATTTCCGCCTGCACGGCATCGACCCGGCCACCATCCCCTTGCTGTGCGTCAAGGCCAAGAACCATTTCCGCGCCGCTTTTGCCGACCTGGCGCGCTGCCTGGTGGATGTGGACTGCCTCGGCCCCGCCTCGGCCGGATTGTTCCATTACAAGTTCCACCATGCCCCCCAGCACATCTGGTAGAAGGTCGGGAGAAGTCCGGTAGAGGTCGTCTGCCGGCTTGATCCCGGCGGCGGCAGGCCGTTAATTAGCCCGGAGAGCCTGCCCAACACCCACGGAGTTCGCATGGATATCCGCGACGGCTTCATCGGCGCGATCGGCAACACCCCGCTCATCAAGCTCAAGAAGGCCTCGGAGCTGACCGGCTGCACCATCCTGGGCAAGGCCGAGTTCCTGAACCCCGGCGGCTCGGTCAAGGACCGCGCGGCCCTGTTCATCATCGAGGACGCCGAGAAGAAGGGCGAACTGCGCAAGGGCGGCCTGATCGTCGAGGGCACCGCCGGCAACACCGGCATCGGCCTGGCGCTGGTCGGCAACGCGCGCGGCTACAAGACCCTGATCGTGATCCCGGATACCCAGTCCCAGGAGAAGAAGGACATGCTGCGCCTCGCCGGCGCCGAGCTCAAGGAAGTCCCGGCCGTGCCCTACAAGGATCCCAACAACTACGTGAAGGTGTCCGGCCGCCTGGCCGAGGAGCTGAAGCCGAGCAACCCCAACGGCGTGATCTGGGCCAACCAGTTTGACAACGTCGCCAACCGCGAGGGCCACTTCCGCACCACCGGGCCGGAGATCTGGGACCAGACCAACGGCAAGGTCGACGGCTTCGTCAGCGCGATCGGCACCGGCGGCACCCTCGCCGGCGTCGCGATGGCGCTCAAGGCGCGCAACAAGAACGTCAAGATCGCCTGCGCCGACCCGGAGGGCGCCGCGATGTTCTCCTACTTCACGACTGGTGAGCTGAAGTCGGACGGCACCTCCATCACCGAAGGCATCGGCCAGGGCCGCGTCACCAAGAACGTCGACGGCACGCCGGTCGACTTCGCCTACCGCATCCCCGACAGCGAAGCGCTGCCGATCGTGTTCGACCTCCTGAAGGAAGAAGGATTGTGCATGGGCGGCTCCACCGGCATCAACATCGCCGGCGCCATCCGATTGGCGAAGGATTTGGGACCGGGGCACACCATCGTCACCATCCTCGCCGACTTCGGCACCCGCTATCAGAGCAAGCTGTTCAACCCGGAGTTCCTGCGCTCTAAGGGCCTGCCGGCGCCGGATTGGCTGTAGCGGCTGCTTCGGCGACCAGCCAGTCGCGGAAGCGCGACACTTCAGGCCGCGCTTCCCCATCCTTCAACAGCAGGAAGTGCTGCGCTGGACCGCGCAGGACATACGGGAACGGCTGAACGAGTTTTCCCTCCCGCAGCTGCGCGGCAAACAGGATGGGCGATAGCAGAGCGACGCCCGCACCTTCCATGGCGGCAGTGGCGTCCAGTTCGTGGGTCGGGTAGTCGTCGGCATAGAGCTGCAGCGCCGGCGGCGCAACACCGGCCCCCGCGAACCAGCGCGGCCATTCGTCGTACGGCAGCAGCGGCAGCGAAGCCAGGTCCGCCGGCGAGGACAGGTGCCTGCCGGCAAGCAGCGCGGGGCTGAGCATGGGCGTCGCTTCCACGGCAAACAATGCAATCGCTTCAAACCCGCTCCACCCGCCAAGCCCGGTGCGAACGGCGAGGTCGAAGTCCTCCGGTCCGCGCAGTTCCGCCGCGACGTCGAGCGCAATCGGAACCGCATCCGGCAGACCGTGATAGCGCGCCAGGCGCGGTGCGAGCCAGCGCATCCCGAAGGTCGGCGCGCAGGTGACGCGCAGCGCCCGGTCCTCGCCGCGGAACGCCTCTACCGCCAGCCGGATCTGCGCCAACGCCTCTCCGATGCGCCCGGCCAGCGCCGCGCCGGCCTCGGTCGCTGTGATCCGCGGACCCGAGCGATGGAACAATTTTGCGCCGAGCTCCGCTTCCAGGTCGCGGATGCGCAGGCTGACCGCGGTCGGCGTCACGCCGAGCTCGGCCGCTGCCCGCGTGAAATTTCCGTGTCGCACGCAGGCTTCGACGACCCGCAGCGATTCCAGAGACGGCATTCGCTTCGCCATGCTTCATGTTAAGCACAGCTTGAAATGATCAGGAAGATCGCTCGTTTTGCGCGGCTCGCCTGGGCGTGTCTATTGGCCGCCTCGCAACGCCCCGGAGCGCAATGTGAACAGCCTGCAATCGCGACCTTTATTCGAAATCTCGATCGAGCTTCATCCGATCCAGGAGGTCGGCAACACGCCGGCTGGGGCACGGCGCGTGATCCCCGTGGCCGGCGGCCGCTTCAACGGCGAGCGGTTGAACGGCATCGTGCTGCCGCATTCCGGCTCGGACCTGCTGCTGATGCGCGCCGACGGATCGTTCCAGCAGGATGTGCGCCTGGTGCTCCGCTCCGACGACGGCGCTGTGATCCTCATGACCTATCGCGGCGTGCGGCACAGCCCGCCGGAGGTCAGCCGCCGGATCGCGAGCGGCGAAGCAGTCCCGCGCACCGACTACTATCTGCGCATTGCACCGTTCTTCGAGACCGCCGCTCCAGGCTATGAGTGGCTCAACCGGATCGTGGCCGCCGGTGTCGGCGAGCGCCGGCCGAACGGCGCCGCTTATGAGGTCTACGAAATTCTGTAGTATCTAAATACATTGCGACCCCATTCTTCCCAGTTATCCCTCATTGATTGGATCTAGTTATGGGGTCTATGACGTCGCGGTTCAGTGACGCCTTTGCCGCGGTCTCAGCAGTCGTTACAAGGGCAGAGTCATCTTTCTCGAGAAAGAAGATTTCAAAGGGTTCGCCTGCCAACCGACCGCCATCCTCGCCTCGTTGAAAAACCACGCTGACGACACCGATCGTCTTGGGCGACTCACCTTCAAGATGGCGTGTGGCAAGATCGAAACGACATTCAAGCCAAAGAACCCAATCCGAGGGATAGTCCCGTGGCTGCACATAGCTGTTCCTGTCAGTGACAGCGATTTGGAGAGATCTCTTGGACAATTCAGAGCGAATGAACTCAACCAAACGCAACTGCATCTCTTCGCGCGGTATCAGCAACGCATCGTCTCGTTCTTGAGATTCAATGCGAACATGCAGCACGATGGTCCGCACGCCCGCATAGATCGGATCGAGACTAGTGGCGCCGCTCAATTTTGGAACTGACGCTAACAGGGTTAGGCTACAAGCCAATAGTGCTCGGCGCTTCATCTCTCATCTCCAAACAAACCTCTCCTCGACTTCCGAATTCGGTAGACCGAGACGCACGTAGACAGATTCTAGAATTATCCCCGAAACGAGCACAGCCCTACCCGATCGCCGCGCAAGAACAAGCCTCTCTACCGTATGAAATCATACTTCGATGGCCGACCTATGCCTGAGATTGATCCTCTGGAGCACGCCATGCTAGCCAGCGCTACATCTTCGGCGCCGTCGCCGTGAAGCTCGGCCGCTGCTGCATCGCGAGCCACCAGTGCGCGAGCTTGGGCAGCTTCGCCATCGCCCGCGTGCCTTCCTGGAACTGTACGAAGGTGGCAACGATCGGCGCGAGCAGGAGGTCGGAGAAACTGATGACGCGGCCGACCATGTATGGATCGGACGCAATCATCAGATCCTGGATCGCGGCGAGCACATATTCGGCCTCCGGCGCGGCGGTGTTGATGGCGTCCATGTCCGGCCCCTTCACCTTGTCGGCGAAGAAATAGCGCACCACGATGTCGGTCACGATCCGCTTGTAGCCGTACGAATTGATCACCTCGACGATCTGCTGGTCGCGGGTGCGGCGGTGGATGTGCGGGTGCGCGAGGCGGGGGCCGGGAAACGCATCGTCGATATAGTGCGCGATCGCGTTGCTCTCGTAGATCGCGAAGCCGTTGTGCTCGAACGCCGGCAGGCGCTCGAACGGATGGCGCTTCTTCCAGTCCGGCTGGTGATGCGCGCCGGCCAACATGTCGACTTCAACGAGGTCGTACTCCACGGCCTTCTCCGCCAGCACCATGCGCATGGACCGCGTGTAGGTGCTGAAGGTTGGGCCGTACAAGGTCGGCTTGCTCATGATTTCGCTCCGTTTTTTGCGTGGGCTGAGCTAACCGCCGCGGTCCTTGACCGTCAAGGTGGCCACCCCCATGATGCCGTTAAGAAATTCGGGAGGATTCGCCGCGATGGACCTGCTGTTCCGCCAGGACGCCTATCTCAAATCCTGCGACGCCACCGTGGTCGGCGTCGATGAGAAGGGCATCCGGCTGGACCGCACTGTCTTCTACCCCATGGGCGGCGGGCAGCCGGGCGACGTCGGACGCCTGACCCTGGCCGACGGCGGCGTGGTCGAGATCGTCGATGCGATCAAGGGCTTGAGCCACGAGGACGTGGTGCACGTGCCGAAGTCGGGCTCTCCCGCCGTGGCGTCGGGCGTCAAGGTCAAGGCCGAGATCGATTGGGACCGCCGCCACCGCCTGATGCGCATGCACACCTGCCTGCACCTGCTCTCCGCCGTCATCAAGGGCGACGTCACCGGCGGCCAGGTCAGCGACGGCAAGGGCCGGCTCGACTTCAACCTGCCGGACCAGAGCCTGGACAAGGAGCAGATCGCGCGCGAGATCAACCGCCTGATCCAGGAGGACCACCCGGTCAGCCCGCGCTGGATCACCGACGCGGAGCTGGCGGCGCAGCCGGAGCTGGTGCGCACCATGTCGGTGAAGCCGCCGATGGGCACCGGCAAGGTGCGGCTGCTGAACATCGAGGACGTGGACCTGCAGCCCTGCGGCGGCACCCATGTCGCGCGCACCGGCGAGATCGGCGTCATCGAGGTCACCAAGATCGAGAACAAGGGCAAGATGAACCGCCGCGTCAACCTCGCCTTCGTCGGCGCCGCGCCATGACATACGCCAACCCGCAGAGCCTGGTCTCGACCCAGTGGCTGGCGGAGCATCTGCACCAGCCGGACCTGCGGATCGTCGACGGCACCTACTACCTGCCGATGCAGGGCAAGGATGCGCGCACGGAATACCTGGCGCAGCACATCCCGGGCGCGGTGTTCTTCGACATCGACGACATCTCCGACACCAACTCCTCGCTGCCGCACATGCTCCCACCGCCGGAGAAGTTCGCCTCGCGCGTCCGCAAGCTCGGCATCGGCGACGGCAACCGCATCGTGATCTACGACGCCAGCAACATGAGCGCGGCGCGGGTGTGGTGGATGTTCCGCATCTTCGGCGCGCGCGAGGTCGCGATCCTCGACGGCGGGCTCGCCAAATGGCTGGCGGAGGGCCGCCCGGTCGAGGACGGCGAGGTGAGGTTGCAGGAGCGCCATTTCACCGCGCGCCTCGACAACACGCAGGTGCGCAGCAAGGACCAGATGCGGCGCAACATCGATACGAAGCGCGAGCAGGCCCTCGACGCCCGCGCCGCCGGACGCTTCCACGCGACCGAGCCGGAGCTGTGGCCCGGCCGGCGCGCCGGCCACATCCCCGGCGCGCACAACCTGCCGTACAACCAGCTGTTCAACCCCAACGGCAGCTACAAGGACGCCGCCACGCTGCGCAGCCTCTACGAGAAGGCCGGGATCGATCTCAAGAAGCCCGTCGCGACCTCCTGCGGCTCCGGCATCACCGCCTGCGCCCTCGCCTTCGGGCTGCACCTGATCGGCCATCGCGATGTCGCGGTCTATGACGGGTCGTGGGCCGAATGGGGCCTGCCGGGCGACACGCCCGTCGAACCGTGATGCTGATCCGGCCCTACGCTGCGAGCGACTTCGCCGCCGTCACCGCGCTGTGGGACGCGACCGGCATCTCGATCCACTACAATGATCCGGCCAAAGACATCCCGCGCATGCTGGCGACCCACGATTGCCAGCTCTTTGTCGGCACGGAGAGCGAGCGCCTGATCGCCAGTATCATGGTCGGGCACGAGGGCCACCGTGGCTGGCTCTACAAGCTCGCGGTCATGCCGGAGTTCCAGGGCAAGGGCCTCGGGCGCGACCTGGTGCAGCAAGCCGAGCGGTGGCTGGTCGCGCGCGGCGTGCCGAAGGTGAACCTCATGATCCGCGACACCAACATCAAGGTGCGCGAATTCTACCAGCGCCTTGGCTACGAGGTCGCGGCACGCACTGTGATGGAGCGCTGGCTGAACAAGCCCGGCGCGGTCGACATGGGCGCCGCCGATCTCGACGTCGTCACCACCTGCATGGAGATGATGGAGCGGCCGACGCGCCCGACCGTGCCCTGCCCGCCCGGCCAACATGCCGTGCTGCGCCTGGAGCGGCCGTCGGTCACCTTCTACCGCTATCTCTACAGCATAGTCGGCGAGCGCTGGATGTGGAGCGACCGGCGCAAGATGAGCAACGAAAAGCTGGATGCGGCAATCAACGCCGAGGGCATCGAGATCTACGTGCTCTATGCCAGTGGCGAGCCGGCCGGCTATGTCGAGCTCGACCGCCGTGCCAAGCCGGACATCCGCATCGCCTATTTCGGGCTGGCGCCGCATTTCATCGGCCGCGGCCTGGGGCGCTATCTGCTCAACTGGGCGGTGGACCTGGCCTGGTCGTACGGACCCGAACGCCTGCTGGTCAGCACTTGGTCGTTCGACCATCCGCGCGCCTTTGCCAACTACCAGAAGGCCGGTTTCCGCCCGTACAAGCAGACGCGCGGCAAGCTGCTCGATCCGCGCCTCGAAGGGTGGATTCCCGCCGACGTGCAGCCGCGTCTCGCGCCGCCGGTGGCTTCGTCATGAGCGAGCCGCGCCTGCAACGGGTTGCCGATCAGGACCGTCGCCTGATCGAGATCACTGTCGACGGATGGGCCATGAGCGCGATGGAGGGCGACACGGTGTTGGTCGCGATCCTGGCCCAGCGGGGGTATCTGCGTGATGCGCCGGGCGAGCCGATGAGTGCCGGCTTCTGCCTGATGGGGGCATGCCAGGATTGCTGGATCTGGGATGATGACGGGCGCCGCCTGCGCGCCTGCACCACCTACGCCGAGCAAGGCATGCGCATCCGGACCACATGGCCAGATCGCCTGCTCGCATCCTGATCGTGGGCGCCGGCCCGGCCGGGCTGCGCGCCGCCGAGCTGCTGGCGGAGGCCGGCCTGTCCCCCATTCTGGTCGACGAGGCGCCGCGCGTCGGCGGCCAGATCTACCGCCAGCCGCCGCGCGTGCCCGGCTTCATGCGTACGGCGGCCGAGCTCTATGGCGCCGCCGCCGAGCGTGCGCGCGACCTGTTCGTCGCCTTCGATC
>DATEOK010000014.1:0-5199 GCA_035274225.1 Dongiaceae bacterium
CAATTCCGGCGCCCGCCGGGTCATGTGCATCAAGGTGCTGGGCGGCGCGAAGCGCCGTTACGCCAGCGTCGGTGACAAGATCGTCGTCTCCGTGAAGGAGGCGATCCCGCGCGGCCGCGTGAAGAAGGGCGATGTGCTGCAAGCCATCGTCGTTCGGACCAGCCAGGCCATCAAGCGCAAGGACGGCTCGGTGATCCGGTTCGACAAGAACGCCGCCGTGATCGTCAACAAGTCGTCCGAGCCGATCGGCACGCGGATCTTCGGCCCGGTTCCCCGCGAACTGCGCGCCAAGAACCACATGAAGATCATCTCGCTCGCTCCCGAGGTGCTGTGATGGCTGCGAAGATCAAGAAGGGGGACCGTGTCGTGGTCCTCACCGGCAAGGACAAGGGCCGCCAAGGCGCCGTCCTGAAGGTGCTCCCGCAGGAGCAACGTGTCGTGGTGCAGGGCCTGAACATGGTCCAGCGCCATACCCGTCCGTCCCAGTTGGATCCCCAAGGGGGGATCAAGCACAAGGAAGCGTCGATCCACCTGTCGAACGTGGCCGTGGTCGATTCCGCCGGCAAGCCGACCCGCGTCGGCTTCCGCGTGGAAGGCGACAAGAAGGTCCGTTTCGCCAAGACGACCGGCGAGGTGATCAATGGCTGATCAAGCTTACGAACCGCGGCTCAAGTCCGAGTACCGCTCGCGCATCCGTGCGAAGCTGAAGGAAAAGTTCGGCTACACGAACGAGATGCAGATCCCGAAGCTCGAGAAGATCGTGATCAACATGGGCGTGGGCGAAGCTGTCGCCGACTCCAAGAAGATCAACTCGGCGATGGCTGATCTGGCGAAGATCGCCGGCCAGAAGCCGGTGGCCACCAAGGCTCGCACCTCGATCGCCGGCTTCAAGCTGCGCGAGGGCATGACGGTCGGCTGCAAGGTGACCCTGCGCAAGGATCAGATGTACGAATTCCTCGACCGCCTGATCACCATCGCGCTGCCGCGCGTGAAGGACTTCCGGGGCCTGAAGCCCACGTCCTTCGACGGCCGGGGCAACTACGCCATGGGTCTGAAGGAGCACATCGTGTTCCCGGAGATCAACTACGACCAGATCGACCAGATCTGGGGCATGGACATCATCGTCACCACGACTGCGAAGACCGACGACGAAGCCCGTGAGCTTCTTCGGGAATTCCAGTTCCCGTTCGTCCAAGCGCAAGCTTAAGCGGCGGGAAGGAACAGACACATGGCCAAGAAAAGCGCTGTCAATCGCAACGAACGGGTCAAGAAACTCGTGAAGCAGCACGCCGCCAAGCGCGCCGCGCTGAAGGCGACTGCGAACAACGAAAGCCTGCCGCTGGAGGAGCGTTTCGACGCCCGCCTGAAGCTGGCCGAGCTGCCGCGCAACTCGTCCAAGACCCGGATTCGCAACCGCTGCGAAGTGACCGGTCGCCCGCGTGCGTACTATCGCAAGCTGAAGATGAGCCGGATCTCCCTGCGCGACCTCGGGTCCGCTGGGCTGATCCCCGGCCTCGTCAAGTCGAGCTGGTAAGGGGAGGGTCGAATGGTCAATGACCCCATCGGCGATCTGATCGCCCGCATCAAAAACGCCGCTTCGCGCGGCCGTTCCAAGCTGTCGACGCCGGCCTCGAAGATGCGCGCGCGCGTCCTCGACGTGCTGACGGACGAAGGCTACATCCGCGGCTACCACCTGGTGGAAAAGCCCGGCGCCTTCCCGGAGTTCGAGATCGAGCTGAAGTACTTTGACGGGGCTCCCGTCATCGTCGAGATCAGCCGCGTGTCGAAGCCCGGCCGTCGCGTCTATTCGTCGATCAAGGACCTGAAGCCCGTGAAGAACGGTCTCGGGATCTCGATCCTGTCGACGCCGAAGGGCGTCATGTCGGACACCGCGGCTCGCGAGGCCAACGTGGGCGGCGAAGTGCTCTGCAGGGTCTACTAGGATGTCCCGTATCGGAAAGAAGGCGGTCGCCGTCCCGAGTGGGGTTACGGTGACCATCGACGGCCAGACCGTCACGGTGAAGGGGCCCAAGGGCCAACTCGCCTGGACTGTGGCCGAAGAGATCGAGGTCAAGCAGGACGGTGGGGAGCTGACGCTCACCAAGCGCCAGGAGACCCAGCGCGCTCAGGCGATGTGGGGCCTGTCCCGCACGCTGGTGGCCAACATGGTCCAGGGCGTCACCCAAGGCTACGAGCAGACCCTCGAGCTGGTCGGGGTCGGCTATCGCGCCGCGATGAAGGGCCAGGCGCTCTCCATGCAGCTCGGCTTCAGCCACGACGTCGATATCCCGCCGCCGGCAGGGATCACCTTCGCGGTGCCGAAGCAGACCGAGGTCAAGATCTCGGGCATCGACAAGCAGATGGTCGGCGAAACCGCCGCCCGGATCCGCCGCATCCGTCCGCCGGAGCCCTACAAGGGCAAGGGCGTGCGCTATCAGGGCGAGACGGTCCGGCGCAAGGAAGGCAAGAAGAAGTAGGCCATGGCGCTCTCTCCTCGTGAATCCACCCTTCGTCGCGCGCAGCGCGTCCGCACCCGCCTCAAGAAGGTGGCGAACGGTCGCCCGCGCCTGTCGATCTTCCGTTCGGCCAAGAACATCTACGCCCAGGTCATCGACGATGAGAACGGCGTGACGCTGGCGGCCGCCTCCTCGCTGGAAGGCGAGAAGAAGGCCAAGATGAAGGGCTCGGACAAGGACGCCGCCGCCAAGGTCGGCGCCCTCGTGGCCCAGCGCGCGATCGAAAAGGGCGTCAAGGACGTCGTGTTCGATCGTGGCGGCTACCTGTACCACGGCCGGGTGAAGGCCCTGGCGGACGCCGCGCGCGAAGCCGGCCTGAATTTCTAAGGAACGATCATGGCTCGCAGAGACGAACAGCGCGGCGGCGATCGTCGCAACCGGAACGAAGACGAGCGCGACAGCGAAATCGTCGAGAAGCTGGTTCACATCAACCGCGTCGCGGCCACCGTGAAAGGCGGACGCCGGTTCTCCTTCGCCGCCCTCATGGTTGTGGGCGATCAGAAGGGCCGCGTGGGCTTCGGTCACGGCAAGGCGCGCGAAGTGCCGGAAGCCATCCGCAAGGCGACCGAGGAAGCCAAGAAGTCGATGATCCGCGTGCCGCTGCGCGAAAGCCGCACCCTGCACCACGACGGCAACGGCCGTTGGGGCGCGGGCAAGGTGATGGTGCGCGCGGCGCCTCCCGGCACCGGCGTCATCGCCGGCGGCCCGATGCGCGCGGTGCTCGAAACCCTGGGCGTGCAGGACGTGGTCGGCAAGTCGGTCGGTTCGTCCAACCCCTACAACATGGTGCGCGCGACGTTCGAAGCGCTGAAGGCCCAATCCTCGCCCCGCCAAGTGGCGGCCAAGCGCGGCAAGAAGGTCTCGGACGTGATCGGTCGCCGCTCCGACGGCGCCTCGGCCGCGCAGCCGGCCGCCGACGCGGAAGGTTAATCAGATGGCCAAAGTCACCCTTCGCCAGACCGGCAGCCCGATCCGCCGGACCAAGGACCAGCGCGCGACGCTCGCGGGCCTGGGCCTGAACAAGGTGGGCCGGGTCTCCACGCTCGAGGACACCCCCTCGGTCCGCGGGATGATCGCCAAGGTCAACCACCTCATCGAGGTGGTGGCCGAATAGGCCCAACCGCTCACCCCGGCCAACGCCGGGGTGAGCGGTGTTTTCACAGAAGCCGAGTCGGGGCCTCCGCCCCGGCGCCAGATCTCCAAGGAGAGGCACAGATGACCAAGCTCAACGAACTCGCCCCGCAGGAAGGCTCCACCAAGGGCCGCATGCGCGTCGGCCGTGGCCCGGGCTCGGGCAAGGGCAAGACCGCCGGCCGCGGCGTGAAGGGCCAGAAGGCGCGCTCGGGCGTCTCCGTCCACGGCTTCGAAGGCGGCCAGATGCCGCTGCACATGCGCATGCCGAAGCGCGGCTTCAACAGCCTCAACCGCAAGGACTTCGCCGAGGTCAACCTGTGGCGCCTGGAGCAGGCGATCGCCGCGGGCAAGCTGGACGCCAAGGCCGCCATCGACGCCGAGGCGCTGCTGAAGGCCGGCGTGATCCGCCGGGCCAAGGACGGGGTGAAGCTGCTGGGCAAGGGCGAGCTGACGTCGAAGCTCAACCTCACCGTCTATTCCGCCACCGCGTCGGCCCGTGAGGCCGTCGAAAAGGCCGGCGGCTCGCTCACCACCACCAAGGTCGAAGCCAAGGCTGAAGAAGCCTAGGCGTCCTGCGACGACGCCGGTCTCGCCACGGCGGCCGGCGCGTCCTATCTCAGCGGGACACGAGAACCTTCCATGCGGAAGGCTTTCGACTAAAGAGTAGACGCGTGACGGGCGCCGGAACCGGAATCCACATTCGGCCGTCACGCTCCGCGAGTCAGGGGATTTGCTGAATGGCTTCGGCCGCAGAACAGCTCGCCGCCAATCTGAACTTCGACGCCTTCCGCAAGGCCACGGAGCTTCATAAGCGTATCTGGTTCACGCTCTGGGCGCTGATCGTCTATCGCCTGGGCCCCTACATCGCGATCCCCGGCATCGATCCGGTCGCGTTCCAGCAGGCGTTCTCGGGCCAGGCCAAGGGCATCCTGGGCATGTTCAACATGTTCTCAGGCGGCGCCGTCGAACGGATGGCGATCTTCGCCCTGAACGTGATGCCGTACATCTCGGCCTCGATCATCGTGCAGCTCCTGGGGACGGTCTATCCGCCGTGGGAAAAGCTGCGGAAGGAAGGCGGCGAGGCGGGGCGCAAGACGCTCAATCAGTACACCCGCTATCTGACGGTGGCGCTCGCGGTGTTCCAGTCGTTCGGCATCGCCGCGGGCCTGGCGCAGAGCCCCGGCCTGGTGGAGCACCCCGGCATCTTCTTCATCGTTTCGACGGTGGTCACCCTGACCGGCGGCACCATGTTCCTGATGTGGCTCGGCGAGCAGATCACCAGCCGCGGCGTCGGCAACGGCGTGTCGCTGATCATCTTCGCCGGCATCGTCGCGGTCCTGCCGCAGTACGTGGTCCAGGCGCTGGAGCTGACACGCACCGGATCGATGAGCCTAGGCGCGCTGTTCATGATGATCGTCCTGGTCGTCGCGATCACCGTCGCCATCGTCTTCATGGAGCGCTCGCAACGCCGACTGCTGGTGCAGTATCCCAAGCGGCAGGTCGGCAACCGCATGTATGGCGGCGAAGCCTCGCACCTGCCGCTCAAGAT
>DATEOK010000015.1:0-6213 GCA_035274225.1 Dongiaceae bacterium
CTGGCGCAATCCAATCGTCCCAAGGACGAATAGGCGCCCAGGCCAACGGCCATGATCGATCTCAAAGGCAAGACCGTGCTGGTGACCGGCGGCTCCCGCGGCATCGGCGAGGCAATCGTCCGCGCAGTGGCGGCGGCGGGCGGAGAAATCCTGCTGCACTACGGCAAGAGCCGTGCGGCCGCCGAAGCGATCCAGAAGGACGTCCGGCCGGCTGTTTGCCATCTGCTCCAGGCCGATCTCGGCGCGGTGGGCGCGCCGGCCGCGCTGTGGGGCGCGGCGACGGCGGCGGTGCCGCGGATCGACGTCATCGTCAACAATGCCGGCATCTTCGAGCCGGTGCCCGTCGAGGCCGCCAGCGAAGCCTGGTCGGCAGCCTGGGATCGCGTCCTCAGGGTCAACCTCCACGCGCCGGCCGAGCTCAGCAAGTTCGCGATCCAGCATTTCCGCGCTCATGGCGGCGGCAAGATCATCAACATCGCCAGCCGCGCCGCTCATCGCGGCGATGCGCCGGACCAGTGGCCCTATGCCGCCTCGAAAGGCGCGCTGGTCGCGCTGACCAAGACCATCGCGCGCGGCTTCGCCAGGGACAATGTGCTGGCGTTCGCGATCGCGCCCGGCTTCACCGATACGGAGATGGCCTATACCGGCCTCGACGACGCGGGGGTCGAGCGCATCATCGCCGACATCCCGCTCGGCAGCATGGCAAGCCCTGCAGAATGCGGCGCGCTCGCCGCCTTCCTGTGCTCGGACCAGGTCCGGCATTTGACCGGCGCCACCTTCGATATCAACGGCGCCAGCTACGTCCGCTAACGCCCGTATCTCATCCTAGCCGAGTTCAGGGTGCGTTCAGCCGCGATGTCCTGGAATGGCGCGTCGCACTGGGGAGCGCGGCATAGCTTGGCGAGGGCCATCATGAATCTCAGCGAGGGCGAACGGCTTATCCTTGCGATGCTGTGCGACATCCACAAGGCACTCAATCTCAAGGGCGCGGTCGATCCAGATGCCCTGAGACCGTTGATCCTCGGGGCTCAAGACAACGGCGCAGCATGCACCAACGGCACGTCCGCCAATCACCGGGACCGAACCGCGGTCGCGACCGAGGTCAGTGAGATCCTCGACATGTGGTCGGCGATCGAGCGTGGCTACAAGCACCTTTCGGTCGATGAGAAGCGCAACGTCGAGGCCGAGGCCGGGCCGCTCGGTCGCGGTGTCCGCTTCTCCGGCTTCGATTGCGAGTGCGAGGTCGACTATCGCGACGCGGCGCATCACCTGATCGAGGTCACCGGCCTGTTCGAGCGATTCCAGGGACGCAACCTCGATGCCCACATGCCGGCTCTGGCGGGCTATCGCGGCATGCTGCGCCTCTATGCGCCGATACGGTCGGTGGGCGGCGACCGGCGGCTTGACGTGCGCCAGATCATCGTGCTCGCCAACGCCGAGAAATACGCCGGCTGAACGCGAAGATCGCTACGGCCTCGCGGTCTGCGCCAGCGGGATCGAGACCGGCCGCTCGCGATCCTTGTTGAGATAGCGCTCCAGCCAGTTGAGGATGCGCGTCAGGATGAACACCAGGACGACATATACGATGCCAGCGCCGATCAGCGTCTCGTACGTCCGGAAGGATTGCTGCCTGATATACTGCGCCATGCCCAGCACTTCGTAGACCGTGATGGTCGACGCCAGCGCGGTCGCCTTCAGCAGCAAGATCGTTTCGGTGCTCATGGTCGGCAGGCAGATGCGAATGGCGCGCGGCAGCGTGACGCGGCGGAAGATCAGCCACCCGGACATGCCGAACGCCTTGCCGGCCTCGATCTCGCCATGCGGGACAGCGAGGATCGCGCCGCGCAGGATCTCGCCGGTATAGCCGGCCGTGTTGAGGGTCAACGCGAAAATCGCATAGTAGATGGCTTCGCGCAGGAACGGCAGCGCGCGCATCAGCGGCTTGCCGAACAGGCTCATATCGCCGAACACCTGGCCGAGGCCGTAGTAGATCAGGTAGATCTGCACCAGCAGCGGCGTTCCGCGCATCAGCAGGATGAAAGCATAGGAGGGCATCCACAGAACCGGGTTGCGCGACACCCGCGCCAGCGCCACCGGAATGGCGAGCAGATTGCCGAGGACCCCTGACACGATCAGCAGGAAGAGGGTGAGCGGAATCGCCTGGATCAGCTTGGGGATCACTGTCCAGAGCAGGAAGCACACGTCGAAGCCTGGACCAGCTTCGTAGTTCAGAAAGGCGTAGCAGCTTGCAATGTCCATGGTTGCCACCTACGCCCGCCGCACGCCGCGGCTGGCGCGCTGCTCGACCTGCTGCAGCACGATCATGGAGACGATCGTGATCGTCAGGAAGCACAGCGCGACGATCGAAAAGAAGAAGATGTATTCCTTGGTCTGCGAGGCCGCGCTCTTGGCCGCGAACAGCAGCTCGAACGCGCCGATGGCGCTGACCAGGGAGCTGTCCTTGGTGATGTTCAGCCACTGATTTCCCATGCCCGGGATGGCATAGCGGATCATTTGCGGGAACACGATGCGCCGGAAGCGCATCGGCGCGTGCATGCCGTAGGCCCGTGCCGCTTCGATCTGGCCCTTGGGGATCGCCTGGATCGCACCGCGCAGGATGTCGGTGAGATAGGCGCCATAGATGAAGCCGAGCGCCGCGACGGCAGCCTCGAAGGGTGTGATCTCGATGCCGCGCTCGGTCAAGCCGATCGCCATCAGGATCGAGTTGAGGGTGCTCGAGCCCATATAGTAGATCATCAGGATCAGCAGCAATTCGGGAATGGCACGCACCAGCGTCGTGTAAATATCGCCGATGCGATAAAGCAGCTTGCTGCCGTGCAGCTTCGCGCCGGCGCCGAGCAACCCGAGAATGAACGCCAGGACATAGCCGCAGATCGAGATCTGGAGCGTGAAGAAGAGGCCGCGCAGAAACTCGTCGCCATAGCCGGTGTCGCCATAGGCCATGAGCGACCACAAGGACGGCTTTGGATCCATGCTTCCCCCACCCTTCCCTATCCGAAGCCGGACGATCCTTGGTCTTCGCCGTCCGTTCTCCGGCCTGCGAGTCTAGCATACCAAAAACAAAACGCCGCCCGGATTTTCGGCCGGGCGGCGCTATCGAACTCGTCTGCTAGTTCTTAGCTCTGCGGCTTCTGGATCTGGTCGCCGAGGCCAGGATACTTGGCCAGCATTTCGTCGTACTTGCCGTTCTTCACCACGTCGGCGATGCCGGCATTCAGCTTGGCCTTGAGATCGGTGTCGTCCTTGCGGACGCCGCCGCCCACGCCGTTGCCGAAAATCGGATCCAGCGGCCAGGTCGCCTTGGTCGTGAAGTCCGGGTTGGACTGCAGGAACGGCGCCAGCGAGGTCGAGGACTCGGACACGTAGTCGACGCGGCCGGCCTTCAGGTCGGCGAGCGCGTTGTCCAGCGTGTCATAGAGCTTCACTTCGGCCGAGTTGCCGAAATACTTCTGGATGAAGTTGGCGTGGATGGTCGAGGTCTGCACGCCGATGATCTTGCCCTTCAGGCTGTCCGGATTGGTCGAATCCGGCTGCGCATCGTCCGACTTGGCGCCGATCAGGACGTTCGCCGAATCGTAGTACATGTCGGTGAAGTCGATGACCTGCTTGCGCTCATCGGTGATGGACATCGACGACCAGATGACATCGATCTTCTTTTCCTGCAGCGCGGGGATGATGCCGTCCCAGGCAACTTCCACCAGCTCGCACTTCAGCTTCTGGTCCTCGCAGACGGCCTTGTAGAGGTCCATCTCGAAGCCGACCCATTCGCCCTTGGTGTTCTTTTCGGAGAACGGCGGATACGGCTCCGCCGCCACGCCGATCTTCACCACGTCCTGTGCTTGGGCCGCCATCGCCGTGAACGCGAGCACCGCGCCGGCGACGAGGCCACCGATAAGCTTCTTCATGTCCTAAGTCCCTTGATGTGTGACGGCCGATCCGGCCTATGCCTCCCGGGCCACTCTTGTCGTTGGCCGATGGGAAGGCCCGCCCCGATCAGCTCGGCCAAAACCCTAGCATAAGAAAAATCGGGCTGGGTAGCGGGATTCACACTGCGTACGCCGCAAATTCCTGTGATGTTCCCGAATTGTCCAGACGCCTGGTCGGCGATCAGGCCTTGCCCAGGAAGGCCTGCAACCGGTCCATCGCCTCGCCCAGGCGGTCCTCGCCCTGGGCGTAGCACAGCCGCAGATATTGCTCGCCACCGGCGCCGAAGGCGGTGCCGGGGGCGAGGCCGATGCGGGCCTCCCGCACCAGGCGTTTGCAGAATTCGACCGGGTCGCCCATCTCCTCGACCTTCAGCATCAGATAGAAGGAGGCGTCCGCCGGGATGACCGAGACCCGGTTCATCGCGTTGAGGCGGCCGAGCACCAAATCGCGCCCGCGCTTGCAGCGCTCCACCATCCATTTGACCCAAGGCTCGCCTTCGCGGAGCGCGGCGATGCAGCCGTGCTGCAGGAAGCTCTGCCCACCGGAGGTATTGAACTCGATGAGGCGATCCATCTGGTCGGTCAGGCCCTGGGGCAGGATAATCCAGCCGACACGCCAGCCGGTCATCGCCCAGGTCTTGGAAAAGCTGTTGACGATGAACAACGGATCGCCCGGCTCGGCGATCTCCAGGAACGAGGGCGCCACCCGGCGGTCATAGATGAGGCGGTTGTAGACCTCGTCGGCGATGAGAGCGATGCCGCGCTGCCGTGCGAACGCGAGGACGGCGCGGCGCTGTCCCTCCGGCATCATCCAGCCGGTCGGGTTGCCGGGCGAGGCAAGGTAGATGGCGCGGGTGCGCTCGTCGCAGGCGGCGAACAGGCGCCCGATGTCGAGCTCCCAGCCGTGGTCGGTGCCGGTCATCGGCACGTGGCGGGCGACGCCGCCCTGGATCTGGATCGCGGCGAAGATGTTCGGCCAGACCGGCGTCACGCACACGACATTGTCGCCGGCAGAGACCAGGGTCTGCACGATCAGCATCATCGCGTTCATGCCGCTGCTGGTGATCGCGATGCGCGAATCCGCAATCTCGATGCCGTAGAGGTCGCGGTGATAGTCGATGAGGGCCTGGCGGAGCTCCGGAATGCCGCGCTTGTGGGTGTAGAAGGTATCGCCCGCCGCCATGGCGTTCGCCGCGGCGTCGCAGATGAAGCGCGGCGTCGGCAGGTCGCCCTGGCCCACCCACATGCCGATCACGTCCGGGATGTCGAAGCCCATGCGCCAGACTTCGACGATCTTGGATTCCTCCAGCTCAGCGATGTCGGGCCGGATGTTCAAGCTCATTCAGGACCTCTGTTCTGCGGTCGCCGGCTGCGGGCGCGGAGCGCGGCGCAGGGCGAACACGTTGCCGATCAGGATCAGGGCGACGCCCAAGATAGCCTCGGCGTGCGGGCGGTAGTCTTCGAGCCAGGCGCTCAACGCCAGCGCCACGACCGGAAACAGCACCGACGTATAGGCGGCGCGGGCGGCGCCGATGCGGCGCGCCAGGGTCAGGAACGCGCCGAAGCCGATCACCGTCGCGAACAGCGCCAGGAACAGCAGCGAGATGGTATAGCTCGGCGCCGGGTTGTAGGCGATCGACGCGCCGTGCAGCATCGCGAATGTGAACGAGCCGGCGGCGCCGACGGTCATGCTGATGGTGTTGGATTCGACCACGCCGACGCCGCGCCTGCCGAGGGCGATCGATGCCATGTTGCCGAAGGACGCGCTGAGCGTGCCGAGCAGCGACAGGCCGAGCCCGATCAGGATGCCTTCCTTCATGTTGTCGATATCCGACCAGAACGTCAGCGCAAGCCCGACCACGCCGAACGCGGCGGCGATCGCGACGCGGCCCTCGATTCTCTGTCCGAACAGGATCGCGCTGTTCACCATGTTGAGCACGGTGATCATGGAGAACACCACCGCCAGCAGGCCGGTCGTCATGTAGGCGACGGCGTAGTAGAACAGGATGTAGTTGGCGCAGAACAGGAACAGCCCGAGCAACACCATCAGGCCGTAGTCGCGGGCGCGGAAGATCAGCTTGCGGCGGGTCGCGAGGCAGAACGCGATCATGATCACCGCCGCCATCACGAAGCGATAGGCGATCGACAGCTCCGGCGCCACGCCGACTTGATACAGCATGGCGCTCCAGGACACGCCCCAGACGGCGACGGTGACGGTGTAAAGAACCCAGGTCGGCATGCGCGGGAAGCTATCGGGCCAGACGGT
>DATEOK010000016.1:0-30526 GCA_035274225.1 Dongiaceae bacterium
CCAGCTTTCGATCGCTGCGATCTGGTCGTCAGCCATCAGTGCAGGCGCATGGCCGATGCCGGCGAACTCCACGACGCGCGCCCGCGCGCCGCGCCCGGTCATCGCTTGCGCGGTGGCTGCTGACAACAGGTCGGACTCAGCGCCGCGGAACACCATGGTGGGAACCGCGATCCGGTCCCAGAAAGCCCACAGGTCAACATCGGCAACGCCCTTCTTCACGTTCCCCGCGATGGCGGGGTCGTAGGCGAGGCCGTACGTCCCGTCCGGCAGTCGCCGGTGCCCATGGCGCACCAGGTGCGCCCATTGCTCGTCGGTCAGCGGGCCGAAGGGGGCGTGCACCTTGCGCATGTTGCGCTCGAACGCCTCCAGCGAGGAAAAGCGGTTCTCCAGCCCGACATAGTCCGCGATGCGCTGTAGCGCCGCCTTCGGGATGATCGGCCCGACGTCGTTCATGAACAGCGAGGCGAGCGGCGTCTCCGGCATCGCCGCCAGGAACATGCCGATCAGCCCGCCCATCGAGGTGCCGATCCAATGCACCCGCTCGACCTCGAGCCGCGCGATCAGCGTCGTCATGTCGGCCTGATACTGCGCGTACGTGTAGTGCGCCGGATCCTTCAGCCACGCGCTGCCGCCGCGCCCGACCACATCGACCGCGATCACGCGATAACGCCGCGAGAGCCGCTCGGCCAGGCGGTCGAAGTCGTGCGCGTTGCGGGTCAGGCCATGGACGCAAAGGATCGCCGGCCGCCCATCGTTCGTGCCCCATTCGAGGTAGCGGATACGATGAAAGCCGGCGGGGCTGAGGCCGGAGAAGTGGTGCTCGGTGAAAGAGCTCATTACCGACCCAACCAGCAAAGGCCCGTTCCCCCCTTGTGGGGGAAGGTCGGGATGGGGGGTGATGCCGCACTGGAGCTTCGCCCAGTAGCGCTCTTGCGAGCGCGCGCGGCTCGCGCCGCGCTACCCCCCATCCAGCTACGCCTAAGCTCGCTAACGCTCGCTAAGGCTCCGCATCCTTCCCCCACAAGGGGGGAAGGGAACAGACGAAAGGAGGATGTGAGATCGAACGACATCAAGCCACATGCCCGATCGGATGGTCGTGCACCGTGATCCAGGTCTCGTTGTGGAAGCCGTTGAACCGCGTGGCGTTGGCATTGGAATAGGCGCCGAGACAGTCGATCTCGATCCAGTCGCCTTCCTCGATGTCGGCCGGCAACGGCGTCTTGTACGGCAGGATGTCGAGCGAATCGCAGGTCGGGCCGGACAGGGCGAAATCCGTGAACTCGCGTGCCGGCTCGCCCCTCAAGCGCCACATGCGCGCCGGCAGCTTGACGCCGCCCTGCACCGTTTCGCTCAACGCGCCATAGATGCCGTCGTTGATGTAGAGCTTGTCGTCCTTGCGCAACTGCACCTGGGTGATGAGCGAGACGCCGGCCGCCACCAGGGCCCGCCCCGGCTCGCACATCAGCACGCAGTCGCGCCGCAGCTTGATGCGCTTGGCGCCGTCCTCGATCGCGGTCATGTACTCTTCGAGCGCCGGCATGTTGGTGCCGACATACTTGGCCGGGAAGCCGCCGCCGACATCGAGCGCGGCGATATCCACCTTCGCCTTCTCCACCACGGTGCCGGCAAGGTCGATGGCCTTGCCGTAGGCCTCGGGGCTCAGGCACTGCGAGCCGACATGGAACGCGAGCCCGACCTGGCAGCCGCGCGACTTGGCCTCTTTCAGCATCGCCGCCGCCTGGTCGACCTCGGCACCGAACTTGGCGGCAAGATGGTAGAGCGTGCCTTCGACCGGCGGAGTGGCGATGCGCACGAAGATGGTCAGGCCCTCGCCGCCGTCGGTCTCATCCAGGATCTTCTCCAGCTCTTTGGGATGATCCACCACGTAGTTGTCGATGTTGTAGACCCGCGACGACGTGCCGATCACCGCCCTGCCCTTCACCGGGTGCATGAAATAGCAGGCGGCATCCGGCAGGGACTCGCGCACCAGCGCAATCTCGGGCAGCGAGGCGGTGTCGAAATGGCGGATGCCGGCGTCGTAGAGCGCACGCAGCACCAGCGGATGCGGGTTGCACTTGACGGCATAGAGCACCCGCCCCGGGAACAGATCCAGGAAGCGGCGGGCGGTGTCGGCGATGACATGGGGCCGCAGGCAGTACACCGGATAGCTCGGCGTCAGCGCCTTCAGCATGGCCGGAACGTCGGCGAACTCCCTGGACGACATGCTGCTCCTCTCCGGCCGCGCTCTTTCCGCGTTTATTAGCGGAACCACCCGGCCTTGTCGATGCGACCGGACTGGCTTCGGCCCGGCGATTCCGATATGAACCGACTGGGGAGTTTTATTGTGGATTCCTGACACGCATGACCATTGCGGGACCGCTTTCCGGTATTACCGTCATTGACCTGACACGGGTGCTCGCCGGCCCGTTCTGCACCCTGCTGTTGGCCGACCTCGGCGCCCGCGTCATAAAAGTGGAACAGCCGGGCAAAGGTGATGATTCACGCGCCTATGGCCCCTTCATCAACGGCAAATCCGGCTATTTCGTGGCGCAGAACCGCGGCAAGGAATCGATTGCGCTCGACCTCAAGGCGGCGGACGACGTCGCCGTCCTGCACCGGCTGCTGCGCAAGGCCGACGTGCTGGTGGAGAATTTCCGTCCCGGAGCCATGGACCGGCTCGGTTTGGGCTGGAAGGACCTGAAGGCGCGCTACCCCAAGCTCATCTATGCGGCGTCCTCCGGATTCGGCCAGACCGGCCCCTACGCGCAGCGCCCCGCCTACGACGTGATCGCCCAGGCGATGGGTGGGGTCATGAGCCTGACCGGCCATGAAGGCGGGCCGCCTACCCGCGTCGGCTCCTCGATCGGCGATCTCGGCGCCGGCCTCTTCACCGCGCTCGGCATCGTCTCGGCACTGCATGACCGGACCCGCACCGGCCAGGGGATGCTGGTCGATGTCGCCATGCTCGACAGCCAGATCGGCCTGCTGGAGAACGCAATCATCCGCTACTTTGCCAGCGGCCAGTCGCCCAAGCCGGCCGGCGCGCGTCATTCCTCGATTGCGCCATTCGAGCCGTACCACGCCAGGAACGGGTATATCGTGATCGCCTGCGGCAACGACGAACTGTTCCGGCGGCTGGCGGCATGCTTGAAACGTCCTGATTTGGCGACCGATCCGCGATTTGCGGAGAATGCCAAGCGCAGCGACAATGTGCTCGCGCTCAAAGACGAACTGGAAACGATTCTGCAGTCGCATGACGTGGAGCACTGGCTAGAAGTCCTGAGCGCCGCCGGCATCCCCTGCGCGCCGATCAACAACATCGCCCACGTCTGCGCCGATCCCCAGGTGACCGCGCGCAACATGATCGTGCCGATCGAGGACGAGACATTGCCGGGCATCAAGGTCGCCGGACTGCCCATCAAGATGTCGGCCTACCCGGATCGCGACCGGCGCGCGGCCGCGCCGGACCTGGATGCGGACCGCGCCCGCATCCTCGCCGATTTTCCGGACTCATGAAGCCGCGCCCGCTCCGCCGTCCGCGCGTCAGGCGCTGGCTAAGCCGCGGATTGCTGGCTCTGGCGCTGCTGCTGGCGGTGGTGATCGGATTCGTTGCCTGGGCGATCCTGGGCTCGCTGCCGAAAATCTCCGGCGAGGTCCGGCTCGCCAATCCCGCGTTGTCCGCGCCACTCACCATCGGCCGGGACAGCGCCGGCGTCGTCACGATCACCGCCCAGACCGACCTCGACGCCGACTTCGCCTTGGGCTTCGTGCATGCGCAGGACCGGCTGTTCCAGATGGAGGTGATGCGCCGTGTCGGCGCCGGCCGGCTGTCGGAGCTATTCGGCCTCCGCACGCTCAAGACCGACAAGCTGATGCGCATGCTCGACCTGCAACGGCAGGCGAAGGCGCAGTATCAGGCGGCCTCTCCCGAGCTGCGCGCCTCGCTTGATGCCTATGCCGCGGGCGTCAACGCTTATATCGCGTGGCAGGGCTTCCCGTTGTCGCCGGAGTTCGTGCTATTGCGCTGGCAGGACTTCCGGTTTTCCTCGTTGCAGGTCAAGCCGGAGCCGTGGCAGCCGACCGACAGCCTGCTGTGGGGCCGCCTGATGGCCTGGCAGCTTTCAGGCAATGCCGGCGAAGAGATCGAAGACGAGCAGATGCGCCGCACGGTCAACGCGGACCTGCTGCCGCTGCTGCTGCGCGAGGAAGGCAGGCAGGCCAGCCTGCCGGGATTCTCGCCGACCCGCAGCGCATCCAACAACTGGGCGCTCTCGGGCGCGCGCACCGCGAGCGGGTCGCCGATCCTCGCCAACGATCCGCATCTTGGGCTGACGGCGCCGGGGACCTGGTACATGGCACGCATCGCCACCCCGGACAGCGTGCGCGTCGGTGCGACGGCTCCGGGCCTGCCGTTCCTGGTCATCGGCAGCAACGGCCACGTGGCCTGGGGCTTCACCACCACGCACAGCGACACCCAGGACCTGTTCGAGGAGCATCTCTCGCAGGGGAAGCCAGAGCATTACGACACGCCCTCGGGGCCGCAGCCGTTCGACGTGCGGCGTGAAGTCATCAAGGTCAAGGGCGGCGCGGACGTGGTCTTCAACGTGCGCTCGACCCGCCACGGGCCTTTGATCAGCGATCTGGAACCGGAGCACTATCTGCATCGGCGCTTTTCGGTGTCATGGACCGGCTTCATGCCGGACGACCGCTCCCCCGAGGCCTTCCTCAAGATGAACCGGGCCAAGAACGCCGAGGAGTTCGGGGCCGCGCTGCGCGACTTCCACGCGCCGCAGCAGAACGTCGTGTTCGCCGACACCGACGGCAACATCGGCTTCGTCGCCGCCGGCCGCGTCCCGGTCCGGCGCAACATCGCCAACGAATCGCTGTTCCCCGCGCCGGGCTGGATCGACGACTATGCCTGGACCGGTAGCCTCTCCTTCGCCGATCTGCCACAGATCGCCAATCCGGCCGACGGCGCCATCGTCACCGCCAACAACGACATCCGTCCCGCGCGCTATTTCAAGTTCCTCGGCCATTCGTTCGACCGTCCCTATCGGCGCGACCGCATCCAAGCGCTGCTCGCCGAAACGCCCAAGGCCACGCTCGAGGACATGCAGCGCATCCAGCAGGATGATTTTTCCGGGCCTCTGTTTGGCTTCGTCAAAACCCATTTCGCGACGGTGAAGTCTTCGGTGCCGATCGAGATCGCATCGGCCATGGCGGGCTGGGACGGACGCATGGTGACCGATCGGCCGGAGCCGCTGATCGCCACGGCATGGCTCTATGCGACCGCAAAGCGCGTGCTGGCGGACGAAATGGGTGACGAGCAGTTCAGGAACTGGTGGTCCTGGCAGATCGACATCCTGAAGGACGTGATGAAGGATGACCGCTGGTGCGACAATCGCGAGACTCCGACGCCGGAAACCTGCCGCGACGCGGTGCGGGCGGGCTTCGCCGAGGCGCTCGACGCGTTGCGCGCCCGCTATGGCGAGGAATGGCAGACGTGGTCGTGGGGCACCGGCCATGACATGCCGTTCCGCCATCCGGTGTTCTCGAACCTGCCCTATGTCGGCGACTACATGATTCCCAGGGTGGCGGCGCCGGGGGACTATTTCACGATCAACCGCGGTGGCATGGCGATCGCCGCCGACGGCGCGCGCTTTGCGGACGTGCACGGCCCCGGCATGCGCATGGCAGTGGACATGAGCCATCCCGATGCACCGGTCTTCAATCTCGCGGGCGGGCAATCGGGACATCCGCTGTCGTCGCACTACAGCGACCTGTTGCCCGAATGGGCGGCGGGAACCTATCGGACGTTCCAGAATCCGGCCGAGGATGTACTGATCCTCCGGCCGCAACAAAAGAAGCCGGCCGCCGGGGAGGAAACCAAACCATGACCGGGATCGCGAACCCCACGCTCGAGGACATCCGCCGCGCAGCCGAGGCCATCAAGGGCCATGTCGTGCGCACGCCGTTCGTCTCGGCGCCCCGCCTCGCCAAGCAGCTCGGCCTCGCCTCGCTGCGGCTGAAGCTCGAGAACCAGCAATTCACCGGCTCGTTCAAGGATCGCGGTGCCTACTACAAGCTGACAAGTCTGACGGCGGAGGAAGCCAAGCGCGGCGTCATCGCGATGTCCGCCGGCAACCATGCCCAGGGTGTCGCGTATCATGCGGAGCGCCTCGGCATTCCGGCGACGATCGTGATGCCGGAGCAGACGCCTTTCACCAAGATCGAGCGTACCGCAGCCTTCGGCCCGCGCGTGATCTTGAACGGCGACAGTATCGACGCGGCCGCGGTCTATGCCCGCGAGCTGGCGGCCAAGGAGAACTTGGTGTTCGTGCATCCCTACGACGATCCCTTCATCGTCGCTGGACAGGGCACCATCGGCCTCGAGATCCTGGAGGACGATCCCGACCTCGATTTCCTGGTCATCCCGATCGGCGGCGGCGGCATGATCGGCGGCATCTCCACTGCCATCAAGGCGTTGAAGCCGTCGATCGAGATCTATGGCGTCGAGAGCGACCTCTATCCGTCGATGCATCACGCCATCAACGAGATCCCGCCGGCCAACGGTGGCCAGACCCTGGCGGACGGCATCGCCGTCAAGTCGCCGGGCGCGTTGACCCGGGCGATCGTCGAACAAAACGTCCGCGAGGTGCTTCTGGTGGACGAGATGGCGGTGGAGCGCGCCGTCGGCACCCTGATCGAGACTCAGCGCATCGTGGCCGAAGGCGCCGGCGCCGCCGGCATCGCGGCCATCCTGTGCCACCCGCCGGCCTTCAGGAACTGCAAGGTCGGGGTGGTGATCGGCGGCGGCAACATCGATTCGCGCCTGCTGTCGCAGATCCTGATGCGCACCCTGGTGCTGGACGGCCGCATGGCGACCCTCAGGATCGAGATCGTCGACCAGCCCGGCGTCATGTCCACCATCACCCGGGTCATCGGCCAGACCGGCGGCAACATCATGGACATCACCCATCACCGGATGTTCGTCGACCTGCCGGTCAAGCGCGCGGAAATCGACGTCCTGGTCGAGACGCGCAACGCCAACCATGTCGCCGAGATCATCGAAAAGCTTGAACAAGCTGGATTTTCCACCCGCCGGATGAGCAGCCAGTCGGGCGAAGGATGAATGGTCGCAGACCTGACCTAACCATCTTTTAACTAAGTTCCGGGCATCTTGCCGGGCAGATAAATGCTTGTTCCGGTTGGTCGTTCGGCATGTTCGTCATCATCGGCGCCGTCGTGGTCCTGGTATGCGTGTTCGGCGCATTCTCGGTGCATGGCGATCTGCGAGTCCTGTTCCAACCGATCGAGTTCGTCATCATCCTGGGCTCGGCGGCCGGCGCTTTCGTCATCGGCAACACCAAGACCAACATCAAACAGGTCTTCAAGGGTCTGAAGCGCGCGCTCAAGGGACCCACCTACAAAAAGGCCGACTACGTCGAGCTGCTCAGCGTGCTCTACCAGCTTTTCAAGCTTGCCAAGACCAAGGGCATGCTGGCGCTCGAGCAGCACGTCGAGAAGCCGGACGAAAGCGCGCTGTTCAGCCAGTTCCCCAAGTTCCAGAAAGATCATCACGCGGTCGAGTTCCTGTGCGACTACCTGCGCATGATGACATTGGGCACTGAGAATCCCAACGAGGTCGAGACGCTGATCGACTCAGAGCTGGAAACCCATCATCAGGAGCTACATGGCGCATCGCACGCCATTCAGACCATGGCCGACGGCATGCCTGCGCTCGGCATTGTGGCTGCGGTGCTGGGGGTCATCACGACCATGGGCTCGATCACCGAGCCGCCAAAGGTGCTGGGCGAACTGATCGGCGCCGCTCTGGTCGGAACCTTCTTCGGCGTCTTGGTATCCTACGGTTTCATCGCGCCGCTCGCCAACATCATCAGCGCGGTCGATGGGACCGACGCGAAATATTATCAGTGCATGAAGGCCGGCCTGCTCGCGCACATGCAGGGCTATCCGCCGGCGGTCTCCGTCGAGTTCGCGCGCAAGGTCCTCCTCTCCACCGAACGACCGAACTTCTACGAAGTGGAGCAGGCGGTGAGCGCACTGCCGCCGGTCTAGGGACCGCGCCGTGGCCGACGAACGCCCGATAATCGTCAAGAAGATCAAGAAGGTCGCCGGCGGCCATCACGGCGGCGCGTGGAAGGTCGCCTACGCCGACTTCGTCACCGCCATGATGGCGTTCTTCCTGCTGTTGTGGCTGCTCAACGCCGTCACCGAGGAGCAGAAGAAGGGCATCGCCGCCTACTTCCGCCCGACCCTCGCGGTGCAGAACACCTCCGCCACCTTCACCATCCTGACCGGCCAGGCGCAGCCGATGGACGACATGTCCGGCGGCTCTTCGCAAGATTCGGAGGAGCAAAGCGAAGAGCAGGCGATGCAGCAGGCGCCCGCCACCGGCGAAGGCGACCGGCCGCAACAGCTGGAAGGCGAGAGTCCCGACATCGGCGCCGGCAACGAACCGCAACCCGGCACCGGCGACAAGCCGCAGCCCGGCAAGGGCGACAAGCCGGTCGATCTCGAAGAGGCCGAAGCCACGGTTGCCGCCAACGAGCAGAAGCAGCTCGAGCAGATCAAGGAAGGCATCAACAACGCGATCAAGGACGATCCCGAGCTCAAGGAGCTGGAGAAGAACCTGAAGATCGATCAGACCGAGGATGGCATCCGCATCCAGCTGCTCGACCAGGAGAAGGTCTCGATGTTCCCCTCCGGCAGCGCGGCCATGAACCCGCGCAGCAAGGAGTTGCTGGAGAAGGTCGCGGAGGTGGTGAAGACTCTGCCGAACAAGATCGAGATCTCCGGCCACACCGACGCCAAGCCATATGCCGGCGGCGACAATTACACCAATTGGGAACTCTCGGCCGATCGCGCCAACGCGTCGCGCCGGGTGCTGGTGGGCGCCGGCATCAGCGCGGACCGTTTGACCATGATCAAGGGCCGCGCCGACACCGACCCCTTCGTGAAGACCGATCCTTTCGATCCGCAGAACCGGCGCATCAGCATCGTGCTGTTGCGCGAAAAGAAACCGGAGCCGACTCCGTCAGAGGGCGGCGCGATCAAGCCGGCACCGGTCCCGGAGCCGACCAGCCGCTCCGGCCCGCCGGCCGAACTCGTCCCCTAGGACGCTTCCAGCCTCTCAACAGTTTGTGCGCCCCCTTGCAAAGACGGGCATGCCCCTCAATATGGAAGGGCGATTCCCTTGGGCAGGTCGAAAGGCGGTCGAGGTGACGGAACGCAAGCCGGCGGCGATCACGCTCGGCGGGACCAGCAACAGCCGTGATGACGGGGCGATCCACGACCCGCTCGTTCATCCCAAACTCTACGAAGGCGTGGCACTGCGGCGGACCTTCGCGTTCTTCGTGGACATGATCCTTATTGGAGTTGTCCTCGTCCTCGCCTTCATCCCCCTCGGCGTGATCACGGCCTTGCTCGCCATCCCAGCCACGGTAATTGTGAGTGTCGCCTACGATGCCCTGACCATCGGCGGATATGCATCGGCGACGCCGGGAATGCGGCTGCTCGGCTTGAAGGTCATCAACTGGAACGGCGGAAAGCCCGACAACCTCCAGGCCCTGCTGATGTCGATCGTATTCTGGGCCATTCATGGATTCACCGGCTGGCTGGCGGCAGCGGTGGTGTTCCTGAACCCGCGCTGGCGCGCCGCACACGATTTCTGTTCCGGCACGGTGGTCGTGCGGGCCGATGCCTGGAAGGCGATTAGCTAACCGAAAGAGTGTCTTAGCACCGCTGGCGCAACGGCCTGGAATTGCGGTATTTTATCCCGCATGAGCGTTCTGGGCCGCGGCTTTCCGATCCCGTTCCTGGTCACCACCGAGGTGCCCTGCCCCTATCTGGCTGACCGGATGGAGCGCAAGGTCATCACCGAACTGTCCGGCGGCAACGCCCCGGAGCTGTTCGAGCTGCTGTCCCACGCCGGCTTCCGCCGCAGTCATTCCATTGCCTACCGCCCCGCTTGCTCCGGCTGCCAGGCGTGCGTGCCGGTGCGCATCCCCGTCGCCGAGTTCGATCCCAACCGGACGCAGCGCCGCATCGGCCGCCGCAACCGCGATCTGGTCGCCCGCATTCGCGACAACGTGCCGACCCAGGAGCAGTTCGAGCTGTTCGTGCGCTATCTCGAGGCGCGCCACGCCGACGGCGAGATGGTCGGCATGGGCCCGCAGGACTACAGCAGCATGGTGGCAGACAGCCCGGTCGATACGCGCATGATCGAGCTGCGCGATTCCGGTGGCAAGTTGGTGGCATGCTGCCTCACCGACTGGAACAGGGACGGCATCTCCGCCGTTTACAGCTTCTACGAAACTGCGCGTCCGGATCTCAGTCTGGGAGTCTACGTGGTGCTATGGCTGATCGAAGAAGCCAGACGCCGTGATCTGCCGTTCGTCTATCTTGGATACTGGGTCGAGCACAGCCGGAAGATGGCATACAAGTCCGGCTTTCGTCCGCTCGAAGGATACGGTCCGGAGGGCTGGCAGCGTCTGGAATGACGCGTTGCCCTGCGGACGAGTGAGAGGTCTTTTGCAACCGCACATGCCCTGCTAGTTTCGCGCGCCGGTGCGATCGCCGAGTCAGGCGGACGACGCCTCGGCAACGGCGAGCATGTGTTCTGAATTGGTGTGAGGTCTCCGGGCATGAAACGTCGCAACTTCCTGACCGGCGCCGGTTTGGCGGCGGGCGCGACAACGCTTGCAGCCCTGCCCCGTCCGGCCATCGCGCAGGACCGGCTGGAATGGAAGATGGTGACGGCGTGGCCGAAAGGCCTGCCGGGTCTCGGCACCGGCGCCGAGCGCCTGGCCGAGCGCATCACCAAGGCATCCGACGGCAGGCTCAACGTCAAGGTGTTCGCCGCCGGCGAGCTGGTCGACGCGACGGGCTGCTTCGATGCGGTCTCCCAGGGCCAAGCCGAGATGGGGCACGACTCCAGCAGCTATCACATCGAGAAGCTGCCGGCGGCGGGTTTCTTCGGCGCCATGCCGATGGGCCTGACCGCGGGCGAGCTCAACGGCTGGATCTATTTCGGCGGCGGCCAGGAACTGTGGGACGAGCTGTATGCGCCGGCCGGCGTGAAAGCTTTCCTCGCCGGCAACACCGGCGCGCAGATGGGCGGCTGGTTCCGCAAGGAGATCAACTCGGTCGCCGATCTCAAGGGGCTGAAGTTCCGCATCACCGGCCACGGCGCGCAAGCGCTCGCCAAGCTGGGCGTCGAGGTGGTGCCGCTGCCCAACGGCGAAATCTTCTCCAACCTGCAATCCGGCGCCATCGATGGCGCCGAGTGGGTGGGCCCGTATAACGACCTGTCGCTGGGCTTCTACAAGATCACGAAACTCTATTACTGGCCGGGCTTCCACGAGCCCGGCTCCGCCACCCAATGCATCGTGAACAAAGGCAAGTTCGAAGCCCTGCCTGACGAGCTGAAGCAGATCGTCGCGGCCTGCTGCAGCGCCGAGAACGACATGATGCTGGCCGAGTTCAATGGCCGCAGCCCGGCTGCCCTCGCCTCGCTGATCAACGAGCACGGCGTCGAGCTCAGGCAGTTTCCGCGCGATGTGCTGGTTGCCCTTGGCAAAGCCTCCGGCGAAGTGCTGGGGGAACTGCTGGAGCGCGGTGACGATATCACGCGCCAGATCGCATCCTCCTATCTGCGGTTCCGTCAGGATGCGATGCGGTATACGCGGATTGCGGAGGCGGCCTTCACCGCCGCGCGCTCGTACAAGTTCGACTTCCCCAAAGGGTGATAGTGCCGAGACCGTTCAACCTGAACGGAGGTTAACGAGCGCGCTGTTGACAGCTTCAGAATGGCTGGGGAGACTGTAGCGTCAGCGTAACAAAATGCTCGTCAGGCAGTTCTTGCCTGATTGCGAGAGCGAGACCCGGAAACACACGCGTGACTTGGAGGTAATCGTGAAATCAGCACGTTTCGGCGTGGTCGCCTTCGTATCGGCCCTGCTGTTGGCCGGCTGCGGCGATGAAAAGAAAGAGGAACAGGCGGCGGCGCCCGCGACGACGGAGCAGCCCGCGGCTCCCGCGACGACGGAGCAGCCCGCGGCTCAGCCGGCGCAGCCCGCAACCGAGGGACAAACTGCATCGACCGAGCAGCCGGCAGCGGCCGCTGAAGCACCGGCCGGCAGCGGCGGCGAGCTCAACGTCTACAACTGGTCGGACTATATCGGCGAGACGACGGTCGACGACTTCCAGAAGGCATCCGGCGTCACTGTCCGCTATGACGTCTACGATTCGAACGAGACGCTCGAAGCCAAGCTGATGGCCGGCAGCACCGGTTACGATATTGTGGTGCCGACCACCTCGTTCCTCGGCCGTCAGATCCAGGCCGGCCTCTACCAGGAAATCGACAAGTCGAAGCTCAAGAACTACGGCAACATCGATCCGCAGATCCTGGCGGCCGTCGCGCCCTTTGATCCCGGCAACAAGTACGCCGTGCCCTATTTCTGGGGCACCGTGGGCATCGGCTACAACATCGACAAGGTGAAGGAGCGGCTCGGCGACAATGCGCCGGTCGACAGCCTCGACCTGCTGTTCAAGCCGGAATATGCCGACAAGCTGAAGGATTGCGGGATCTCGATGCTGGACGCGCCGTCGGACATGTTCCAAACGGCCCTGAAGTATCTCGGCAAGGATCCGCACTCCAAGTCGGAAGAAGACTATGCCGCGGTGGAGCAGTTGTTCGCCGGCATCCGGCAGGACGTGAAGTACTTCCACTCCTCGCAATACATCAACGATCTGGCGAACGGCGAGCTGTGCGCGGTCATCGGCTGGTCGGGCGACGTGTTCATCGCGGCGGCACGCGCGGACGAGGCGCAGAACAACGTGCACCTCGACTATCGCATCCCGAAGGAAGGCAGCCTGCTCTGGGTCGACTCGCTGGCCATTCCGAAGGATGCGAAGAACGTCGACAACGCGCTGAAGTTCATCGACTACCTGAACGATCCGCAGGTCGCCGCCAACGGCGTCAACTATGTCAGCTACGCCAGCCCGAACTCGGCGGCCCTGCCCATGGTCAATGCCGAGATCAAGGACAATCCGTCGATCTATCCGAACGAGGAGGTAAAGAAGAACCTGTTCCCGGACGCGGTGGCGGATGCCGATCTCGAGCGGCTGCGTACCCGGACCTGGACCAAGATCAAGACCGGCCAGTAAATCAGCCGGCGCGCGCGTAACTTTAACGGGCCCCGCCGATGGCGGGGCCCGTTTTGCATGTCCGGGCGACCATCAAACATTGAATGAACGTTCAAATATTGCCGCTTGCGCGCCGTCCGGCGGTTGACAGCCCTGTTCGCGCCCCGCCATAGTTACAGAAAAGCAACAGCACGGCACGAGACGCACGTCGCACGTCGTCATCGCGCCGGCGGAAGATGGGAAGGATTTGCATGTCTGGATCCACACGTTCGGCCCGGCCGGCGCTGATGGCGCTTGCGGCCCTGTCACTGGCGGCGATCTCAGCAACCTGGCTGCCGCCGGACGCCCATGCCGATGGCGAGCTCAACATCTACAACTGGTCGGACTATATCGGCGAAAACACCGTCGCCAACTTCGAGAAGGAATATAACGTCAAGGTTCGCTACGACACCTATGACGGCAACGAAACCCTGGAAGCCAAGCTGGTCGTCGGCAACACGGGCTACGACATCGTCTTCCCCTCCTCCTCGTTCTTCGCCCGCCAGATCAAGAGTGGGCTCTACATGAAACTGGACCGGTCCAAGCTCTCCAACTGGAGCAATCTCGACCAGTGGGTGCTGAAGAACCAGGCCGCCTACGATCCTGGCAACGTCTACGCCGTGCCCTACATGTGGGGCACCAATGGCTTCACGTACAATGTCGACATGATCAAGGAGCGCTTGCCCGATGCGCCGGTCGACAGCCTGCGCATGATGTTCGATCCGGAAGTGCTCGCGAAATTCCAGGATTGCGGCGTGACTTGGCTCGACTCTCCGGAAGATGTGTTCCCGCTTGCGCTCGCCTACATGGGCAAGGACCCTCTGTCGCAGAATCCGGATGATATCGTTGCCGCAACCGACATGCTGATGAAGGCGCGGCCGTTCATCCGATTGTTCGATTCGCAGCAGTACCTGAACTCGCTCCCCAACAAAGATGTCTGCATGGCCATGACCTGGTCCGGCGACTATTCGGTCGCCGCCGCGCGGGCGGAAGAAGCAGGGGTCGAGATCAATCTCGCCTATACCGTACCCAAGGAAGGCAGCAATCTTTGGTTCGACGCGATGCTGATCCCGAAAGACGCGCCGAACCCGGACAACGCGCTCTTGTTTCTGAACTACATGATGCGGCCCGACGTCATCGCACAATGTACCGACTACATCGGGTATGCCAACGGCAATGAAGCTTCGAAGAAGCTCATCTCGCCCGATATCCTGAACGACCAGGCGATCTATCCGAACGCGGAGACGCAGAAGCGCATGTTCCAGAGCGTCGTGCGCGACGAAGCGGTGCAGCGCGTGATTACGCGCGAATGGACGCGCTTGAAGACAGGTCAATGACCGGACGCCGGCGCAGTCGGCGACGGTCGGGGGAACCGAGCAGCTAGGGGATATCATGGCCGCAGTCGAAAAAACGACGAAGCAACCGAACAAGCACGTCAGCACGCCCTGGACCGATCCGAGAGCGGAGCCCTATATCCGGATCGAGAATGTTACCAAGAAATTCGGCGAGTTCGTCGCCGTCAACAACGTCTCCCTCAACATCTATCGCGGCGAACTCTTCTCGCTCCTAGGCGGGTCGGGCTGCGGTAAGACCACGCTGCTGCGCATGCTGGCCGGATTCGAGACGCCGACCAGCGGCAAGATCTATATCGACGGCGTCGACATGGCGGGGATTCCGCCGTACGACCGGCCGACCAACATGATGTTCCAGTCCTACGCGCTGTTCCCGCACATGACGGTGGAGCAGAATGTCTCGTTCGGCCTGAAGCAGGACAAATACCCCGATACCGAGATCAAGCAGCGCGTCTCCCAGATGCTGGACATGGTGCAGCTGGCGCCGTTCGCCAAACGCAAGCCGCACCAGCTGTCCGGCGGCCAGCGCCAGCGCGTCGCCCTCGCCCGCTCGTTGGTGAAGCAGCCCAAGTTGCTCCTGCTTGACGAGCCGCTGGGCGCGCTCGACAAGAAGCTGCGCGAGGCGACGCAATTCGAGCTGATGAACATACAGGACCGCCTCGGCATCACCTTCATCGTGGTGACACACGACCAGGAAGAGGCGATGACCCTCTCCACCCGGATCGGCGTCATGAATGCCGGGCAGATCGTGCAGATCGGCACGCCGCAGGAGATCTACGAATATCCGCAGAGCAAGATGATCGCGGACTTCATCGGTTCGGTGAACCTGTTCGAGGGCCAGATCGTCGAAGATGAGCAGGATCACGTGCTGATCCGCTCCGACGAGGCGGGCGGCGACATCTACATCGACCACGGAATCTCCAGCGCACCGGGCGCCAAGGTTTGGGTCGCCATCAGGCCTGAGAAGATCCACCTCACCAAGCAGGAGCTGAGGGAGCCCACCAACTGCGTGAAGGGCGTCGTCAAGGGGATCGCCTACATGGGCAACCTCTCGATCTATCTGGTGCAGCTCGACAGCGGCAAGCAGATCAAGGTGACCATGCCGAACCAGATCCGCGCTGCCGAATTCATGATCGATTGGGACGACCGGGTGTCCATCACCTGGCACCCCAACAGCCCCGTCGCGCTGCTGAGCTGAGGCGCCATGGCCAGCACCGACACCGTCAGTCGCGCCAGCCGCCTGCCTGCATCGGGCTGGCTGGAGAGCCTGCTGGCCGGCCTCGGCCTCCGCGGGCGGACGCTGGTGATCGCCATTCCCTTCTTCTGGCTGCTGCTGTTCTTCTTCATTCCGTTCCTGATTGTGCTGTGGGTCAGCACGTCCTTCATCGTGATCGCCCAGCCGCCCTACACGCATGCCTGCCCGGATGGCGGAACGTTCTGCCTCAATATCTCGGAAAGCTATGGGCGCCTGTTCGAGGATCCACTGTATTACAAGGCTTATCTGAACTCGTTGCTGGTGGCGGCCGTGTCGACGGTGATCTGCCTCCTCATCGGCTATCCGATGGCCTATGGCATGGCGCGCTGCAGCCATTCCACACGCAACATCCTGCTGATGCTGATTATCCTGCCGTTCTGGACCTCGTTCCTGATCCGGGTCTATGCCTGGATCGGATTGCTGAAGAACAACGGTCTGATCAACTCGGCCCTGCTGGCGATCGATGACTGGCTGACCGCGACCATCGGTCTCGACCTGATTGACGGACCGATCTCCATGATGAACACGAATTTCGCGGTCTATGTCGGGATCGTCTATTCCTATCTGCCGTTCATGATCCTGCCGCTCTACGCCAACCTCGAGAAGATGGACATCTCGCTGCTGGAGGCGGCGACCGATCTCGGCTGCAAGCCGCTCAAGGCCTTTTTCCTGATCACCGTGCCGCTGAGCTTCCCCGGCATCGTCGCCGGCAGCATGCTGGTCTTCATCCCGGCGGTCGGCGAATACGTCATTCCAGAGCTGCTCGGCGGACCGTCGAGCCTGATGATCGGCCGCGTCCTGGTGAATGAATTCTTCAGCAACCGCGACTGGCCGACGGCCTGTGCGGTGGCCGTTGCCATCCTGCTGGCGCTCGTGGTGCCGCTGATGATCTATCAGAAATTCCAGGACAAGGAGTTGGAGAAGGAAGCATGACCAACCGCCTCTCCTGGGTCGTCATCGTCTGGATGATCGCGGTCTTCGCGTTCCTCTATGCGCCCATCGTTTCGGTGGTGGTCTATTCCTTCAACGATTCGAAGCTGGTCACGGTGTGGGGCGGGTTCACGCCCGATCGCTGGTACATTGCGCTGTGGAACGACCGCCAGATCATCGACGCCGCCAAGCTCTCCCTGTTGATCGCGGCGGTCAGCTCGACCCTGGCGACCATCCTCGGCATCATCGCCGGCTACGTTCTGGTGCGTTTCCCCAAGTTCCTGGGCCGCACCGCCTTCTCCGGCATGGTCAACGCGCCGCTGGTCATGCCCGAGGTCATCACCGGGCTTTCCATGCTGCTGCTGTTCATCATGCTGCAGCCGATCATCGGCGGCCGCGGGCTGATCACGGTCGTCATTGCCCATGTCACCTTCACCTTGTCCTATATCGCCGTGGTGATGCGCTCGCGCTTCCTGACCCTCGATTTGTCGCTGGAGGAAGCGGCACAGGATCTGGGCGCCAAGCCCCTGAAGGTGTTCTTCGTCATCACCCTGCCGATCGTGCTGCCGGCCATCGTTTCGGGCTGGCTGCTGGGCTTCACCATTTCGCTGGATGATCTGGTGATCACCGCCTTCACCAACGGTCCCGGCACCACGACACTGCCGCAGGTGGTGTTCTCCAAGGTCCGATTGGGCCTTGATCCGAAGATCAATGCCCTCGCCACCATCATCATCGGGATCGTTTCCGTTGGCGTGATGTTTGCGATCATTCACATGCGCAGCAGCGAAAGGCGGCGCCAGATGGATGAACAGATGGCGATCCGCGCGATTGCGGCACAGACCTGAACGCTTTTAGACTGCGGCGATGAGCAGCAACGCACAAAAACCGCAGGTGACGGTCGCCGCCACGCAGATGGCATGCGACTGGGATATCGACGCCAACATCGCCCGCGCCGAACGCCTGGCGCGCAAGGCCGCCGAGCAGGGCGCACAAGTCATCCTGCTGCAGGAGCTGTTCGAGACGCCCTATTTCTGCATCGAGCAGGATTCCAAGCACTTCGCCCTCGCGACCCGGCCTGAGGACAACCGCGCCATCCGTCATTTTCGCCCGATCGCCAAGGAGCTGGGCGCGGTCATTCCCATCAGCTTCTTCGAGCGCGCCAACCACGCCTTCTACAACACCACCGCGATCATCGATGCCGACGGCGAGGTGATGGGCCTCTACCGCAAGAGCCACATCCCCAACGGGCCCGGCTACCAGGAGAAGCAGTATTTCAATCCCGGCGACACCGGCTTCAAGGTGTGGTCGACGCGTCACGGCCGTATCGGGCTCGGCATCTGCTGGGACCAGTGGTTCCCGGAAACCGCGCGCTCGATGGCGGTGATGGGCGCCGAGATCCTGCTGTTCCCGACCGCGATCGGCACCGAGCCGCCGCCCTCCCCGCCGCACAATTCGCGCGAGCACTGGCAGCGCACGCAGCAGGGCCACGCCGCCGCCAACGTGATGCCGCTCATCGCCTCCAACCGCATCGGCATCGAGCGCTCGACCCAGAACCCGCAGGGCAACTGGCTGCGCTTCTATGGCTCCTCCTTCATCGCCGATCATCTCGGCGCCAAGGTCGCCGAGGCGCCGGAGGACCAGGAGGCGGTGGTGACCGCGACCTTCGATCTCGCCGCGATCCGTGCCTACCGCGAGAACTGGGGCATCTATCGCGACCGCCGGCCGGACCTCTACACGCCGGTCCTCACCCTGGACGGCACGCAGCGCTGAGCGACCATGCAGTTGCCGCCTCCCTTGCGCGCGGCGATCGACCGGGAGCTGGACGGCATCGCGCTGGCCGACCTCGCCCGCGCCTCCGAGGCGCTGTCGCAACGCTATCGCGCCGAGGTGCAGGACGGCCGGCTGCACCTCGCCGACGATACCGCCGCGCGCGCCTATCTCACGACGCGCTTGCCGGCGACCTTTGCTGCGATCTCAGCGGCGCTGGCAGCGGTCGCGGAGGCGCGGCCCGATTTCGCACCCCGGACGGCGCTCGACGCCGGCGCCGGACCCGGCACGGCGACGTGGGCCGCCGCCCAGCAGTGGGACAGGCTCGAGAATGTGATTCTGGTGGAGGCGAGCCCCGCCATCCGCGCGGTCGGACAGCGGCTGCAAGTCCCGCTCCCCCAGGTCAGTTGGGTTGCGGGCAGATTGGATGCCGCGCTGGTCGATCTCAACCCAAGTGATCTGGTCCTGCTTGCTTACGTGCTCGATGAATTGCCGGGCTCCGCGCGCGAGCCGCTGATCGAGCAGCTCTGGAGCTTGACCCGTGACACGCTACTGATCGTCGAGCCCGGCACGCCGGCCGGCTGGGCGCGTGCCCTCCACGCCCGCGATCTGCTGATCCGGTCCGGCGCGCACATCCTGGCGCCTTGCCCACACACCGGGCCCTGTCCACTTGCCGCGCCCGATTGGTGCCACTTCGCGGCCCGCGTCGCGCGCTCCCGGATACACCGCGAGGCCAAGGGTGGAACGGTGCCGTGGGAGGATGAAAAGTTCATCTATATTGCAGCATCGCGGCGACCGGGAATGCAGGCCGAAGCGCGCATCATCGCGCCGCCGCGCGCGAGCAAGGCGGCCGTGACATTGAAATTGTGCCAGGAAGACGGCTACGCTGCCGATCGCGTCTTTGCAAGGCGGGCCGGCGACTCTTTCAAGGCCGCGCGTCGATTGGATTGGGGCGACATAATCCGAAAGTGATGGAAGGATAGTAATGGCCGGCGATATTCAACCGGAGACCCTGGCCGATGGTTGGGCGGTCGCTTCGCCCGAAAGCACGGGCTTGGATGGTGACCTGCTCCGCGGTATCGGCCCGCACTTCGAATCCTGGACCGATACCAACGCCCACGCGATCCTGATCGCCCGGCACGGCAAGCTGGTCTACGAGCACTATTTCACCGGCGAGGACTGGGCCTGGGGCAAGGCCCTTGGCCGCGTCGCCTACGATGCTACCAAGCAGCACGACCTCCGTTCGATCACCAAGAGTGTCACGTCCCTGCTGTTCGGCATTGCGGTCGATCGTGGCTGGATCGGCGATCTTGACGCGTCGGTATTCACGTACTTTCCAGAATACGCCGACCTGCGCACCGCGGAGAAGGGCGCGATCACACTGCGGCATCTCCTCACCATGTCGGCAGGCTTTGCCTGGGACGAGGATCTGCCATACGCCAATCCGCAGAACAGCGAGCGCCTGATGACCGACGCGCCGGACCGGTGCCGCTACGTGCTGGAACAGCCGATCGTGCGGCCGCCAGGGCGAGCCTATAACTACAATGGCGGCACCACCGCGTTGCTCGCCGCGATCCTGCACAAGTCTTCAGGCCAGCCCCTCGACGTGTTGGCGCAGCGGGCGCTGTTCGAACCGCTGGGCATAGGCGACGTGGAATGGACCCGCTACGCCGACGGCACCCCGATCGCCGCCTCCGGCCTGCGCATGCGGCCGCGCGACCTTCTGAAGCTTGGCCAACTCGTGCTCGATGGCGGTCGCTGGCAGGGCAAGCAGGTGATATCCCGCGCCTGGATCGAAGAGTCGACGGCGCCGCATATCAACGGCGAAAGCCTGTTTTTCTACGGCTATCAATGGTGGCTCGGCCGCTCGCTCGCCAATCGCGAGGAGATCAAGTGGATCTCCGGCGTCGGCTATGGCGGCCAGCGGCTCTACATCGTCCCGAGCAAGGGACTGGTCGTGCTGACCATGGCCGGGCTCTACAACAGCACGATGTTCCACGGCATCGTTGGCGAGGTCGTCCTGCGGCGCTACGCGCTGCAATCTGCCGCCTGAGGGATGGGCGATCGCCGATAGGATCGAAGACCCCTCCCGGTTCATCCCTGATTCATGACTGCGTCGCTGACAGCCCGGCCAGGATCGCGCAATATCGTGATGCTGGCTTCAGCGGTCCGGGGGTGGCGATGGACAAGGCTGCATTGACGCGCGATCTCGCGAATGCGGATTTCGATGGCGAGTTGGTTGACGGCAGCCACGTCCTGTATGACCGCCTGCGCCGGGTCAACAACGCGCTGATCGATCGGCGGCCGGCGGCTATCGTCCGCGCAACGAGCAAGCGCGACGTGCAAAAAGTGGTGCGGATCGCGGCGGAGCGGGAAGCCTTGCTGGCCGTGCGCTGCGGTGGCCACAGCTTCCCCGGACTGTCGACCTGCGACGGCGGCATTGTGCTCGACCTGTCGCTGATGAAGGAGGTAGTGGTCTACCCCGAGGTGCAAACAGCCGAGGTCGCAGGCGGCGCCCTGCTTGGCGACGTCGACGCGGCCACCTTGCGCCACGGGCTCGTGACGCCGGCCGGCGTCGTTTCGCATACCGGTGTCGGCGGGCTCACTCTCGGCGGCGGAATGGGATGGCTGAGTCGCCGGTTCGGCCTCACCATCGACAATCTGCTGGGCGTGGACATCGTCATGGCGGACGGCCGCCTGCTTCGCATCAACGCGGAGAAGGAGCCCGACCTGTTCTGGGCGATCAGAGGCGGCGGCGGCAATTTCGGCGTCGTCACCAAGTTCTGGTTCCGGACTCACACGCTCGGACCTGCGGTCATCGGGCGATGGTCCTATCCGATTGCCGAAGCGTCGGCGGTGTTGCGGCGCTATCGCGAGGTGTTGCAAGGCGCGCCGCGCGCGCTGACGACGTTGTGCGTCGTCCTGCCGACAGAACTGTTGCTGACGGCGCTGTGGTCCGGCTCCACGGAAGGCGCCGAGGCGATGGTCGCGCGGTTCGGAACGCTCGGCCGGGCCACGCCGGTGCCCAACTCGCCGAAGACTTTCCTGGAGTTGCAGCGCGCAGCCGATGAGCGGATGGCGTGGGGCAGACGTTACTACGCCAAGGGCGGCTTTTTTGCAGACGTGGACGAAGCAACGATCACGACCATGGTCGAGCGCCTTGCTGCCGCGCCGACCGCGGAGGCCGAGCTTTACTGCCTGCAACTCGGCGGAGCCGTCTGCGATACCGATGAGGCCGCGACTCCCTACGCCGGCAGGGCGGCGGGCCACTATTGGATCTCGGCCTTGGTCTGGGACAATCCGGACACGGACAGCCAATGCGTCGCCTGGGGCAGAGAAACGGCGACGCGCCTGGCCGCATGCTCGCTGAACGTCAACTATGTGAATGAGCAGTCGGACACCGGCGTTGCGCAAGGCGCCTATGGCGTGGAGAAGTACAACCAGCTGGCCCGACTCAAGGGGCGTTACGATCCAACCAACCTGTTCCGCTTGAACCAGAACATCGAGCCGCGCCCCTGGAGCATACCGGACTAGCGGTGCGGTCAAACAAAAAGGGGCGCCCGATCGGCGCCCCTTCTGCGTAGTCAGCAATGCATCAGCTGATGTTGATCCAGGTCGCCTTGAGCTGGGTGTATTTGTCCATCGCGTGCAGCGACTTGTCGCGGCCGAAGCCGGACTGCTTGAAGCCGCCGAACGGCGAGGAGATGTGGCCGTTGTCGAAGCAATTGACCCACACCACGCTGGCGCGCAACGCCGCCGAGGTCTTGAAGGCCTTGTTGATGTCGCTGGTCCACACCGCGGCGGCGAGGCCGTAGATCGTGTCGTTGCCGATCTTCACCGCCTCCGCCTGGTCCTTGAAGGTGATGGTGGAGAGCACGGGTCCGAAGATCTCTTCCTGCGCGATCTTCATGCAGTTCTTCACGCCGTCGAACACCGTCGGCTCGATGTAGTAGCCGCCGGTCTCGCTGCGCACGCGCTTGCCGCCAAAGGCGAGCTTGGCGCCTTCTTTATTGCCGGCCTCGATGTAGCCGAGTACGCGGTTCATCTGTGTCTCGTCGACCATCGCGCCCATCTTGGTCTTCGGGTCGAGCGGGTCGCCCGGCTGCAGGGTCTGCGCGACCTTCTGGATCTTCTCCAGCACGGCGTCCTTCACGGATTCTTCCACAATGAGCCGCGAGCCGGCGTTGCAGACCTCGCCCTGGTTGAAGAAGATGCCCCAGGCGGCGGCTTCGGCCGCGGCATCGAGGTTGGGCGCATCGGCCATGATGATGTTCGGCGTCTTGCCGCCGCACTCCAGCGAAACCTGCTTCATGTTGCTCTCGCCGGCATACTTCAGGAAGAACTTGCCGACCTCGGTCGAGCCAGTGAAGGTGATGGCATCGACGTCCATGTGGCGGCCGAGCGCCTGCCCCGCCGTCTCGCCGTAGCCGGGAACGACGTTGAACACGCCTTCGGGGACGCCCGCCTCCGCGGCCAGCTCCGCCAGGCGCAGCATCGACAGCGGCGACTGCTCGGCCGGCTTGACCACCATCGAGTTGCCGGTGGCAAGCGCCGGGCCGATCTTCCAGCTGCCCATCAGCAGCGGGAAGTTCCACGGGATGACGGCGCCGACCACGCCCAGCGGCTCGCGCCGGATCAGGGAGATGGCGTTCGGCGCGGTCGGGGCGATCTCGTCATAGATCTTGTCGATCGCCTCGGCGTACCAGCGAATGCACTGGATCGAGAGCGGCACGTCGACGCTGGAGCTGTCGCCGATCGGCTTGCCCATATCGAGGGTCTCGAGCAGCGCCAACTCGGTGGCGTGCTTTTCCATCAGGTCGGCAAACCGCAACAAAACCTTCTTGCGCTCGGCGCCGGCGATCCTGGACCAAACACCCTTGTCGAAGGCGGCGCGGGCAGCCTTCACGGCGCGGTCGACGTCCTCCTTGTCGCCCGCGGAAACCTGGGTCAGCGCCCTGCCGGTGGCCGGGTTGGTGCAGGTGAAGGTTTTCCCAGAAGCCGCTGAAACAAAACGATTTCTGACGAAGCACTGGTTGCGGTAGCTGAGGCTCCGAGCCCGGTCGTTCCAGCTTTCGCGGCTGAGGGCGGCGGACATTGGCGACCTCCCTGGGTGAGGCGGACGTCATGGCGTCCTACGAGGTGGAGGGAGTGTATCGGCGGCCGTTGCCCGGCTTCAAGCCGAGGCGCGGTGTGATGCGCGTCACAGACCGGAATCGGCCATTGGGTCTTTACTCCGTTCTATCAGGCGGCGCCCACACCCATCCGTCCCCAAGGGTGCCATCTGAACCGGCGCCCGGAGAATCATCCCCTCCGGGCGCACTTTTATTTGGGGCTACAGCATTCCAGAGCGGAACTGCGCGCGGCGGCTGATGACCTTGCCGGCGACCATGAACACGCCGTCGCCAGTGTAGTGCAGCGTCTTGGGGTGCCTGGGCGACACCGCGACATGCGCCCGCACCACCTCGAAGATGAAGAAGTTGTATTTGCGGACCAGCGCTTCGTCATGCAGGCGGCATTCGAAGTTCGCATGACATTCGCGGATCAGCGGCGCCTGGACATCACGCGCCTCGCCGGCGGTCAATCCGAACGCCTTGAACTTGTCGATCTCCGCACCGGAGCTATTGCCGATCGCGACGACCGTGTCGGTCAGCGCGACGGTCGGCAGGTTGATGACGCACGCTCGGCTGCGGCGGATCAGCTCGAAGCTATGGTTGCTCGCCGTGATCATGCAGCCGACCAGGGACGGCGTGAACTCCATGACCGTATGCCAACCCATGGTCATGATGTTGGTCTCGCCCCGCCAGCGCGAGCTCACCAGGACGATCGGCCCGGGTTCCAGGTAGCGCCGGACCTCGCTGACGGGAAAATCGCGCTTCCTCGGCTTCAGCACGACGTGATGTTGTCGAGCGCGTCGGTGAAGGCGCGCGACCGGCGTGCAATGTCGGCCCAGTCTTTGGCTTTGAGCGAAGCCGCCGGCATCATCGAGGAGCTGCCCACCATCACCACGTTGGGCAGCGCTATATAGTTCTCCGCATTCTGCGCGTTGATGCCGCCAGTCGGGCAGAAGCGCAGATCGGGGAACGGCCCAGCCCACGATTTCAACATCGCCACACCGCCGGCCGCTTCCGCCGGGAAGAACTTGAACTCGCTCCAGCCATGCTGGATGCCGGTCATGACCTCCGACGCCGTCGCGGTGCCAGGCAGGTACGGCATCTTCAGTTCATGCGCGATCTCCAGCAGCGCCGGCGTCAGGCCCGGGCTGATCGCGAACCGAACGCCGAGCGCGGCGCAGGTCTTCATCTGCGCGCCGGTCACCACGGTGCCGGCACCGATCAGCAGCTTCGGCCGCTCCTTCTGCAGCTTGGCGATGACGTCGAACGCCGACGCGGTGCGCAAGGTCACTTCGATGGCCGGCAACCCGCCCTCGGCCAGCGCATCGGACAGCGGGATTGCGTCCTCGACGTTGTCGATCGCCGCCACGGGCAGCGCGCGGATGCCGTCCAGCAGGGCGAAGACGGAAGATGGTCCGCTCATGACACCTCACGATCGAATTGGCGACGCACGCCATACAAGGCGGCGCGCTCTTCCAGGATGACACAGATCGGCATGCTCTGCAGGATGGCGGCGACCCGGCCCTTGTCCAGGAAGCGCTCGACAAGTTTGCTGCGCCGAGCGAAATCCAGCAGCTTGGGCGTGATGCCGCCGCCGATATAGACCCCGCCGCGCGACCCGAAGGCGAGCGCCAGATCGCCGGTCACGCTGCCCAGCATGTCGAAGAACATCAGCACCGTGTTGATGGCGACCTCTTCTCCCGCTAGTGCGCGGCGCGAGATCTCCGGCGCATCGATCTCGCCGGCCGGCTGGCCGGCTTCGTCCGCCATGAAGCGATAGACGTTGACCAGGCCCGCACCGTTCAGCACCCGTTCGGCCGAGACGCGGCCGTATTTCTCGCGCATGCGCTGCCACAGGCGGATCTCCTGCTCGGTGTTGGGCGCGAAGCCGACATGGCCGCCCTCGCCGGAGATCACCGCCCAGGCGCTCTTGCCCGCCGGCACATAGGCGCCGACGCCAAGGCCGGTGCCCGGGCCGATCACCAGGCTGACCGAGGTCGGATCGGGATTGCCGGGCCGCAGCTCCGCCAGCTGCGGACCTTTCAGAATGGGCACCGAGGCGGCCAGCGCCTCGAAATCGTTGATCACCACGAAGCGCTCGAACCGGAAATGCTGCCGCAGCCCCTCCTTCATGAAGCGCCACGAGGAGTTGGTAAGCTTGATCTCGGCGCCTTTGGCCGGACAAGCAACGGCAAAGCATGCCTGATTGGGACGCGGCCGCTTCAGCTCGGCAAGATACGACTCAACGGCATCTTCGATTTTCGGAAACTTTGCGGCATGCAGGATCCGCACCTCGTGCAGCGCACCGTCACCGTCGCTGATGGCGAAGCGGGCATTGGTGCCGCCGATGTCGGCGACCAGCAGGTCGGTGCTCTGCGCCATGCGTCACGCCGCTCCCAGCAGCGTGATGGCGCCCTGCTCCGGCTGCGTCGCCGTGTTGCGCATGGAAGCAAACAACTCTCTGCCAAAGCCGAACGCCGACTTGCGCGGATCTGGCCGCCATTGTGCGCGAGCGTTCCACTCCGCTTCGGGCACCTCGGCGGTCAGAGTCATGTGCGCGGAATCGAGCGACACCACGTCACCTTCGTGCAGCTTGCCGATCGGGCCTTCGCTCGCGGCTTCCGGCGATACGTGGATGGCCGCCGGCACCTTGCCGGAGGCGCCCGACATGCGGCCGTCGGTCACCAGCGCGACCTTGTAGCCGAGATCCTGGAGCACGCCGAGCGCGGGCGTCAGCTTGTGCAGCTCCGGCATGCCGTTGGCGCGCGGCCCCTGCCCGCGCACCACCACGATGGCGTCGCGGTGCAGCTTGCCCTCCTTGAAGGCGGCCAGCACCTTGTCCTGGTCATCGAAGATCGCGGCCGGCGCACGCACCACGCGGTGCTGCGGCTTCACCGCCGAGACCTTGATGATCGAGCGGCCGAGATTGCCGGTCAGCAGCCGGATGCCGCCCTCGGAATCGAACGGGTCGTCGGCCGGGCGCAGCACGTTGCGGTCGCCGCTCTCCCTGGGCCCATCGCGCCAATCGAGCTTGCCGTCCTTCAGCCACGGCTCGCGGGCATAGGCGGAGAGGCCCTTGCCGACCACGGTCTCGACGTCACCATGCATCCGGCCGGTCGCCAGCAGCTGGGCGATCACGAAGCCGGTGCCGCCGGCCGCCTGGAAGTGGTTCACGTCCGCCTGGCCGTTGGGATAGACCCGCGCCAGCAGCGGCGTCGCGCCCGAGATGTCGGCGATGTCGGTCCAGTCGATATGGATACCCGCGACCTTCGCCATCGCCACTAGATGGATGGTGTGGTTGGTCGACCCGCCCGTCGCCACGAGCGTGGCGATACCATTCACGATGGCGCGCTCGTCGATTACCTCGCCCATCGGACGGTAGTCATTGCCCTGCGCCGTGATCTGCGCCGCGCGGTGGGTCGCGGCGCGGGTCAGTGCCGCGCGCAACGGCGTGCCCGGATTGACGAAGGCAGCGCCCGGAAGATGGAGGCCCATCGCCTCCATCATCATCTGGTTGGAATTGGCGGTGCCATAGAAGGTGCAGGTGCCCGGCGCGTGATAGGATTCGGACTCCGCACGCAGCAGTTCCGTGCGTCCCACCTTGCCTTCGGCATAGAGCTGCCGGATGCGCGACTTCTCGGGGTTCGGCAGGCCGCTCGGCATCGGTCCGCCCGGCACGAAGATGACAGGCAGGTGCCCGAAGGCGAGCGCGCCCATGAACAGGCCCGGCACGATCTTGTCGCAGATCCCGAGGGTGAGCGCCGCATCGAACATGCCATGGGTCAACGCCACCGCAGTCGACAGCGCGATCACGTCGCGGCTGAACAGCGACAGCTCCATGCCGGGCTGGCCCTGGGTGACGCCGTCGCACATCGCGGGGGTGCCGCCGGCGAATTGCGCCACCGCGCCGATCTCGTCCGCCGCTTGCTTGATCAGCGGCGGATAGTCGCCATACGGCTGATGCGCCGACAGCATGTCGTTGTAGGCCGAGATGATCCCGATGTTGGGCGCGGTGTCGGCCGCCAGCGCCTGCTTGTGGTGCGTGTCGCAGGCGGCAAAGCCGTGCGCCAGGTTGCCGCACGACAGGTGCGTGCGCTGCGGCTTCTGCATCCGCGCCGCCTGCATGCGCTCCAGGTAATCCCGCCTGCTGTCCTTGCTCTTGGCCTTGATCCGCTCCGTGACCTCTTGGATGGCGGGATTCAACTGGGTCATGCGGCACTCACTCGGTCCAAAGGAATTCCAGGTCGTCCTTGCGGTGGGACAGCAATGTTGCAATCGGGGTGTTGCCGGTGCCGGCCAGGGCCTGCAGCGCCACGGTGCGTTTGGGGCGGCCGGAGATCGCCACCAGGATCAGCCGCGCATGGAGCAATGCCGAGATCGTCAACGACATGCGCGCATAGCCGTTCTGCTGCTTGTCCACCGCCACGCACAGCGCCGGATTATGGAGATCGAGGCCGACCTTGGTCTCCGGCAGTCCTGGGAACAACGAGGCGAAATGGCCGTCGGTTCCCATGCCCAGCAGCACCACGTCAAATGGCCGCGGCATGGCGCTGATGGTGCGCTCCGCCTCAGCGACCGCGGCGCTGGGCCGGGGCTTGTCGATATACAGCGGATGGAAATGCGCCGATCTCGCCTGGTTGCGCAGCAGCGAATGGCGCACCAGATAGGCGTTGCTGTCGCGATGGCTCGCCTTCACCCAGCGCTCGTCCGTCAGGCCGACATGCACTTTGGGCCAGTCGAGATGCAGCTGCGACAGCCGGTTGAAGATCGGCTGCGGCGTGGTGCCGCCCGCCACCACCAGGCTGGCGACACCGCGCGAGGCGATGCTGCCCTCCAACAGGTCCGCGATTTTCTCCGCGGCCTTGTTGGCCCAGCTTTGGCGGTCAGGGCAATCGGTCCAGCGGACCTTGGTACCAAGCGGCGGTTTCTCAAGCATCATCCTCATGCCAAGTCCTACCATCGCGTTCGATCAGCGCGATGGCGGCGCTTGGCCCCCAAGAGCCGGCTGTATACGGCCTCGCCGGCACATTCAGTTGTTGCCAGGAATCCAGAATGGAATCGGTCCAGCGCCATGCCGCCTCGACCTCGTCCACCCGCATGAACAAGGTCGGCCGGCCACGGATCACATCCAGGAGCAGGCGCTCGTAGGCGTCCGGGATGATACTGCCGAAGGTATCCGCGAAACTGAGGTTGAGCGCGGTCTGCTGCAGGCGCAATTCGCCCGGCCCCGGCCGCTTGTTCAGCATCTGGAACCGCACGCCCTCGTTCGGTTGCAGGCGCATGATCAAGCGGTTGGACGGCGGCATCGCCCCATAGGTCGGATAGATGAAATGCGGCGGTGCCTTGAACTGCGCCACGATCTCGGAGCAGCGCTGCGGCAGGCGCTTGCCAGTGCGCAGGTAGAACGGCACGCCGGACCAGCGCCAGTTGTCGATCTCGGCGCGGATCGCGACATAGGTCTCGCGGCTGCTCGAATCCTTGGCGTCGGTCTCGTCGAGATAGCCCGGCACCGGCTGGCCGTCGATCGCACCGGCGCGATATTGCCCGCGCACGGTGGCGTTCGCGGCCTCCTGGCCGGACAGCATGTTGAGCGACTTCAGCACCTTCACCTTCTCGTCACGCACGGAATCCGCGTCGAGGGTGATCGGCGGCTCCATCGCGGTCAGGCACAGCACCTGCAGCAGGTGGTTCTGCACCATGTCGCGCAGCGCGCCGGAGGCATCGTAGTAGCCCCACCGCCCGCCGACGCCGACCGTCTCCGCCACCGTGATCTGGACATGGTCGATGTGCGTGCGGTTCCACAGCGGTTCGAACAAAGAGTTGGCGAAGCGCAGCACCATCAGGTTCTGCACCGTCTCTTTGCCGAGGTAGTGGTCGATGCGGTAGATCTGCCGCTCCGCAAACACCTCGCCGACGGCGGCGTTGATCGCGCGCGAGGAGGCAAGGTCCTTGCCCAGCGGCTTCTCCAGCACCAGCCGCGTCACCGGCGTCACCAGTTCGGCACGTCCGAGGTTGGCCGCGGTCGGGCCGAACAAGTCGGGTGCGGTCGCCAGATAGAACACGCGCACCACCGACTGGCGGTCCTTCAGCGCCGATTTCAGCGGGCCGTAGGCGTCCGGCTTGGTCGCGTCCATGCCGACGTACGACAAGCGCTTGGAGAAGCGCTCCCAGACCTCCGGATTGAGCGGCTTGCCCTTGGTCGAGAATTCGATGCAGGAGTCTTCGACCAGCTTGATGAAGTCGTCGGCGCCCATATCGCCGCGCGACACGGCAATGATGTGGCCATCCGGAGGCAGCCGATTGTCGCGGTCCAGTTCGTAGAGCGCAGGGAGCAGCTTGCGCTTTGCCAGATCGCCGCGGCCGCCGAACACGACCATGTCGAACGGTTCGGAAATCAGGGGGTTACGCTGAGTACTCGGCGTCGGCATTTCCATGGGTCAAATCTTCGGCGCTGCCATCCGGGTAAATTCGCTCCACATCGTCCGCTGGAATTTTCCAATTCCGGCGCGATCCCGACGTGCGGACAAACGGATCCCCGAGCAGGGCGCCCTCTCCCTGTCGATCATCTGGCCATGCGAACCATTTACTCCAACCAGCCAGCAGCCGCAAATAAACATGCCGGTCCGTGACCAAAAACACAGTTTTTTCGTGGGGTTCCGGGCCAAATCCTTACGCGATGCGCAATTCTGTTGCCGGATCGAACAGGCTGGCACGGCTCATATCGACCGCCAGGCGCACCGGACGCCCGATATCCCGCACCGCCCCTGGCTTTAACCTTGCTGTCACGGGGTGGCCGTGCACAGAAGCCACAGCCATGGTGTCGGCCCCGGTGGGTTCCAGCACGTCGATCACGGCATCGAGGCACGAATGCCCCTCGCCATCGGCCAAAGTGACGGTTTCCG
>DATEOK010000017.1:0-6637 GCA_035274225.1 Dongiaceae bacterium
CGGATCGAACTTCACCGCGGTGAAGCCCTGCTTCACATACTCAGCGGCGCGCTTCGCCGACAGCTCGGCATTGTGATAGATGCTCTCGTCCTCGGCCCCTTGCGGATAGATGTAGGTGTAGCTGCGCAGCCGCTCATGCACCCGGCCGCCGAGCAGCTTGTAGACCGGCTTATCCGTCGCCTTGCCGAGGATGTCCCACAGCGCGATCTCGATGCCCGACAGCACGGCTATCAGCGTCGGGTCAGGGCGCTGCGAGTAGCCGCTGCTGTAGACCTTGCGCCACAGGCTCTCGATGTCGAACGGGTCCATGCCGGCGACGTAGCGGCCGAACACGTCCTCGGCCGCGGCCTTGATGACCTGCGGGCCGAAGCTGTCGCAATAGATCTCGCCAATGCCGGTGATGCCGTTGTCGGTCGTCAGCTTGACGAAGATGAAGTAGCGCCCGCCGAAGCTGGGCGGCGGATTGCCGACGATGAATACCTGGATGTCTTTTGCCTTCATGGCGCGCCTTCCCCTGTTGGCGAGACCCTAGGACAAGGCCGATCCGGGCGCAAATCCAGGGCGATTCGTGGCGCTGAGTGGTCGAAGACCGTCGGTTCCAGCGAAAAACCGGGCAGTACTGGCCGCTGCCCCGCTGGCAAAAGCCGCGATCGCCCCCTATATGACGGGACACCGGCCGCGCCACCCTCGCGAGAGGCGACGCGGCCGCCTTTGTTGCTTTAGGGGACGGGAAACCAATGTCCGAATTGATGGCGCAGATCCTCACAGCCGAAGCCCTGGCGGCGTTCGCAACCCTGGCTGCGCTCGAGATCGTGCTCGGGATCGACAACCTGATGTTCGTGCAGATCGTCGCCTCGCGCTGCAAGCCGGAGCAACAGGATTCGGCGCGGCGCTGGGGCCTGGTGCTGGCGCTGCTGACCCGCCTCGGGCTGCTGTTCTCGATCTCCTGGGTCGCGGGCCTCACCACGCCGATCGCCACTTTCTGGGGCTACGAACTGTCCTGGCGCGACATCATCCTCGGCGGCGGCGGCATCTTCCTGCTGGTCAAGGCGACCATGGAGATCCACCACTCGGTCGAGGGCGAAGGCGAGGCGGACGGCAAGCGCACCTATCTCTCCTTCATGGCCGCGATCATCCAGATCGCGATCCTCGACATCGTGTTCTCGCTGGATTCGGTCATCACCGCGGTCGGCATGGCCAACCATCTTTCCATCATGGTGGCTGCTGTTGTGGTGGCGATGATCGTCATGCTGGTGGCGGCCGCGCCGGTCGGCCGCTTCGTGCACAACCATCCAACCGTGAAGATGCTGTGCCTCTCGTTCCTGCTGCTGATCGGCACCGCGCTGATCGCGGAAGCGCTGCACTTCCACATCCCGAAGGGCTACATCTACTTTGCGATCGCCTTCTCGGCGGGCGTCGAGGGGCTCAACCTGATGGCGCGCCGCAGGGCCACGCGCCGCGCCGACAGCAACGAGCGCGTGGTTTAGGCCAGCGCGGATTCGATGGCCGCCGTCACATCCTTGGCGGACGGCGAGGTCTTGGTCGGGAACCAGGCGGCGAGTTCGCCGTCCGGTCCGACCAGATACTTGTGGAAGTTCCAGCGCGGCGCCGCGGCTTCGCCCGCCACCTCCGCCGCCCATTTGTAGAACGGATGCGCATCCTTGCCGGTGACGTGCGCCTTCGCGGTCAGCGGGAAGTCGACGCCGTAATTCACTTCGCAGAAACTCTGGATCTGCTTTTCGCTGCCGGGTTCCTGCGCGCCGAAGTCGTTGCACGGAACACCGAGCACCACGAGCCCACGCTCGCGGTAGCGCTTCCACAGCGCTTCGAGATCCTTGTATTGCGGTGTGTAGCCGCATTCCGACGCGGTATTCACCACCAGCACGGCCTTGCCCTTGAACGTGCTGAGCGGCAGCGCGCCGCCGTCGATCGCGGTGAAACTGAAGCCATGGGCGTTGCTCATTGTCACGGTCCTTGCCTGTTGCTGATCGGGACGAGGAGTCAGTGCGCGATGGCGGGTACACGGTCCGCCGGTGGCGTGTTGCGCGAGCGCTGGCAGCGCACCACGCCGTCGATCACCACCATGCCGATACCGGGCAGGTCGCCCTTGCGCACGGAATCCAGCAGGTCACGGCCCGAGCTGTGCTGCGCCTTGTCCATGAATACGAAGTCCGCCGCCCGGCCCGGCTCCAGCAGGCCGCAATCGAGGTTGCGGATACGCGCGGAGTTGCCGGTCGCGAAACAGAACACCTGCTCCGCCGGCAGGTCGCCGAAGCTCGACAGCATGGCGATCACGCGCAGGATGCCGAGCGGCTGAACGCCGGAGCCGGCCGGTGAATCGGTGCCGAGGATGACGCGGTCGAGCTGGCCCAACTGCTTTGCCACCTTGACCGCGTGCAGTCCGGCGAGCTCGTTGCCGTTGTGCACGATCTCGATCGCGCGACCGCACTGCTCGCACAGGCACTCGATCTGCTTGAGGTCGAGCGCGGTGTGGCCGCCGTTGATGTGGCCGATGACGTCGGCGTCGGCTTCGAGCACCACGTCCTTGTCGATGTAGCCGGAGCCGGGCACGGAAGGCCCGCCGGTGTGGATGGTCGACTGGATGCCGTACTTGCGCGCCCAGGCCACCATCTTCTTGGCTTCGTCGCCCGCCTTCACGGTACCGAGGCCGACCTCACCCAGAAGTTTCACGCCGGACTTGGCCAGCTCGGCGAAGTCATGCTCCTCCATCCCCTTCTCGATCACCGGCGCGCCGGCATGCACCTTGACGCCGCCGGGCCGGAACGCCTCGAAGCTGCGCTGCGCGGTGATCGCCAGCGCCTTCAGGCCGACGATGTCCTTGGGCCGGCCGGGCAAATGCACCTCGCCCGCCGAGATCATGGTGGTCACGCCGCCGTTGAGGAAGGAATCGATCCAGCCGAGCTGGCTCTGCCGCGGCGTCCAGTCGCCGAACACCGGATGCACGTGGCTGTCGATCAGGCCGGGCGAGAGCGCGGTACTCTTGGCGTCGATCGTCACCTGCGCGCCGGAGAGATCGAAATCGCGCTCCTTGCCGACTGCGACGATGCGGCCCTTGTCCGCGATCACCGTGTCGGCATCGAGAATCGGTCGCTTCAAGTCGCCGGACAGCATCAATCCGACATTGCGGATCACCATTTTTCCTGCCGGGCCGCCGGCTGCCGTCGGTTCCGCCATGTTTGCCTCCCTTAACGCAACCCGTCTTCGCCCTTGATCTCGTGCTTCTGCAAGCCGCCGACCCGCGGGAACGGGCGGCCGGAGTCGGTCACGACAACCGCGACCAGGATCTCGTTCGCGCGCGGCGCATCGGCGATGCGCACTTCCATGCCGTCGAAGTGGCTGCGCACGAAGGCCGCGTCCTTGTGGCCGAGCGGAACATCGACCGGCGTGCCGATGCCGCCCATCTTCTTGGCCGAGGGGATCAGGGCAGCGCCCTTGCTCAACACTTCGCGCACCGGCTTGCCCAGCTTGGGATGCAGGATGGCGGCGGCATGCTCCAGCTCGCCGCCCTCGCCCACGATCGCGGCCTTGCCGTAGCTCTCCGCCTTGCCGCCTTCGATCTTGAGGGCTTCGACCGCTTTCTTGGTGAGATAGCCGCCCAACTCCTCGCCGATGTCCATCAGCGGCGTCAGGTCGTCGACGAACTTGCCGGCGAAGGGATTGGCGATCACCGCCACGGCCGCGGCCTTGCGCGTCACCGGGCTCACGCTCTTGCCGCTCTCGCGGTGGGTTTCTTCGACCGTGACGACGATCTTCCTGATATCGCTTTTCATCTCTGCCTCATCCCATTTTCTGCAGGATCGCCCGCAGGCTTTCCCGGTCCGCCGCGCCGATCGGTTCCAGCGTCTGTTCCGTCACGCGGCCGATGCGCTGCATCGCCTCGTTCAGCAGGGCATCGCCGGCGGACGTCAGCGCGATGATGCGCGAGCGCTTGTCCAGCGGGTCCGGCTTGTACAGCACCAGGTTGCGCCCCTTCAGACGCGCGACGACGCCGGAGATGGTGGCGCGGTCCATGCCGGTCAGCCGTCCCAGCTCGGTCTGCGATACCGCCTTCAGCTCGTGCAGCTTCACCAAGGCGGCGAACTGCATCGAGGTCAGGTCGAGGTCGCTCATGATGCCGGCGAAGATCGCCATGTGGCGCTGATAGGCGCGGCGCAGCCAATAGCCGACCTGATGCTCCAGCCGATAGGAATCGGCCGGGTCGGTGCTGGGCGTGCGCTGCTCCGGCTTCATCGGTTTCCGTCTTCGCCCTTGATCTCGCTGGCCTTGAGGCCGCCGGCGCGGTCATGCACCCGCGGCCCGGTGCCCATGGCGAGGATGTAGATGATCTCGTCCGCCTTCGGCGCATCGTTGATGCCGACCTCGATCGCGTCGAAATGGCTGCGCACATAGGCGGCGTTGATGTGGTGCAGGGGCACGTCGATACGCGCGCCGGCCGGGCCCACCTTCTTGGTCGACGGCACGATCGCCTTGGTGCCGCCCAGCACCTCGCGCATGGAATAACCGCCCGGCGCGTGCCACAGCGCGCCATGCTCCAGCTCGCCGTCGAGGCCGACGATCGCGGCCTTGCCGTAGCTCTGCACAGCCTTCGCGCCGCCCAAGGCTTCCGCCAGCTCGCGCGCCATGCCGACGCCGAGCTGCTCCAGCGGTTTCATGAAGGGCTGGATATCCTCGACATAGCGGCCGGCGAACGGGTTCTTGATCACGGTGAGGATCGCGCCACGCAGCCGCGGCTGCTGCAAGGGCGTGCCGCCGTCGTGCCAGATCTTGTCGACGATCAGTTGCGATTTGCGGATGCTGATTTCGCTCATCTCGTTTCCTCTCACGCCGCCTGGGACGGCAGCGGTTGTTGCAAGGCGCCGACCACGCGCACCTGGTCCTGCAGCTGCAGATAGGCCGCCGCGATCAGGCCGCGTGCCTGCAGCTCGACGGCGCGGCGGACGCCGTTCTCCAGCGCCAGCGCCACTTTCTGCGAGGGCAGCAGACCGACCGAGACCGTCACCAGCAGGTCGCCCAGGTCACTGTCGTCGCGCACCTCGCAGGCCGGCAGCCGTTCGATCGTCGGATCGTCGATGTTGACTGCGTTCGCAATCATGGTCGCCGCCGCATCCGCCATCGCCGCGCTCTTAGCCAGCACGGTGACGGAATCGGCGATGCCGAGGGACTGCGAGCGGCCGCGCCAGCCGGAGGTCGCGATACCGCGCACCGGATTGCCGCTGGCAATCTCGATGGTCGCATCCATCCGCGGCAGCGACAGGTCGCCGACCACGCCGGCGCGCATCGACTGCCCTTCCGCCAGGTGGATCGCGATGTCGCCGCCATTGTTGACAATGGCGCGCCGCAGCGGCGCCGCCTCCACCATCAGCTCCAGCACATGCTCTGCGACGGTGCCCGCGACTGCCGCCATCGGCGTGATGAAGACGTCACGATAAGGCCACACAGCATCCACCATGCGCCGCGCGATCGGGTTCATCGCCACGGGTTTCACGTCGCCGATCGGCGCGCGCAGGACAGCGAGCTTTGCCACCAGCTCCGGCAGGATATTGGGGAATATGGCGGCCGCCACCTGATAGGCGCGCCGCACGTCCGCCGCGTCGCCGTCCGCCGAGATCACGAGATCGATCGGGCCGTGATTGAGATGCAGCCGGTTGCCCGGCAGCAGCGCGGCTTGCGCACTCATCGGCTGCCTCCGAGGTCCATCGGCCAGGGATTCTCCGCGTGCGGCGCCACCGCTTTCTTGCGCTGGTCGGCCAGCACCTGCTCCACCGGCACGATGTTCCGAACATGCCCGCCCATCAGGCGATAGTCCTCCAGCCGCATGGTGAACTCGATCGGGAACACCAGCGCCGGCGTCGGCACATAGCCGGTCGAGCGGTCCGGCATGCGCGCGACGTCGACCATCACGGTGATGCCGCCGCCCGGCCAGACATAGGCCGGCGCGCCGCCGCAGGTGACGCGGGTCAGCTTGTCCTTCACCGACAGGGTGAGGCGCACCGGGTTCTCGGTGACGCCGGCGCGCAAGCTGCCGCCCGCACCGCCCATGAACAGCACGGTGCTGAGCGCCGGCTCGCAATTCTCCGCGATGCGCGCCACCAGCTTGTCGATATCGGCTGGCGGATCGGCTGGGCGCGGCTTCAGCTGCTCGTCCAGCACGTACCAGGCGTAGTGCTCGCCGGTGGTCGAGACCATGAACAGGCGCAGGCCCGGCCACGCCGTCTTGGGATCGAACCTCTCGACGATCTCCAGCGGATCCTTCAAGTCGGTGCCGCCCCAGCCGAGACCCGGCTTGGCGACCTGGAAATAGCGGCCGGGCGTCGACTTGCGACCGCGGATCTTGATGCCGCTCGGCCTGGCGTCGAGCATGCGGCCGGCCTGGTGCTCGGTAAAGATGCCGGTGATGTGCTCGTCCACCACCACCACTTCGTCGGCAAGGCCGAACCACTGCTTGGCGAAGATGCCGGTGACGGCGGAGCCGCAGCCGACGCGCATGCGCTCTTCCGAATGGCCGTCGACGATCGGCGCCGTGTCGGCCTGCACCACGATGGTGGAGCCGCCGTCGATCGACATCTCCACCGCTTCCTTGTTGCACAGGCGCATCATGGCATCGCAGGTGACGTTG
>DATEOK010000018.1:0-2169 GCA_035274225.1 Dongiaceae bacterium
GGGGTGTCGCAGCGGATCTGCCAGTCCCCATGGACGGATTTGACGGCCCCTTGCGCGCTCGCGGTCTGGGTCAGGCCGCAGAGCAGGGCGGCGGCCAGCACGCCGCGCGCGAAAAGGCGAAGACCGCTGCCTGAACGGTCGCTGTCCGTCGGTGTCGCTTGCCGCGTGAAAAGCCCCATCCGGGTCGATCCTCTGATTTTTCGGCACCTCGCCGGCAAATGCCGGTCCTCACGCCTGAACTGAGTACCGCAATGACGGCGCCTTGAAGGCTATTCTCAGCAAGGCCTTGAACAAATCCGGCCGCCGCCGGCGGCCCCAGGCAGACGAATCATGTTCCTGTGGAACGCCTCGGCTGTGGGTACAGCGGCCAATCCCGCTGTCAAGCACGGCAACCGCCCGGAAGCGGCGATTCCGCCTGATTTCACGGGAATATGTGACATCCGCCTGACGCCGGGCAGAGGCTTTCGATACGCGCGACTACTGCATTGCGAGAGCCAGAGAATTATGGTTTGAGAGGCTTGAATTTGGACGCGTTCTAGCGATCTGGCCCCGGTGGTTCTAAGGTACTTCCAAAGTACTTCCCAAGGCCGTTTGTCAGGGGGCGGATCGGGCAGCATGGGTCGCCATCCGGCGCCGTGCTTTGGGGTATTTCTTTAGGGAGCGCGAGCGGCATGAAGCTGTCGATGGGCCAAATTGGCCGGGGATTGCTGGGTTTGGCGGTGGCTGGCGGTATGCTGGCGGCCGGCGGGGCGGCTTTCGCCGAATTGGGGCAGCCGGCGCCGTGGGAATACACGTTGCAGGAATCGGCCACGCCGGTGATGGACAACATTACCTGGTTCCATAACTTCCTGTTCGTGCTGATCACGTTGATCACGCTGTTCGTGCTGGCGCTGCTGGTCGTCGTCGTCGTCAAGTTCAATGCCAAGACCAATCCCGTCCCCTCGAGGACCACCCACAACACCCTGATCGAAGTGGCCTGGACGCTGATTCCGGTCCTGATCCTGGTCGGCATCGCGGTGCCGTCGTTCCGGCTGCTGTTCCTTCAGCTCGACGTGCCGAAGGCCGATCTGACCGTGAAGGTCACCGGCAAGCAGTGGTACTGGAGCTACGCCTATCCCGATAACGGCAAGTTCGAATTCGATTCTCTGCTGGTCCAGGACAAGAAGCCGCGGCTGCTCGGCGTCGACAACGAGATGGTGGTGCCGATCAACAAGATCGTCCGGATCCAGACCACCGGCGCCGACGTGATCCACTCCTTCGCGGTGCCGGCCTTTGGCATCAAGATCGATTCGATCCCGGGCCGGCTCAACGAAACCTGGTTCAAGGCGACCAAGCTTGGCATGTTCTACGGTCAGTGCTCGGAACTGTGCGGCAAGGACCACGCCTTCATGCCGATCGCGGTGCGGGTGGTGAACGACCAGGAATTCGCGGCCTGGGTCGAGGGCGCGAAGAAGAAATTTGCCACCAACCCGGCGAATTCATACGCCTCGGTGGGGACGGCGGCGCAGTAAGCGGGAACGCTTGGCGCAGGCAAACGGGACAAGGGCGACAAGGACCGCGAGGTCCAAGGGACTGCAAGGCAGGATTATACAGATGGCAACGAGCGCAGCGACACACGACGATCACGCCCACGGACATGACGACCACGCGCATGCCCATCCGACCGGATGGCGGCGCTTCGTCTATTCGACGAACCACAAGGACATCGGCACGATGTACCTGGTGTTCGCGATTATCGCCGGTGTGATCGGTGCGGCGATGTCGATCGCGATCCGCATCGAGCTGATGTATCCGGGCGTTCAGTTCTTCCACGAGACCCATACCTACAACGTGTTCGTGACCTCTCACGGCCTGATCATGATCTTCTTCATGGTGATGCCGGCGATGATCGGCGGCTTCGGCAACTGGTTCGTGCCGCTGATGATCGGCGCGCCGGACATGGCGTTCCCGCGCATGAACAACATCTCGTTCTGGCTGCTGCCGGCCTCCTTCGCGCTGTTGCTGCTGTCGACCTTCGTCGAGGGCGAGCCGGGCGCCAACGGCGTCGGCGCGGGCTGGACCATCTACGCGCCGCTGTCGACCTCAGGCCATCCGGGACCGGCGGTCGATTTCGCGATCCTGGCGCTGCATCTGGCGGGCGCCTCCTCGATTCTCGGCGCCATCAACTTC
>DATEOK010000019.1:0-3596 GCA_035274225.1 Dongiaceae bacterium
TCGGCGCCGGAACGATCGCTGCCGTAATGCGCGATGAGGTTGGCGCCGGCCGTCCCGATCGCGACCGCGATCTCGGCTCCGATGCCCTTCGATGCGCCGGTCAGCAACACGGTCTTGCCCGCTAGGTTCACCATGGTCCGCGCTCGCTTGCTTTTGACAGAAACGTGTATTCTTCTAGAATACACGTTTGGCAAACCGCCGGCGCGAAAAATTCAAAAAAGCCAGGGAGGGCGACATGGTGATGCGGGAGCAAGGCGGCCATCCCTGGATGGGAAACTCCCTGCCCGCGTTGAAGCAGCAGATGCTGGACGAGATCGGCGTCGGCGCAATCGAGCAGCTGTTCGAGCAGATTCCGCAGGATCACCGCCTGCGCGGGCCGCTCGACCTGCCGCCGGGCATCAAGTCGGAATCGGCCCTGCGCCGGCATCTCACCGACATGCTGGCGAAAAACGAGAGCGCCGACACCAACCTCATGTTCCTCGGCGCCGGCTGCTGGCCGCATCATGTGCCGGCGGTGGTGGACGAGATCGTCGGGCGGACCGAGTTCCTGACTCCGGTCTGGGGTTCGGCGCAATCGGACTTCGGCCGCAACCAGGCCTGGTTCGAATATGCCAGCCAGCTTGGCGAACTGCTCAACATGGAGGTGGTCGGGCTCCCGGTCTATTCCTGGGGCTGCGCCATCGGCCACGCCCTGCGCATGGCGGCGCGCCTCACCCAGCGGCGCGAGATCGTGATCGCGGAGGTGTTCGATCCCGAGCGCCTGTCGGTGGTGGAGAACTACTGCGAGCCGACCGACATGCCGAACCACATCAAGATCCGGCGCGTGAAGGTCGATGCCAAGTCCGGCCTGATCGATCTCGACGATCTCAAAACCAAGGTCACGTCCAAGACCGCGGCGGTCTATTTCGAGACACCGTCCTATCTCGGCCTGTTCGAGACCAACGCGGCGGAGATCGCGCACATTGCGCGGCAGCACGGCGCGGAGACCATCGTCGGGGTCGATCCCCTCACCCTCGGCATCGTCAAGCCGCCGGCGGATTTCGGCGCCGACATCGTGGTCGGCCCGACCCAGCCGCTCGGCGTCCACATGAATTGCGGCGGGGGCGTCGGCGGCTTCATGGCGTCGCGCGACGAGGATCGCTACGTGCGCGAATATAACGGCTTCCTCATCAGCATCACCGAGACGCAGAAGGCAGGGCAGTTCGGCTTCGGCCTCGCCAGCGCGCACCAGACCTCCTACGGCATGCGCGAGAACGGCAAGGACTGGACCGGCAACTCGGTCTATCTGTGGGCGATCGCCAACGCGGTCTACATGTCGCTGCTGGGGCCGCAGGGTTTCCGCGAGATCGGTGAGCTGATCATCACACAGTCGCACCATGCGGCGCGGCGGCTGGCCGAGATCCCCGGCATTGCGATCCGCTACCCGAGCGGCTTCTTCAAGGAGTTCGTGGTCGACTTCTCCGGCACCGGCAAGACGGTCGCCGCGATCAACAAGAAGCTGCGCAAGCACAGGATCTTCGGCGGCAAGGACCTGACGCCCGAAGGCATGAAGCAGTGCGCGCTTTATTGCGTGACGGAAGTGCATTCGACCGCGGACATCGATCGCCTCGCTGACGCGATTGCGCAGGTGGTGAAGTCATGACGGACAAGATGAACCATCTTCGCGACTATCACGCGCCGGTGTGGGACGAACCGCTGGTCATGCAGCTCGGCTATCCCGGCCGGCGCGGCCAAGTGTTTCCGCAGCCCACGCGCGCCGCCAGCACGCTGATCCCCAAGGGCCTCGCACGTACCCAGGCGCCGGTGCTGCCGGAGATGTCAGAGCCGGAGGTGCAGCGCCACTACCTGCATCTCTGCCAGGAGACGCTGGGCATGCTGAACATCAGCCTGTTCGGCACCTGCACCATGAAATACAACGCACGGGTCAGCGAGGCGATCGCCCAGCGCCCGTTTGTCGCCGATGTGCATCCGCTGCAGCCGGACGATTCGATGCAGGGCATTCTGCAGGCGATCCACGAATTCGACCTCGGCCTGCGCGCGCTCTCCGGCATGGACCAGTTCATCTTCCAGGCCGGCGGTGGCGCCGATGCCGCCTACACCAACTGCGTGGTCACGCGCGCCTATCACAAGTCGCGCGGCGAGCTGAAGCGGCGCAACGAGATCATCACCTCGATCCAGGCGCATCCGTGCAACGCCGCCACCGCGGCGGCGGCGGGCTTCAAGGTGGTCACGCTGAACCTGGAAGAGAACGGCTATCCCTCGATCGAGGCGCTGAAGGCCGCGATCTCCGACCGCACCGCCGCCCTGTTCATCAACAATCCGGACGACATGGGCATCTACAATCCGGACATCAAGGAATGGGTGCGCCTGGTGCACGAGGCGGGCGGCCTCTGCTTCTACGACCACGCCAACTTCAACGGCGTGATGGGCAAGATCAAGGCGCGCGAGCTCGGCTTCGACGCCTGCATGTTCATGCTGCACAAGACCTTCGGCGCGCCGAAGGGCGGCGGCGGCCCCGCGGTCGGCGCCTATGGCTGCGCCGAGGCGCTGGCGCCGTTCCTGCCCAAGCCGGTGGTGGTGAAGGACGACAAGGGCTATCGCCTCGACTACGGCCGCAAGAAGAGCGCCGGCAAGATCCGCGAGTTCTTCGGCAACGTGCCGCAGGTGCTGAAGGCATACGCTTGGCTGCTGGCCATGGGCCGTGATGGCATCGACGAAGCCTCCGACATCTCGGTGCTCGCCAACAACTACATGGACCGCAAGCTCGGCAAGATCCGCGGCCTCTCCCGCTCCAACCCGCACATCGCCAAGCACCGCATGGAGATGACGCGCTGGAGTCTCGGTCAGCTCAAGACCGACACCGGCTGCGGCACGGTGGAGGTCGCGAACCGCATGGCCGACTACGGCATCGATCCATGGTGGATGAGCCACGAACCCTGGATCGTGCCGGAGCCGTTCACCCCGGAAGCGGGCGAGATGTATTCCAAGGAAGACCTGGATTACTGGATTGCGGTGGTCGCGAAGATCTCCGAAGAGGCCTATGCCAATCCGGAGCTGGTGAAGTCCGCGCCCCACAAGCAGGTCATCGCGCAGATCAAGGGCGACGCCCTCAACGATCCGGCAAAGTGGGCCATCACCTGGCGCGCCTATCTGCGCAAGCATGGTAGCCAGGCCAGCGGCAAGACCCACGCCGCGGAATGACACCGGGGTAGCAAGGTGCGCCCGCTCCGATTGGGATTGATCGTCAATCCGGTCGCCGGAATGGGCGGCCGCGTCGGCTTGAAAGGCACTGACGGCCTGTCCGACATCGCGCGCCAGCTAGGCGCGGAACCGGTGTCGGAAGCGCGTACGCTGCGCGCCTTGCGTCGCCTGGGCGCCGCGCGAAACGGCATCGCCGTGTTGGCCGCCGGCGGCGCGATGGGCGCGGCGGTGGCGGCGGACGCCGGCTTGCTCTGCCAGGTGGTGGCGCAGCCCGCCGGCGACGAGACTACGGCTATCGACACGGCGAATGCCGTGCGCGCCATGATAAGTGCCGGCATCGACCTCATCCTGTTTGCCGGCGGCGACGGCACTGCGCGCGACGTCCATGCCATCGC
>DATEOK010000020.1:0-9338 GCA_035274225.1 Dongiaceae bacterium
CCTTGGCGCGGCGCGCATCATCGGCGCGGCGGCGCTCTTCCTCGGCAAGGCGCGCCGCTTCCTGGCGCTGCAACTCCAGGCGATCGGCCGCGGCCTGCTCCTGCTTCAGCTGCTCGACCTTGCGGTGGTCCTCATCCTTGCGCGCCTGCTCCAGCGCCTTCTGGCGCTGCGCGCGCTCATGCGCGGTCAAGGCGTGATGGTCGAAGATCTCGGCCGCGGTCGGCTCGCCCGGCACGTGATGCCTGGTGTCGATCTCGCTGACGGCTTCCATCTTGCCGCCGACGCCCGGGGCGAAGGTGCGCTTCTTCTTCACCTCGACCGCGACGGTCTTGGACCTGCCATGCGGGAAGCTCTGCTTCACCTGCCCGCCGTCGATCGTCTTCTTCAGCTCGAGCTTGCCCGAGGAAGAGAGCTTCAGCGGCTTGCGGGTCGGCGTTTCCGGCGTATCCGTCGTATCGGTCATGTTCGTTCAGTTCGTCCGCTCTAATTCGACTTCGTTGTCAGTTCGCGCGCGGCGGTTTCCGGCCCCTGAGCGAGGGCGACAAACCGGCGAGCGGCGATGATCGTCTTCTCTGCGATGCCGCCCGCCTTGATGGCGGCATGGACGGCTTGCTCGCGGCCCAAGGCCTGGGCCAGCTCCGCTGCCGTCAAAGGTGCGCATATCTCTACTCCAGAACCGGCCAGCCGCGCCAGTTTTCCGCGACCGTCCTCGGCCCCATCGCTGGCGGCTACCAGGACCCGGACCCTGCCGGCCCGCAAGGCCGCTTCGACCTTCTCGAACCCGGCGACCAGCTGGCCGGACTTACGGGCCAAGCCCAGCAGCTCCGCCACCTCGCGCCTGGCCAGGTCGGTCACCCGGTCGGCCAGGTCCGGCGCGGCCTTCACCGACTGCTTGGCCGCCTTGGAAAAGGCATGCCGTGCAACGGCTTGGTCCAGGGCCTCGCGAGTCGCCGTGACCCACAGGCCGCGGCCGGGCAGGCGCTCCTTGAGGTCGGGGGTCACCCGTCCTTCCGGGTCGATCACGAAGCGGATCATCGCCGGCTTTTCCAGCGCCTGGCGCGTGACGATGCAACGCCGCAGGGTCGGAGAGGTTGCCTCCTCCGCCTCCGTCCCGGCTTCCAGATCGTCCGCCATGGCTGTCATCGCCTGCAACAAGCCGCGTTCGCTCCCTTACTTCTTGTCTTCGCCGTCGAACCAGTGGGCGCGCGCCGCCATGATGATGGCGTTGGCGTCCTCGAGGCTCATCTCGAAGGTCTTGAGGATGCCGTCCTTCTCGTCGGTCAGTTCGTCGGCGGCGAGGTCGGCGAGGTCGTCGAGCGTCTTCACGCCCTTCTCGCCCAAGGCCACCAGCATGGCCGGCGTCAGGCCCGCGATCTCCGCCACCGCGTCCTCGACCCCCAGCTCCTTGCGCTTGGCGGTCAGGCGCTCGCTCTCCGCCTCCAGCCAGGCCGCGGCGCGGGCCTTCAGCTCGCTCGCCACGTCCTCGTCGAACCCCTCGATCGAGGTCAATTCCTCGGTCGGGACCAGCGCCACTTCCTCCACGCTGGTGAAGCCTTCGGTGACGAGCAGGTGCGCGATCACATCGTCGACGTCGAGCGCATCCATGAACATCTGCGAGCGGGTGCGGAACTCCTCCTGCCGGCGCTCGGATTCCTGCGCCTCGGTGAGGATGTCGATCTCGAAGCCGGTGAGCTGGGAGGCGAGGCGCACGTTCTGGCCGCGGCGGCCGATCGCCAACGATAGTTGGTCATCCGGCACCACGACTTCAATACGGCCGGAATCCTCGTCCAGCACGACCTTGCTGACTTCCGCCGGCGCCAGCGCGTTGACGACGAAGGTCGCGTGATCTTGCGACCAGGGGATGATGTCGATCTTCTCGCCCTGCAGCTCCTGCACCACAGCCTGCACGCGGCTGCCGCGCATGCCGACACAGGCGCCGACCGGGTCAATTCCACTGTCGCGTGAGACCACGCCGATCTTGGCGCGGCTGCCCGGATCGCGCGCCACCGACTTGATCTCAATGATGCCGTCATAGATTTCCGGCACTTCCTGGGCGAACAGCTTGGCCATGAACTGCGGATGGGTGCGCGACAGGAAGATCTGCGGTCCGCGCGGCTCTTCGCGCACGTCCATGATGAGGGCGCGCACGCGATCGCCGTTGCGGAACGTCTCGCGCGGCAGCAGCTCGTCGCGCCGCAGCAGGGCTTCGCCACGGCCCAGGTCGACCGTGACGTTGCCGAATTCGACGCGCTTCACGAGGCCGTTGATGATCTCGTTCTTGCGGTCCTTGAACTCCTCGAACTGGCGCTTGCGCTCGCTCTCGCGCACCTTCTGGACGATCACCTGCTTCGCCGTCTGCGCGGCGATGCGGCCGAAATCGATCGGCGGCAGCTCGTCGACGATCAGGTCGCCGGCCTTCAGGTTCGGGTCGCGCTTCTGCGCCCAGTTGACCGGAATTTGGGTCGCCTCGTTCTCGACGGTCTCCACCACTTCGCGCACGCGGGTCAGCCGGATCTCGCCGGTCTTGCGGTCGATGTTGGCGCGGATGTCATGCTCGTGACCGTATTTGGAGCGGCCGGCCTTCTGGATGGCCTGCTCCATCGCGGTCAGCACTTCGTCGCGATCGATGCTCTTTTCGCGGGCCACCGCATCGGCGACCTGCAACAGTTCCATGCGCGGAATGGCAATGGCTTGTTCCATGGCTCTTTGCCTTTAGGCTTCCTCTTGTTCGTTGTTGTCTTCGGCAGCCTGATGGAGCGCGATCAGCGCATCCGTCAGCACCAGTTTCGCTTTGTGGACAGCGGCGAAGGGAATACGCAGATCCGCCCCGTCCACGGTCAATTCGACTGCATTCGCATCGACCGACTTGATCGGCCCCTTGAAGCGCTTGCGCCCGTCGAGCGGCGCGGTGGTCTCCACTTTCGCCTCGTGCCCCAGGAAGCGCTCGTAGTCCTTCGCGCGGGTCAGCGGCCGGTCGATGCCGGGCGAACTCACCTCGAGGGAATAGGCGCCGGCGATCGGATCCTCGACATCCAGCACCGCAGAGATCGCGCGCGAGATGTCCGCGCAATCGTCGACCGACATCGCGCGCCCATTCGCGGGCTCCGCCATAATCTGCAGCGTGGGGCGCTGGCTGCCCGACACCTGCACGCGCACCAGGTCGAAGCCCATGGCCTCGATCGCGGGCGTGATCAGCTTGGCGATGCGCTCTGCCAACATGTCGTCGTTCGTGCCTCGATAACCCGTCCCTATCCCAGCCGGCGTTGCGGCAATAAAAAAGGCGGGCCGTTGGCCCACCCTTTTTTATGGCTCGATCCCGTCGAACCTGGGAATTGGCCGGGAATATAGCCATCCCCAACCGAAAGGCAAGGAAATTAGCCGATTTAGCTCGTGAACAAAACAGGAACTACCAGTTGGCTGCCACCGGCGTATGGCACGGATCGTCGGCGCTCGCCTGCGGCAGGTTTGAAATCTTCCCACCACTCCCGGCGACCGGCTTCAAGGTCTCCTCGCCCGACAAACCGGTCGGGCCCGTCCACCATCCGCCTTCCAGCTGCCGGCCGTTCGAGCAATAGGCCGCGATTGCCGGCGCGTGCTCGTAGGCGTAGGCGACCGCGAGCACGTTGCCGATCTTGATGCCGCTGCCGACGAATACCTCCGAGGTCAGGTGCCAGGTCATCGTGACGTGGTCGCCGTGCCGCTCGAGCTCGGCATAGCCCATGTAGCGCCCGCCCCAGGGATTGAGCCCGAGCGTGATCTCGTAGCGGCCGGTGAGATCCGGCGACCCCATCAGCATCTCGCGCCCCGGCGCCCGATCATGCACCCCCTGCGGCAGCCAGATGCCGTCGAGCATGCCGCCGTCGATCCGGTAGATCACCGTTCCCAACCCGGGATCCCGCGGCTCGTTGTTCGGCCAATAGGCGACGCCGAGCACGTGATTAAGGGTGAGACCGAAACCGCTTTCCGCGGCACCCCCACTGCGCTGCCAGTTCACATCGAAGGCGTGGCCGCGGCTCTGGATGGCCAACTCGCCGCTGTATTGAGCGCCGCCCGCGTCGCGGCCGTCCATCGCGTAGCGCCCGGACAGGCTGTCACCGGCCCAGCTCGCCGGAACGGCCGCCATGAGACTGGCGATCAGCAGCAGCGTGGTGACAAGACCACGGCGAATTTCGAACAGCATTCCCCAACTCCAGCGGAAGCAGACTTCAACGTGGAATTGCGGCGTTGAGATGACGTCAATGTGACGCGGCAGGGGCTGGGCTCGTTACCCTGCTATGCACCGATCTTCTTTTTCAGCGCGTCATGAGCCGCGCTGAAGCCGGCCAGGGAGAAATCGAACGTCGCGGACTTGCCCGGGCCGACACCGACGGCGACCTTGGCCGAGCTGCCGCCGCGCAAGGCCGCCTGCTGATCGGCCTTAAGGTGGGTAATGGCCTCGCAGCCGCGCTGCAAGCAGCGCAGATACTGCAGATCGATCTTGCTGGAGCCTACCGACAGCGACGGCAGCTGGGTGAGATCGACGCCCAGCGGCAGCAGCGCGCTTGCGATCATCTCCTTGCCATCGGAGCCGACCTCGGCAGCGACCACCAGGGCACCCAGCGGCTTTCCCTTGTCGGACAGGATGATGGTGCGGATCTCGCATACCTTGGGAGCGTTGGCGGCCGGCGGCTTGGGGCAGAACAGGTCCCAATCCTTGTATTTCTCCGGCTTGGCCATGGTGGCTGCGGTGGTGGTCGGCTGGGCTTCCTGCGCCATACTGCCGGATGTGAGGGCCAGGACCATGATCGTCGCCAGTGCCATTGTGTGCTTCAACATCATCGCTTACTCCGCTGGCTCGCGTTCAACCCCTCCCCCAACGCCCCGTATGCCGGAAAACCGCCGGGCATGCCAGGGGCTATGTTCGTCTAGCCCCTGATCAGTGACGGATTCCACCGTTCGATCGCATCCCGGCAGCGCTGCGACGTCTCGCCGCCGGTGCCGCCCGCGTTCACGCGGATCATGAGATCGGCGCCGACCGTTCCGACGTGGCCATAGGTGCCGACGCCGGTCAGCAGCCCCTCGTCGGCGCAATAGGCGATGATGCCGGGCGCGAAGCCGTTGCCGTAGCTGGCGACCAGCACGTCGCCGACGCGGAGCCCTACGCCTTCGTAGGAGCGCGTCGGCGTATACCACGTCATCTGATAGGTGTCGCCGTGACGCACGATCTCAACGAAGCCGGAGTGATACGTGCGGCCGTCTGGATCGAGGCTTCGGACGATGGCATATCGGCCTTCCAGCGCAGCCGGTCCTTCGAGCGTTTCCTGGATGAGCGTCCCCTCCGCGGCATCCGACGGCAGACGAACCCCGTCGAGCATGCCACCGCTGATCCTGTAGGCGAGCACGCCCTTGCCGCGATAGGCACCATTCAGCGCCTCCGTATAGGCCGCGCCAACGACGCCATCGATTGCGACCGCAATGCCGCCGAACAGATTGCCGTCATCCTCTTCCCAGGCGATGCTGAACCCGGCCCGGCGCGAGGCGATGATGGCGACGCTGCGCCGGATCTTGCCGGCAGTGAACACGGTGCTGTGCCGGTATTGACCGACCAGCGCATTGTGATCAGCCGGCGCGGTCGTTCCGGACGGCGGGTTGTCGCCAGACACGTTGCCGGCGATCGACAGGATGGCCGCCGCCGCCAGTGCCCTCTTCAGCCAGCCATGCCGCCCGACGCCCATTCCGCTATCCTTGCCGCCGGCAACCGCTTGCATCGCTCGCATAGTCCAAACGGACTGTAAAGCGCCCTCTTGAACCGCCGCGCAGGATCGCTCATATCAGCGCGGATTTTGCCATCCCAAGGATTGGGCCATGAAAATGGAAAAGCTCGGATTCCAGGCCGAGGTGTCGCGCCTTCTGGATATTGTCGCCCACTCGCTCTACAGCGACCGCGCGGTCTTTCTGCGCGAGCTCATCTCAAACGCCTCCGATGCCTGCGACAAGCTGCGCTATCTGAGCCTGACCGAGCCCGGCCTCGTCGCCGACGACCCGGAGTTCAGGATCACCGTCACGCTCGACAAGGACAAGAAGACCCTCACAGTCAGCGATAACGGCATCGGCATGAACCGCGAGGACCTGATCTCGCACCTCGGCACCATCGCGCGTTCCGGCTCCGCCCAGTTCGTCCAGGCCCTCGAGGAAAGCAAAGGCAAGGAAGGCAAGTCGAAAGACGTCTCGCTGATCGGCCAATTCGGCGTCGGCTTCTACGCCGCCTTCATGGTCGCCGACCAGGTGACGGTGGTGAGCCGCAAGGCCGGCGAGACCCACGGCTGGAAGTGGGTCAGCGACGGCAAGGGCGAGTTCGAGATCGGCGAGGCCGAGCGAGCGGGCCGCGGCACCGACATCGTCCTCCACATCAAGAAGGATGCCGAGGAGTTCCTGGAGAAGGCCCGCGTCAGCACCATCATCACCAAATATTCCGATCACATCGCCCTGCCCATCAAGCTGATCGAAGGCGACAAGGAGGAGAAGGTCAACCAGGCTGCGGCCCTGTGGACGCGCTCCAAGTCGGAGATCACCGAGGAGCAGTACCGCGACTTCTACCGCCACGTCGCGCACGCCTTCGACGAGCCGTGGGGCACGCTGCATTTCAAGGCCGAGGGCAAGATCGAGTATACCGGCCTCGTCTTCATCCCGACGGCGAAGCCGTTCGACCTGTTCCACCCTGATCGCAAGCAGTCGCTGAAGCTCTACGTCAAGCGCGTCTTCATCACTGATCATTGCGAGGAGCTGCTGCCGCATTGGCTGCGCTTCGTGAAGGGCCTGGTGGATTCGGAGGACTTGCCGCTCAACATCAGCCGCGAGATGCTGCAGCAGAATCCGGTGCTGACCAAGATCCGCCAGGGCGTGGTCAAGAAGGTGCTGGAGTATCTGAAGAAGCGCGCGGAGAACGAGGCCGACGCGTACGCAACGTTCTGGAACAACTTCGGCGCGGTGCTGAAGGAAGGGCTCTATGAAGAGCCGGAGCATCGCGAGGCGCTGCTGAAGCTGGCGCGCTTCCGCTCCACGAATGGCGACACGCTGGTCAGCCTCGCCGACTATGTCGGCCGCATGAAGGAAGGCCAGAGCGCGATCTACTACCTGACCGGCGATTCCGTGGAAGCCGCCGCGCGCTCGCCGCAGCTCGAAGGCTATCGCGCCAAGGGCATCGAGGTGCTGCTGCTGACCGACGGCGTCGACGAATTCTGGGTGCCCGCGGTCGGCGAGCATGAGGGCAAGAGCTTCAAGTCGGTGACCCGCGGCGGCGCCGATCTCGATGCCATCAAGAGCGACGCCAAGGCCGCGGAGAAGAAGCCGGAGCCGGCGGCCGCCGGCATCGACAACCTGATCGCGCTGATGAAGCTGACGCTGAAGGACGCGGTCAAGGACGTGCGCATCTCGCAGCGCCTGACCGACAGCGCGGTGTGCCTCGTCGCCGACGAAGGCGACATGGACATGCGCCTCGCTCGCCTGCTGCAACAGCACAAGCGCATCGACGCGCTGGCCCCGCGCGTGCTGGAGGTCAACGGCAGCCACCCGGTCGTCGCTGCGCTCGCCAAGACGGTCTCCGGCGGCAAGGGTGACGCCGTCGCCGACGCCGCGTGGCTGCTGCTGGACCAGGCCCGCATCCAAGAGGGCGAAACGCTGACCGACCCCGTCAGCTTCGCGAAAAGGCTCGGCGAGGTATTGGGCAAGGCCTTTTCCTAGCCTAACCCTTCCCACATACTGCGTGAGCCCCTTCCCCCCTTGTGGGGGAAGGTTGGGATGGGGGGTGCCGCCGCACGATGGCAGACGAGCGCGCACGACGTTTTCGCAAGAACATGACGGACGCCGAGCGGAAGCTGTGGCACTACCTTCGTATGCGCCAACTCGAAGGTCACAAGTTCCGTAGACAAGTTCGAATAGGCCCCTACATCGCGGACTTCGCCTGCCTGAAGGCGATGCTTGTCATTGAGGTCGATGGGGGGCAACACGCAGAAGCGCGATCTTATGATTCGCGGCGCGACGATTTCATGCACGGCCAGGGGTATCGTGTTCTGCGCTTCTGGAACAACGAAGTGCTGGGCAATATCGATGGTGTTTGGCAGGTAATTGTCGCAGAGATCAATAGCACTGGCTCGTGCGGCGGCACCCCCCATCCCAACCTTCCCCCACAAGGGGGGAAGGGGCTCACCGAGTGACACTACCCGCGCACCTCCACCTCCTCACCGACCTCTGCGCCGCCGCGTGCGGCGCGCTCAGCGGGTGGGCATTCTATCGCTTCGGCCTCAAGCCCGGCGGCTACGCCGCCAACGCGCAACGCGAACTGGGCTATTGGGCGACTCTGAGTTTCTCGGCGCTGCTTGGGGCGTTCTGGTTCGGCACGTTCAATCTCTATCTCACCGGCATCGCCGGCATCGGCCGCAGTGCGTTCGGTGCGCTGTTCGGCGGCATCGCCGGCGTCGAGCTGTGGAAAGCGCTCAAGCGCCGCGGCGGGTCGACCGGCGTGGTCTACGTGGTGCCGCTCAGTGTCGGCATGATCCTGGGGCGCATCGGCTGCCAGTTCGCGGGTCTGGGCGATATGACCTACGGCGCGCCGACCGCGCTGCCCTGGGGCTGGGATTTCGGCGACGGCATCCCGCGCCATCCCTCGCCGCTCTACGAATCGCTAGCGATGCTCGCCTTCCTCGCCGGGTTCTTCGCCTGGTTCCGCCGCGCGCCGCAGTCGGTGACGGCCATCGGCTTCTACGTCTTCGTCGCTTGGTATGCCGCGCAGCGCTTCTTGATCGAGTTCACCAAGCCCTATGGCGACGTCTTTCTCCGGCTCGATCTATTCCAGATTGGCGCGCTGCTGCTGTTCGGCTACGCTGTCTATATGATCATGCGTCGCCGGGGGAGCCATGCAGCAGCGCGCGCTTAAGCCCTATCTGTTCTACGGCCAAACCCAGTCGCTGTGCGAGACCTGCCAGCATCCGGTGCCGGCCAAGATCTTGATCGAGGACGATCGCGTCTACTTCCAGAAGCGCTGCGACACGCACGGCGTCCAGAAGACCCTCATCTCCACCGACGCCGACTATTACCGCCAGTGCCGCGACTGGCTGAAGCCCGGCGACATCCCGCTCAAGTTCCAGTCGCGCACCCACTATGGCTGCCCGTTCGATTGCGGCCTGTGCCCGGACCACGAGCAGCATTCGTGCCTCGCGCTGATCGAGGTCAACGAGCATTGCAACCTGACCTGCCCGGTCTGCTTCGCCGATTCAGCGCCGCACCGGCCCAAGCATCTCGACCTCGACACCATCGCCCGCATGATGGATACGCTGGTCATCAGCGAAGGCGAGCCGGACCTG
>DATEOK010000021.1:0-12917 GCA_035274225.1 Dongiaceae bacterium
TGCTGGCGAGCGCGATGTCCGGCTTGCCGGGCATGGCGGGCGGATCCTTGGGCTTCTCCAGGAACTGCTTGATCCGGCAGTCCGCGTCGATGTGCATGACGCCGAAGCCGGTCGCCTCCATCCGCGGCACCTCTATGCAACCGACGGTGACGTCGGCGCCGGAATCGACGTGCTGGGCCAGCATCAGGCTGTAGTCCATCTTGTAGACGTGGTCGCCGGCCAGCACGATGAGATACTCGGGATCGTAGCTCTCGATGATGTCGCGGTTCTGGTACACCGCGTCCGCGGTGCCGAGGTACCACTGGGTCTCCGACACGCGCTGGCTGGCGGGCAGGATATCGAAGCTCTCGTTGCGCTCCGGGCGCAGGAAGTTCCAGCCGCGCTGGAGATGGCGGATCAGGCTGTGCGCCTTGTATTGGGTGGCGACGCCGATGCGCCGGATGCCGGAGTTGATCGCATTCGACAATGCGAAATCGATAATGCGCGATTTTCCGCCGAAATAGACCGCGGGCTTGGCCCGCTTGTCGGTCAGCTCCAGCAGGCGGGAGCCTCGTCCGCCGGCAAGCACATAGGCCATGGCGTTGCGCGCAAGCTGGCCGGTTCCGGGTTGTGGCTGGGCGGATCGCAAGATCATGGCTCCCCCTCCGTGTCTCGGCGTGACGCATAGGTTGCAACGCGCCATGCCGCCGGTTGTTCCGCGCGACGCGCGCGTTCCAGCCGGATTTGACAGCGTTAACCCCTGGTGACAGCATCGATGAGAAGCTGCGACAGCGAGGTCGCGGCCAGGGGATCGCGATGCAGGTCAAAGGGTGCTGCCCGCTCGACTGCCAGGACAGTTGCTCGTGGGTGGCGCATGTCGCGGATGATCGCGTTGTGCGCGTCGAGGGCGCGAGGGATCACCCCATCACGCGCGGCGTGCTGTGCGCCAAGGTGCGCGACTACGAGGCGCGCGTAACGGCGTCCGAGCGGCTGCTGCGTCCGCTGCGGCGCACCGGCGCCAAGGGCTCCGGCGCGTTCGAGCCGGTCTCGTGGGACGAGGCACTCGACACCATCGCGGCGCGGTTTAACGCCATCCTCTTGGAGCATGGCGCGGAAGCCTTGCTGCCGTTCCAGTATCTGGGTTCGATGGGCGTCGTTCAGCGCTTCGCGCTGCTCCGCATCTTTCACGCGCTGGGGGCGAGCCTGCAGGGCGGCGCCGTGTGCGGCGCGTCGGCCTCGGCGCTGCTGACGGACGGGCATCCGATGAATGTCGACCCGGAGGAAACGCCGGAGGCGCGGCTGATCCTGCTGTGGGGCCAGAACGTGCTGACGACCTGTCATCACCAGTGGCATTTCATCGAGCAGGCGCGGGCCAACGGTGCGCGGGTCATTGCGATCGATCCGCGGCAGACCCGCACCACCAAGATGTGCGACGTCCACCTCGCGCCGGTGCCGGGCTCGGACGCCATCCTCGCCGCCGCCATCGGCCGGCACCTGCTGGAAACCGACCGCGCCGATCTCGGTCTGGCCGATCTGTGGGTCGAGGATCTCGACGCCTATCGCGCGATGGTCGCGCCCTGGAGCTTCGCCGCTGCAGCCGAGGCAACCGGCCTCACGGCTGCGCAGATTGCCGAACTGGCGGAGCAATTCGCCACCGCGCGCCCGGCCCTGATCCGCGCCGGCATCGCGCCGCAGCAGGCGCGCAACGGCGAGGCGTTCGTGCGCGGCCTGTCGGCGATCGCGATCCTGGGCGGGCATTGGCGCCATCCCGGCGGCGGGCTCTCGATCCTGTCCTTCCCGCCGCTCGACGAAGCGGGTGCCAGCCGGCCCGACCTGCTGAAAGGATCGCCGCGCACCCTGGACATGGCGAAGCTGGCGGAGAGTCTCGACCCCGGCGTCACGTCGCCGCCGGTCAAGGGCCTCATGGTGTGGTCGGCCAATCCGGCGGTCACCCAGATCGACTGGCCACACCTGCGGAAGGGATTGGCGCGCGAGGATTTGTTCACCGTGGTCTGCGATCACTTCCTCACCGACACCGCGCGCTTTGCCGACATCGTGCTGCCGGCGACGACGCAGTTCGAGCATTTCGATATACAGGGCGCCTGGGGCCATCACTATGTGACGGTCAACCGGCCGGCGCTTGCACCGCAGGGCGAGGCGCGCAGCAGCGGCGCCATCATGCGCGCCCTGGCGCCGCGGCTTGGGCTCGATTACCCGGCGTTCCGCGAGAGCGACGAGGAGATTGCGGCGTCCTGTCTGCCGGCGGGGTGGAGCTTGCAGGAGCTGGCCGATCCGAACTGGCGCAAGCTGCCGATGCCGCGTCCGGCGATCGCGCCCCTGGCCGACCGGTTGCGGATCGCGGACGGGCCGCTGGCGGTTCCGGCGCCGCCGCCGGGCAAGCTGCAGGTGCTCAATCCGCGTTCGCACTATTTCCTCAACTCGACCTTTGCCAACATGGCGCGGCAGCAGAAATCGCAGGGCAAGGCGACCGTGGCGATGAACGCGGCGGACGCCGCGGCGCACGCCCTGGCGGACGGCGCGACCGTGGTGCTGCGCAGCGGCGCGGCGCGCCTGGAGGCGGTGCTCAAGGTCAGCGACGGCTTGCGGGCCGGGATCCTCTCGCTCGAAGGCAAATGGTGGGACTGGGATGACCCGTCGGCCGCGGCCATGAACCGGCTGACCCCGTCGGCCTGGTCGCCGGCCGGGCAGCCCGCCTACAACGAGACCTACGTCACAGTCGAACCGGCCTAGCGGCCTTGCCCGACACGCGGAAACGGCTCACAATTCCCGCCGGGGAAGAGATAGGGCCAAACCACAGGGGGCTATCATGCGCAATCGTCTCGTCGCCGCCGCGCTCGCCGCGGCCGTCACCGTTGGATCGTTCGCCGCGCCCGCGGGCGCCGGATCGGGCGTCAATGTCGGTTCGCTCAATTGCAAGGTCGCCGGCGGATCTGGCTTCATCTTCGGCTCGACCAAGAGCCTCAGCTGCCTGTTCACGCGCCACGACGGAACCGCCGAGCGCTACACCGGCGAGGTCAAGAAATACGGCGTCGATCTTGGCTTCACCGAGGGCGCCTACATGATCTGGCTGGTGTTCGCGCCGGGCAACGTGAAGAAAGGCGCGCTCGCCGGCGACTATGCGGGCGCCACCGCGTCCGCCGCCGTCGGCCTCGGCCTCGGCGCCAACGTGCTGGTCGGCGGCAGCAACGACCAGATCGCCCTGCAGCCCGCCAGCGTCGAAGGTGTGCAAGGCCTCAACGTCGCGGCGGGATTCGGCCAGATCACGCTCAAGGCCGGGAAGTAGCGGGACCGCCGCGTCGTTCGTTGCTTCACCGAAAGTTGTTCGCCGCGTCGGGCCGCCGTCAGGTTCGCCACCCCTAGCTGAGGCTGCGTGCCGTTTCGGGCGCGCTCTCAGGGATGGAGATGACGACATGGCGAATTTGAGATTCATCGCGGCTTGCGTGATCGCGGCCGGGCTTGCCGGCTGCTCGTCGGGTCACGATTCCAGCATGCAGCACCACATGATGCCGGCGAACTACAGCGCGTCCGGCAACTACATGCGCAGCACCGAGGCGGGATCGATCTTGACCACGCCGGAAGGCAGGACGGTCTACACCCTCGACAGGGACTCGCCCGGCGCATCCAGCTGCTACGGCGGCTGCGCCGAGGAATGGCCGCCGGTCATGGCCGCCGCCGATGCGCAGCCGTTCGGCCACATGTCCGCCATCACGCGCACCGACGGCACGCATCAATGGGCCTATGACGGCAAGCCGCTCTATCTCTATGACGACGACGATGCGCCGGGCGACATGGAAGGCGACGGCGAAGGCGGCGTCTGGCACGTGGTGAAGTAGGCGCGGACACTGCCCGGGTGCCGCGCGCAGCGGCACCCGGTACCTCGCGGCGGCCTTAGTGCCGCTCGCTCATCTCCTCCCAGCGCGCGCGGTCGATGCGATAGAGCACGTGACGTTTCATCGGGCTGCCATCGGGCACGCGCGGATGGTCGAAATCGTCGGCGGGATCGCGGCGCATGCCGATGCGCTGCATGACGCGCCAGGAGCGCCGGTTGGCGGGCACGGTGATCGAGACGATCTCGCTGAGGCCGAGTTGCGTGAACCCGGCTTCCAGCGAGGCGCGGGCGCCCTCGGTCGCATAGCCCTTGCCCCAATAGGCGCTGGCAAGGCGCCATCCGACCTCGACCGCCGGGGTGAAATGCGCCTCGAACGGGATGTGCACCAGGCCGATGAAGCCGATGAAAGCGCCGGTCGCCTGGAGCTCCGCTGCCCACCAGCCGTAGCCATGCCGGTCGAAATGCGCGCGCACCCGCCCGACGATCGCCTCGATCGCAGCGCGGTCCTTGGCCGGCAGCAGGAACTCCATGACCGCGGGATCGTCGAACATGGCGGCGAATGCCTCAATGTCCTCGTCGCGCCAGGGGCGAAGGAGGAGCCGGGACGTGGAGAGAGTGAGGGGACTCATGGGCGGGAGCTTATGGCCCAGAAGCTGTCGCGCGCCACAAAATCGATTTGGCGGCGGTCATCATCCGCGCTTTTCCGGCTTTTTTGATCGGGCTTTGACCGGTGCTTGAGGACGCATCCGTAGAGTGCGCGCCGAAGCCGCGATCTGCGAATGGACCCCCGTCGTCCCTTAATTCGGCAGCCCGCCGCCTGAAAACACTGAAGAATCAAGGAGACATGGAGTGACCACGAATTCGAAGAATGCCCAGACCCTGGCCCTGCATGGCGGCAGCTACCGCTCCGACCCGACGACAGGGGCGGTGGCGGTGCCGATCTACCAGACCACGTCCTACCAGTTCCGCGATACTGAGCATGCCGCCAACCTGTTCGCACTGAAGGAATTCGGCAACCTCTACACCCGTGTCATGAACCCGACCAACGCGGTGCTGGAGGAGCGCATTGCCGCGCTCGAAGGCGGCGTCGCGGCGCTGGGCGTCAGCTCGGGCCAGGCCGCCTCGGCGATGGCGATCCAGAACATCGCGCAGGCCGGCGACAACATCGTCAGCTCGACCGACCTTTATGGCGGCACCTGGAACCTGTTCGCGCACACCTTCAAGGCCCAGGGCATCGAGGTTCGCTTCGTCGATCCGTCCGATCCGGAGAATTTCCGCAGGGCGACCGATGCCAAGACCCGCGCCTATTACGCGGAGACGCTGCCCAACCCGAAGCTGCACGTCTTCCCGATCAAGGAAGTGGCCGACATCGGCCGCTCGCTCGGCGTGCCGCTGATCATGGACAACACCGCCTGCCCGATCCTGTGCAAGCCGATCGAGCACGGCGCGGCGATCGTGGTCTATTCCACCACCAAGTATATCGGCGGCCACGGCACCTCGATCGGCGGCCTGCTGGTCGACGGCGGCAATTTCGACTGGGAGAAGCACGCCGAGCGTTTCCCGCTGCTGAACCAGCCGGATCCCAGCTATCACGGCGCGGTGTGGACCGAGGCGGTGAAACCGCTCGGGCCGATCGCCTACATCATCAAGGCGCGCGTCACCATCCAGCGCGACCTCGGCTACGCGATGAGCCCGTTCAACGCCTTCCAGTTCATCCAAGGGCTGGAGACGCTGCCGCTGCGCATGCGCGAGCATTGCAAGAATACTCAGGCGGTGGCCGACCACCTCGCCAAGCATCCGTCGGTCACCCGCGTGATCCATCCCAGCCAGCAGACCGGCGAGCTGGCGCGGCGCGCCAAGACCTACATGAAGGGCGGGCTCGGCGGCCTGGTCGGCTTCGAGCTGAAGGGCGGCAAGGCGGCCGGCCGGCAGTTCATCGACGCGCTGAAGCTGTTCTACCACGTCGCCAATATCGGCGATGCGCGCAGCCTCGCGATCCATCCGGCCTCGACCACGCACTCGCAGCTGACCACCGAGGAGAAGCTGGCGACCGGCGTGTCGGATAACTACGTCCGCTTGTCGGTCGGCATCGAGCATATCGACGACATCATCGCCGACCTGGACCAGGCACTCGGCACCGCGGGCAAGGTTCCGCTCGCCGCCGAGTAGCACGAGGAGCGCGGGCAGGGCGCGGCGAACGGTTCGCGCCCTGCCCGGCGACTCTTCGCATCTCCGGAGAATTCTCTTGCCCATCTCGCTTCCCACCGGCTTGCCCGCCGCGTCCGCGCTGGCGGCTGAAGGCGTCTCGGTCGTCAGCGGTGCCACGCTGCGCAGCGGCGGCGCGCGGCCGTTGCGCATCTGCCTCGTCAACCTGATGCCGAGAAAGACCGCGACCGAGACGCAGATCTGCCGACTGCTCGGTGCGACCGCGATCCCGGTCGAGGTGACGCTGTGCGTGCCGGATTCCTATCAATCCAGGAGCACGCCGGAGAGCCACATCGACGCGTTCTATTGGCGCTGGAGCCAGATCCGCGGCGAAACGTTCGACGGACTGGTGATGACCGGCGCGCCAATCGAGACCCTGCCGTTTGAGGCGGTGGACTACTGGATGGATCTTTGCGCCATGCTCGAATGGGCGCGCGCCCGTGTCGCCGCCGGCTTCTACATCTGCTGGGCGGCGCAGGCGGCGCTCTATCATTTCCGCGGCGTGCCCAAGCATGAGCGCGCGGCCAAGCTGTCCGGTGTGTACCGCCAGCGGGTGACGCGCGCGGACTCGATCCTGTTCCGGGGTTTCGGCGACGAGTTCCCGGTTCCGGTCTCGCGCTATACCGAGGTGCGCGCCTCGGAGCTGCCGCCGTCGGTCAGCGTGCTGGCGCAGTCGGCGGAGACCGGCCTGTGCCTGGTCGAGGACCGTGCCAACCGCGCGACCTGCATGTTCAACCACCTGGAATACGACACCGAGACCCTGCGCGACGAATTCCACCGCGACCGCCTCGCCGGCAAGCAGTCCGCGCTCCCGGCCGGCTATTTCCCGGACAACGATCCCACGCGCCCGGTCGCGAACGTCTGGCGTCCATGGGCGCACCTGCTGTTCGGCAACTGGCTGGCCGAAGTCGCATACCTCGCATGGGCGCGGGACGGCGGCGATCGGCACCGCACGGAGCGTACCCTTTCCCTCTAAGCCGGGCTACCGCTGAGCTCCCGCCAGGGCCTATAATCGGCCGGCGGGGCGATGGAGGCGGGGATGTTCAATCCGACGGCCTTGGTAGCGGAAGCGCTGGGACGCCATCTCGCGGACACCTATGACCGGCGATTTGGCGGCCGCGAGCCGGAGTACGGGCGCATCCTGGAAAGCGCCGGCCGGCTGGTGATCGAGTGGATCGCCAACAGCGATGCGCTCTACCACAGCACCAATCATACCGCGCTGGCGACCCTGGTGGGCGAGGCGGTCCTGCGCGGGCGCCTGCTGCGCCAGCCGCTGGAGCCGGCGGACTGGCTGCATTTCACCTTGGCCCTCATCATGCACGACATCGGCTATGTGCGCGGCGTCTGCCCGGGCGACGAGGCCGACCGGTTCGTGATCAACGACAAGGGCGAGACGGTGACGCTGAAGCGCGGCGCATCGGACGCCTCGCTCGGCCCGTGGCATGTCGACCGCTCGAAGATCTTCGTGCGCCACCGCTTCAAGGACGTGCCCGGCGTCGACGAGGAGCGCATCGCGCGGGCGATCGAGATGACGCGCTACCCGGTGCCCAAGGACGGCCAGCATGACGAGACCGACACCGAGGCCGGCCTGGTGCGCGCGGCTGACCTGATCGGGCAGCTCGCCGACCCGCTGTACCTGCGGCGGCTCAACGCGCTCTATGCCGAGTTCCAGGAAACCGGCATGACCGAGCAGTGCGGCTACACCAGCCCCGCCGACATGATCGAGAAATATCCCGCCTTCTTCTGGGGCAACGTCGAGCCCTACATCGGGCCGGCGCTCGGCTACTTGGAGCTGACCATCGAGGGCAAGCAGTGGATTGCCAACCTCTATAGCCACGTCTTCACGATCGAGCACCAGCGGCGCAGGCTGGGGCCATATGTCGTGCCGAAGGGCTGAGGGCCCGGCTGGGGATCAAGGGCGGAAGGCCGGGGGGTTGGGGTGGTCGGCACAAGCGAGGACGAGCAACCACTGACGTCGCTGGCGGGAGTCGACCGCGGGCTGGCGGCGTTGTGGGTCGACGGCACGGCCAAGGACCTCGCGGCGCTGCAGGAGTTCGACGCGCTCGCCGACCTGCGGATCTACCGGCTGCCGCGCCGGCATGTGCCGGTGCTCGCGGGGTGCCGGTTGCCGCGCCTGACGAAACTCAGCGTGCGCCATGCCGATGCCGACGACCTGCAGTTCCTGGCCAGGTTCGCGACGCTGGAGACGCTGACGGTGTGGCAGTGCCCGAAGATCAAGCGCCTCGACGGGGTCGAGCGGCTGTCGCGGCTCAGGTCGCTCTACTTCAACGATCTCGGCGGCATCGAATCGCTGGCGCCGGTGGCGGCGCTGACCGGTCTGCGCACGCTGGCCCTGACCGGTGGCATCGAGAAGGACCAAGTGCTGCCGACGCTGGCGCCGCTGCGGGCGCTGAGCGGGCTCGAGCAGTTGCACCTCACGTCGAGCAAGGTGACCGACGGCGATCTCGGCCCGCTGGCCGATCTGCCGCGGTTGAACAAGCTCGAGCTTTCGCCGCGCTATTTCGAGCCGACGGAAATCGCCCGCGTGGCGGCGGCACATCCGTTCTTCCTGCGCGAGTTGCTCGCGCTGCCCGACTTCGACACCTGGAACGGCGCGCCCGGCTGCAAGACGTGCAAGAGCCGCCGCAAGGTGCTGTTCCTGAGACGCAAGAAACTGCTGTGGTGCCCGCGCTGCGAGGGCGCCAAGCTGGCGGCGCATGTCGCGGAGTTCGAGCGGCTGGTGGAAGAGAAGCGCTAGGTCCGCTGGTTGATGCGACCCACCATGCGCTTTCCACGCCAAATCTCGATGTCAGGAAACTCATCGGAAATGGTGAAAGCGGAGGGAGCCTTGACGAGTGCATCGACGTCGTCGCGCGCGTCCAAGTAGACCGCGGCGCCGATCGTGTTCTGCACGCTGAGCAGATAGAAGCGATAGGATTCCAAGCAGCCCTCCCCCGAAAGGCGCGCTCACCTTCGACGGTAGGGCAATCCAGCCGGCGGCGTAACTCATCGAAAGGTTAGGCGGGCACGACTTCTGAATACTTCGGCAAGCTCACATCCGTGGATCAGCGCGCCAGAAGCGCACCAGGAAACTGTGCTATTCTCGCATTCCAGAAGACAGCCATCCCATGGTCGAGTGGAGGCTTGGTGCGGGCATGTGGGCCTGAAAATGACGACGCAACAAGCACATATCGCCCAGCGTCCCTTTTCGACAGTCCCATTGGCCTGGCAGGTTGCCAGGATGGCGCTGGTCGGCGGCGCTTACCTGCTCACCGCGGTACTCGCTTTGAAGCTGGCCTCCATCAATCCGAGCGCTACACCGATCTGGCCACCCACCGGCCTGGCTTTAGCTTCCGTGATCCTGTGGGGCTACCGGGTATCGCCGGCGATCTACCTTGCCGCCCTCCTCGCCAATGCCGCGACCGCCGGCTCCATCTATACCGCCGCCCTGATCGCAGGCGGCAACACGCTCGAGTGCCTGGTTGGCGGATACCTAGTCAACCGGTGGTCGGCCGGACCGGCCACTTTCGACACGCCGGCCGGTGTGACGAAGTTCGCCTTGATCAGCCTCCTGGCCGCGACGCCGGTCAGTGCAACCGTCGGCGTCGGCACGCTCGTGGCCTCCGGCTATGCCGATATCGCCCAGAGCCCGGCGATCTGGACCACGTGGTGGCTGGGTGACCTGGCCGGCGCCATCGTCGTGACGCCGGCGATCATCCTCTGGAGCAGAGCCGGTCTGCTGTCTTCAGCGCCGCGCGAACTTTGGGCGAGCGCGATCACCGTCACCTCCGCAATGCTCGTTGGCATCATCGCCTTCAGTCCGCTGATCGCGGAAAGCATCACAAAGAACGCGCTCGGCTTCCTCTCGGTCGGCCCTCTGCTATGGGCAGCGCTGCGCGGCCGGCGGGCGGATACAGCGACGGCGGCGTTGATACTCGCCGCCTTTGCCGTGTGGGGCGCGATCGTAGAAATCGGGCCATTCGACCGCAGCACCCGGAACGAGTCCTTTCTGCTGCTGCTCATGTTCATGATCAGCATCTCCGTGCCCAGCTTGATCTTGAGCGCCGACGTCAGCCTGCGGCGGGAGGCGGAGCAGGTGCGCAAGCTGCTGTCCGCCGAACTCGATCATCGTGTGAAGAACACGCTTGCGAAGGCGCAAGCCATTGCGGCGCTGACCCTGCGCAACAGCCCGTCGCCCGAGGCATTCAATGCGGCCTTCACGGCGAGATTGCAGGCCATGGCGCGCAATCATGAGCTGCTCGCCCGCAGCGGGTGGACGGAAGTGTCGCTTCAGGAGGTCGCTGCCGATACCCTCGCGCCGTATGCCGACGCTGGCGAGCGCGTTTCGGCCGCCGGCCCAAAGGTGCCGCTGGAATTCGCCGTGGCGTCAACGTTGGGCATGGTGCTCCACGAGCTGGCTACCAACGCGGCAAAATATGGCGCGCTGACGAACAGCACGGGACGCGTGACGCTGATTTGGCGGATCGATGGCGAGTTCGTCGAACTAAGCTGGGTGGAGAACAATGGCCCGCAGGTTCAGAAGCCGACGCGACGAGGCTTCGGTTTAACGGTGATCGAACACAGCCTTGCCAGCTTGCGAGGGCACGCCGACTTCGATTTCGCGCCTCAGGGGTTGATCTGCACAATTCGATTGCCGCTCTCGTAGGCGAAACGAGATGACGCCCTGTCCGGTGCCGGGCGCGGGCCAGCATTGCGAACCGCACCCAGGCAGGCTGGTGCGGGCGGCGGCTGGTTTGCCTGAGGGCGTGCGGTAGACCAAGATCGCTGTCATGTAAGGTGACAGCGGAGTCGAGCGTGGCCATCACCCTGGAGACGACGGATGCGGGCGAGCAGCGGCGGGCGCTGCGGCGGCACCGCGCCTTTGCCACCGCGCTGCTGGTCGCGATGGCCGCGGTTTATGTCGCGATCACCTGGTCGGGTGAGACGGGTTTCTGGATCGGCCTGCTGAGGGCCGGCGCCGAAGCCGCGATGGTCGGCGGACTCGCCGACTGGTTCGCGGTGACGGCCTTGTTCCGCCGGCCGTTGGGGCTGCCGATCCCGCACACCGCGGTAATCCCGGCCAGCAAGGACCGCATCGGCACCGGCCTCGGCAATTTCATCGAGCGGCATTTCCTCGAGCCGGAGCTGGTCGCTGCGCGTTTGCGCGCCGCGGGCATCAGCCGCCGCCTCGGCCTGTGGCTGGCGGACAGCCGCAATGCCGACATGGCGAGCGACCGCCTGCTGCTGATCGCGGCGCTGGTGCTGCGCTCGCTCAACGATGCCAACCTGCAGCGCTTCGTGCAGGTGATGCTGCGCCGCGAGCTGCGCAAGGTCGAGCTGGCGCCGGCGCTGGCGACGCTGCTCGATATCCTGCGCCAGAACGGCGCGCACCAGACCGTGCTCGACCACCTGCTCGATGCCGTGCGCGCGTATGTCGCCGCGAGCTCGGACCAGATCCTGGAGGCGGTGGAGCAGCGCAGCCGCTGGTGGGTGCCGAAGCGCGTCGATCGCAGGATGGCGGCCGCCATCGCCGAGGGCATCGTCGGCTACATGGGCGAGCTTAAGGAGCGCGACCACGCGGCGCGCGCCACCTTCGACGCAGCGATCGCAAAGATGGTCGCCGACCTGCGTGGCAACCCGGACTATGCCGCCAAGGTCAACGCGCTGCGCGACCGCGTTCTCGCGTCGCCCGAGGTCGCCGACTATTTCGCGACGCTGTGGCAGAGCGCGCGCGGCACCATCGAGGCGGAGCTGGCCGAACCGCGCTCGCGCCTGCGCCAGGCGCTATCCGGCATCCTGCGCAGGGTCGGCGCGGCGATCGCCGAGGACCCCGCGGTCCAGGCCAGCATGGACGAGCGCTTCGAGGAGACGTTCAGGGCGCTGGTTGCGCCGTTCCGCAAGGACATCGGTCGCTTCGTCGCCGACGTGGTAAAGAGCTGGGAAGCCAGCACCATCGTCGACCGCGTGGAGCTGGCGGTCGGCAAGGACCTGCAGTTCATTCGCGTCAACGGCACGCTGGTGGGCGCGGCGGTGGGGTGTGCGATTTATGCGGCGACGGAGTTGGTGCGGTGAATTGAAAATCGACCCTGCCTCTATTCCGCGCCAACGATGAAGATTTTAGGCTAGGACGATCTGCGCCTATCCGTGCGCCGTTCCCACCGGAACGCTTTGGCTTGAGAGATGAAATCTGCAAGCCCGTCAGCCTCAATGCCAATGGCATTCAGGCCTCTGCGGTGGCCGTGTGGAATTACGAGTGCATTGCTGTAGTCGTTCTGGGTGGGAGCGGCCAGAGCTTCCGGCGAGTGCTTTCGTATCATCGAATAGGTGGAAGCTAAGAAGTCCGCCGCCATGAGCGGCGGTGCTTCTTCCTTTGATGCTATGGTGATGTCCTCAAGGACAAAGATACCGCGCCTCTCAAGCCTTGACTTGATCTCGTGGAATATGCGGTCGTTATCCCATGCGTTGGCGTGACCGCTTTCAACCACGACATTAAGTTTCGGTTTTCGCCCCATTCGGGCGACCTGCCTGATGATGTGCACTAGGCAGGACCGAAAGCAGACACCCAGTTGGCTGTCTAGATGCATCTTCGGATGGGCAACCGACCGATATTCGCTCAGATACGATTGTCGCTCGAGCGCAATGACGACTCCTTCCGCAAGAGTATTGCCGACCAAGTTAGAAAGGTCGGTTGCGAGTCTGTAACATCTATCATCGTCCCAGCCTTTGAACTCACCTGCATGCGCCTTGAAGTCCTTGGCGTGGAAGATTCTGAAACCTTCTCGCCTCTGGATGCGCCTCAGCTTAGTTTCAAAGCGCCGCCACTGGTAGGCGTGACCCCAAAAACAGCCGACAATGACGGTCGGCTCGGGGCCATGCGTGTCGG
>DATEOK010000022.1:0-2737 GCA_035274225.1 Dongiaceae bacterium
ATGACCAGCGCGATGCAGGCGGCGAGCAGGATGAAGGCATAGGCCGATCCGCGCGCCCAGTTGAAGTTCTGGAAAAAGAAATTGTAGATGACCGAGGTGAACCACAGCGTGCGCGGTCCGCCGAGGAACTGCGGCGCCGCCAGCGAACCCGCCGACAGCATGAACACCATGGTGCAGCCCGACGCGATGCCCGGCTTGGCGTAGGGAATGACGATGTCCTTGTGGATGCGCCACCAGGGCGCGCCGAGATCGCGCGCCGCCTCGATCTGGTTCTTGTCTAGGCTCTCGATCGCGTTGTAGAGCGGGAAGACCATCACCAGCAGGTAGGCGTAGGACAGGCCGACATAGAGGCCGACGTTGCTGCCCAGGAAGTCGACCGGCGTATCGATGAGGCCCGCCCCCACCATCACGTTGTTGATGAGCCCCTTGGTCGCGAGCAGCAGCCTGAGCGAGAAGGCGCGCAGGATCTCGTTGACCCAATAGGGCACGATCAGCGCCAGGAACAGCAGGCGCACCTTCTGCGCGGTGCCCGACTGCGCCATGTAGAAGGCGAGCGGATAGCAGATGGCGAAATTGAGCGCCGTGACCGCGATCGAGGCGAGGATCGAGAACACGAACGCGCCGATATGGACCCAGTTCGCACCCTCGCCGGTGTGCCCGACGAAGAAGGATTGGTACTGCGCCAGGGTCAGGACGTCCTTCGGGCCGCCGCGCTCCACCGGCCGCAGCGTCGGGTGGAAGCTTTCCACCACCATGTAGAGATAGGGCAGCGCCACCAGGAACAGGGTCCACAATCCGACCAGGGAGATGAACATGATTCCGAGCAGCATGCCGTTGCGCTCGAAGTAGCCCTTGTGGTTCGGGTCGTGCCGATACTTCGCCTCGTACCGCGCCATCAGCCAGAAAACGAGGATGACGAGGAACGGAATGAAGAGGACGACGATCCGGCTACTCACGGGCCATCTTCCCTTCCGGCAAGGCCAGCCCGAGGTTCGGGTCATAGGAGACGGTCGTGACCGAATCCTGCTCCGGAATGCTGGCGCCGTTATGCCGGCCCACCGTGACGGTGATATCCTTCTTGCCGGCGCCCTCCAGGAAGACATGCGTCATGTTGCCTTCGAAGGCGACGCTCTTGACCTTGGAGGTAATGCTCGTGTCGGCGGAGCCTGGCGCGAGCCGCGCCGATTCCGGCCGCACGAACAGGATCGCCTTGTCGCCGGCCTTCAGCCCGCGCGGGTTGCGGCCGCGCAGCTTGCCGAATTTCGTATCGATCAGCGCGAAGGAACTGCTGGCCTCGACCACGGTGCCGGCGAAGGGATTGTTCTCGCCGACGAAGGATGCGACGAAGGCGGTGGCCGGCTCGTCGTAGATGGTCTTGCCGTCGGCCACCTGCTGGATCACGCCGTCGCTCATCACCGCGATGCGGTCGGACATGGTGAGCGCTTCGCCCTGGTCGTGTGTGATGTAGATGAAGGTGATGCCGACCATGCGCTGGATGGTGCGCAGCTCGTTGCGCATGTGCTGGCGCAGCTTGAGGTCCAGCGCAGACAGCGGCTCGTCGAGCAGCAGCACCTGCGGCTGCACGCACAGGGCGCGCGCGATCGCCACGCGCTGCTTCTGCCCGCCGCTGAGCTCGCTCATCTGCTTGCCGCCCTGGCCCGGCAGCGCGATCAGCTGCAGCAGCTCCTCGGCCTTGCGTGCACGCGTCGCCTTGTCGATGCCCTGCACGCGCAAGCCGTAGGTGATGTTCTCCGCCACGGTCATCAGCGGGAATAGCGCGAGGTTCTGGAAGATCAGCGCCGTCGGCCGGCGGTTGGGGCCGATGCCCCGCATGTCCTTGCCGCCGATCCGGACCGCCCCGTCGGACGGCTCGAGAAAGCCGGACACAGTGCGCAGGATCGTGGTCTTGCCGCAGCCCGACGGACCCAGGAAGGAAAAGAACTCTCCCCCCTTGATGTCCAGGGTTGCGCTGTCGACAGCCGTGAAATCCCCGAATCGGACCGTGATGTGGTCGAGTTCGACTCCCGCGCTCATCTGCCTGTCCCTGTTAAGCTTTTTTCGCGCCTATTGTTGAGGGCGAGTTTCCACGCTCGCCCGAGCAAGATCAAGCGCGATCGGGCCGCCCCAAAACGAGTCAGCCCCGGCGAACCGGGGCTGACCACAACGACGACCCTGATCGGGATCAGGCGGCAGTGAATTGATCGACGTACGTGCTGCGGAGCTCCGCATACCAGCCCGGCTCCGCCGGCCATGGCCAAACGTGATCGAGCGAGTCGCCCGGATAGGCTTCCTGGAAGTTCTTCTTGAAGGCGTCCGAGGTCAGCGCGTCGCCACCGGTCACCACCGGATTGTAGTTGGATCCGTCGGAGATCATGGCCGACACTTCCGGGGTGTGGAGGTAGTTGACGAACTCGTAGGCCTGGTCGACGTTCTTCGCCGACTTCATCAGCGACAGGCCGTCCAGCCAGACGATCGCGCCTTCGACCGGCGCCTGGTAGCTGACCGGCTTGCCTTCCTTCTTCAGGGTCAGCGGCGGACCGTCCCAGGTCTGGCCGATCCACACGTCGTTCTCCATCAGGCCCGACTTGGTGTTGTCGGCGGAATCCCAGAACTGCTTCACCCACGACTTGCGCTCGATCGCGAAGGCCAGGATCGGATCCCACAGCTTCTTGAACGAGGCCTCGTCCTTGTAGCCGTCGACCATGCGGTTGGACGGCTGCTTGCCGGTGTGGTCCCA
>DATEOK010000023.1:0-6481 GCA_035274225.1 Dongiaceae bacterium
GCGGCGAGCTTCGTCGGCGGGATCGGCGAGGACCTGGCACCGGCGCGCGGCTTGCCGCCGGCATGGCTGCTGCTCGCCAACCCCAGGATCGCGACGCCGACGCCGGCGGTGTTCAAGGCGCGGCAAGGGTCGTTCTCCAAGGCGGCACGCTGGAGCGAGCCGCCGCGCGACTTCGCGGACTTCGCTGCCCGTCTGCAATCCTGCGCCAACGATCTGACCGAAGCTGCGATCAGCGTGACGCCGGCGATCCGCGACGTGCTGGTCGCGCTGGCGGCTTTGCCCGGCTGCGTGCTGGCGCGCCTGTCGGGCAGCGGCGCAACCTGCTTCGGCCTGTTCGCGGATGAAGTCGGTGCGCGTGCGGCGGAGAGCAAGCTGCGCGGGACGCGACCCGACTGGTGGGTTACCGCCGCGCCGATCGCGCGCTCCTAGTTTCCGCTCAGCTCGGCCTTGGCGGCGCGCAACTCGTCGAGCAGCGCGACGCTTGGTGCGCCATCAACCTCGAGCCCGGCGGTCACCTGGAAATCGCGGATCGCGTTGCGACTCTGCTCGTCGATGCCGCCATCGACCGGGCCGGGCGGGAAGCCGAGCTCATCCAGCAACACTTCGATCTCGGTGAGTTCGGCCGCGGTCAGTTGCGAGGCGCTGCGGCCAGCAAAATGCCAGATGCCGACCGCGACCAGGATCGCAAAAGCAGGCAGGATGGCGCCGCCCAGAAAGCCCATCCAGGAAGGGCGGGTATCCGTATTCGAAGCGGGGCGGAGCGGAGCGTCGTCCATGTCGGCGCCGATCGGATCCATGCTGCGAAAAATACCGGCCGTCGGCCGCGGGCCGCAAGACCGGACCTTCTATCCGACCAATTGTGGAACCTCGATCGATTGACCGGCTTGTCCCATGTGGCATGGTGACGCCAGATAAATCGCCGCTCGGCGCACAGGCCGCTGCCGGCTGCACATGGGAGGAAACGATGTTCGATCTTTCGCGTCGCCGGCTTGTCTTCGGCATATTCGCTATCGGTCTCACGCTTGCGCCGGTTGCGGCGGGCGCCGATGATTTCGTCAACATCCTGACCGGCGGCACCTCCGGCGTCTATTACCCGCTCGGGGTCGCGATCTCGAAGGTGGTGGCCGACAAGGTGCCCGGCAGCCGGCCGTCGGTGCAGGCGACCAAGGGTTCGGTCGAGAACCTCAATTTGATCCAGGGTGGCAAGGGCGAGGTCGGATTCACGCTCGGCGATTCGCTGGCGGCCGCGGTCGTCGGCTCGGCCGACGCCGGCTTCAAGGGTCCACTCGACAAGGTGCAGACCATCGGCGCGATCTATCCCAACTACGTGCAGATCGTCGCCTCCGAGGAGAGCGGCATCAAGAGCCTGGCCGACCTCAAGGGCAAGCGCGTGTCGGTCGGCGCGCCGAAGTCGGGCACCGAGCTGAATGCGCGCGCGATCCTGGCGGCCGCCGGCATGAAATACGAGGACCTGGGCAAGGTCGAGTATCTCGACTTCGCGCAGTCGGTGGAGCTGATGAAGAACCGCCAGCTCGACGCCACGCTGCAGTCGGCTGGCCTTGGCGTCGCCTCGATCCGCGATCTCGCGACGTCGGTGCCGATCGTGGTGGTCGAGGTGCCGGCGGACATCGTCGAGAAGCTCGGCCAGCCGTTCTTCGCCGCCACCATTCCCGCCAATACCTATGAAGGGCAGGCCGCGGACGTGATGACGGTGGCGGTGCCGAACTTCCTGGTGACCCGCGCCGATCTGTCGGCAGACCTCGTCTACAACATCACCAAGGCGATCTACGAGAACCTGCCGGAGCTGCAGGCGGCACATGCGGCGGCCAAAGGCATCAAGCTGGAGAATGCGGCAAAGGGCTCGCCGGCGCCGCTGCATCCCGGCGCGCTCAAGTATTTCACCGAGAAGAACGTGCTGTAGCGTCCAGGGCGGGAGCATCGCGCTCCCTCCCGAGCTTCCATGCCGCCCGACGTGGACACCAAGCCCGCAACCGCGCCGCAATTGCCGTTCGGCGAAACCGGCCTGACCGACGATCTGTTCCAGGCCGGCACCGCCGGGCGGCTGCTGTTCTGGATCGCCATCGCCTTCTCGGTGTTCCAGCTGGCGACCGGATTCAACATCCCGCTGGACAAGGATTTCTGGCCCGAGGCCCTGCCGCACGTCGACCTGCTGGCGCTTGCCGGGCTGGCGCTCGCGCTCGGCTGCGTCAAGGTCGTCTGGGATGGGCTCAAGCGGCGCGACGTGCGCGAAGGCGTGCTGGCGGTGCTGTGCATGGCCGCGACCTTCGCGCTGCTGGAGCGCTATGCCGGCGGACTGCCGAGCCAGGGCCTGCGCACCATGCATGTCGGCTTCCTGTGCCTGGTCGGCGCGCTCGCCTTGAGCGCCAGCCTCACGGCGGAGCGCAGGATCGAGCGCGGTCTACTCTGGCTGCTCGGTGTCGCCGGATTTCTCGCGGGCCTCTATCAGTGGCAGTTCTACTTCGACCTGGTGCAGCGTTCCGGCGATCTGCTGACGCAGGACATCGTCGTGGGCGTCATCGTGCTGCTGACTCTGTTCGTGTTGGTTTGGCGCGTGCTGGGGCCGGCCTTGCCGATCATGGCCGGGATCTTCCTCGCCTACTGCCTGTTCGGCAACCATCTGCCGTCGCCGCTCGATCACCGCGGCTACGACACGGCGCAGGTGATCGAGCACATGGTGTTCGGCACCGAGGGCATCTACGGCACGCCGACGCTGGTGTCGGCGACCTACATTTTCCTGTTCATCCTGTTCGGCTCCTTCATGGAGCAGGCCGGCGTCATCCGCTTCTTCAACGAGATCTCGATGGCGGCGTTCGGCCGGGCGCGCGGCGGACCGGGCAAGGTGTGCGTCGCCTCGAGCGCGCTGATGGGCACGGTCTCCGGCTCCGGCGTCGCCAACGTGGTCGCCTCGGGCCAGTTCACCATTCCGCTGATGAAGCGCTTCGGCTTCACCTCCGCCTTCGCCGGCGGGGTCGAGGCGACGTCATCGATGGGCGGCCAGATCATGCCGCCGGTGATGGGTGCGGTCGCCTTCATCATGGCCGAGACCATCGACGTGCCTTATGCCGAGATCGCCACGGCCGCGATCATTCCGGCGCTGCTGTATTTCTTCGCCAGCTACTGGTCGGTTCATCTGGAAGCCGGCAGGCACGGCCTCGAAGGCCTGCCCAAGGATCAGCTGCCGAGCTTCAAGGCCGAAGTAAAGGCGAACTGGCACCTGATCCTGCCGCTGGTGGCGCTGGTCTATCTGCTGTTCGCCGGCTTCACGCCGCTGTTCTCCGGCGCTGTCGCGCTGGCGCTCACGGTGGTGCTGATCCTCGGCGTCGCGGTCGCCGCGGGAATGGCGGTGACCGGCCTGCGCGTGGTGTTCTGGCTCGTCCTCGCCGGCATTTGCGCCTGGTCGGTGGCGATGAGCGTGGCGGTGGTGGCGCTGGTCACCCTGGCGCTGATCGCGCCGGCGCTGCTCACCGGGCGCGGGCGCGAGGCGCTGATCGCCTGCCGCTGGGCGCTGGCGGACGGCGCGCGGCAGGCGCTGCCGGTCGGCCTTGCCTGCGCGCTGGTCGGGATCATCATCGGCACCATGACCCTGACCGGGCTCGGCACCATCGTCGGCAACGCGGTGGTCTCGGTCGGCCAGAACAACCTGCCGCTCGCCCTGGTGCTGGTGATGGTGTTCAGCCTGATCCTCGGCATGGGCATCCCGACCATTCCCAACTACATCATCACCTCCTCGCTGGCGGCGCCGATCCTGCTGCATCTCGGCGTGCCGCTGCTCGTCTCGCACATGTACGTCTTCTACTTCGGCATCATGGCGGACCTCACCCCGCCGGTCGCGCTCGCCGCCTTCGCCGCCGCGCCGATGGCCAAGGAGTCCGGCCTCAAGATCGGCGTGCAGGCGGTGCGCATTGCGCTGCCGGCCTTCATCGTGCCGTACCTGACGGTGGCCGACCCGGTCCTGCTGCTGCAGCCGGTTGCCGGCCTCGACGGCGTCGCCTACTGGCTGGACGTCGGCTACGTGACGGCGAAGGCAACGCTGGCGGTGGTGCTGTGGGGGATCGCGGCATTCGGCTTCCTGAACGCGCCGGTGAATTGGTCCCGGCGGGCGTTGGCCGCCGGCGCGGCGGGGTTCCTGATCTTCCCGACCCTCGCCACCGACGCCATCGGATTTGGCCTAGCGGTAGGGTTTTTCGGCTGGCAGCTGCTGGCCGCGCGGCGCGCGCGGGCCGCCTCCTGAACGGGCCAAGGCCCCGGTTGCCAAGGCGGGTCCGCTTGCCTATGGTGCGCCCGCCCTTTTCGGGGCCTGCTGGGGCGTAGCCAAGCGGTAAGGCAGCGGGTTTTGGTCCCGCCATCCCAGGTTCGAATCCTGGCGCCCCAGCCATCGGTCCCCTCGGACCATCCACAAAGACCTGAAAACCAAGCGTTTCCGCCGTTCTCAACCGCCGGCGGAACGATCTATCCGTCACAGGTGTGACGGATAGCTGCGACGTTTCCGCCGGCTTCGAGAGAGGCCGACCATGAAATCAGGCAGCAACATCGAACGCCGCGGGAAGAGCGGAATCTTCTATTTCCGCCGCGCGGTTCCCGGCGATCTCCAGACGCGTGGTGCGCCGAGAGACCTCCGCCTTTCCCTTCGAACCAACATCCGGGCTGAAGCGATCGCCGCGGCCCGCCAACTCAGCGTCCTCGTCGATCGCTTCTTCCGAAACCTTCACGAAAGAACGATGACCATGGACGCCGATACCAAGCTCAACCCCGAACTCCTGTGCGCCTTCAAGCGGGAGATGTTGGAGCACCAGCTGGAAGCCCTCGATCAGGCCCGGGATGGCGAAGGGGCGATTTCGCCCGAGCAGGCCAAGGCCAACGCACTGCTCGCGGAACTCAGCGCGCGGTTCTTCCAGCACGACCTCGCCGTGAACGACAACACGATCGTCAACTGCTTCCTGGCACAGGAGATCGAACGGCAGAACCTCCGCGTGGCGCCCGGCACGCCCGACTGGAACATGCTCGCCCGGCACGGCAAGCAGGTGATGGAGCAGGTCTGCCTCGCCGATGCGCGCCGCTACCGCGGCGACTACAACGACACCGCCGCCTACCGCGCGATCGGCCTGCCGGGCCCGTCGGAGATCCAGGTGATCAGCGCCGTCCGCGTCTCGGCGCAGGCAAAGCGGCCGCTGTTGGAGGTCTACGCGGAGTGCAAGGAGCACAAGATCCGCAAGTCGGAATGGAAACATTCGACGGTGATGTCGAAAGACGTCTCGATCCGGCTGTTCCGGGAAGCCGTCGGAGATCTGCGTTTCGATCTCATCACCGCCGATCATGCGGCGGAGTTCGACCGCGCGCTGGGCGAGCTGCCGGCGATGGTGGGCAAGAGCGTCTATGCCGGCCTGACCGTGCCCGAGGCCATCCAGTACCTCAAGCTCCTGCGCACCAAGATCGAGCGCGACCGGGACGAGGGTCGCATCACCGTTGATGAGGCCAACCGGCTGCTCGCCGAAGCGAGGTGCCAGCCGATGGCGCCGCACACGCGCAACAAGCACATCAACGCCCTGGCCAGCGTGGTCACGTGGGCGCGGACGGTGATGAAGTGGGGGATCGAGGATCACTTTGCGGCCTTCCGTCTCGACCGGCCGGGCCGCCGGAAGCAGCCGAAGAAGCGGATCGCGCTCACCCGCGAGCGACTGTTCGACATCCTGCAGAGCCCCCGCTTCTCCGGCCGCAAAACGGCCTCGGCGCGGGGGCAGACCATCGCCGGCGACATCGTCGTCAAGGATGGTCTCTACTGGGCGCCCCTGCTCGAGAGCCACAACGGATGCCGGCTCGACGAGGCCGCCAAGCTCCGCACCTTCGACGTGGTGAAGCTGTTCGGCATGTGGTGCCTGAAGCTCAACTTCGACGGCGACCGGCTGGGGCGCGGTGAGACCGAGGCGGGGTCGGGCAAAACCGAGACCAGCAAGCGGATCATCCCGATGCATCGCGTGCTGATCCAGCTGGGCCTGCCCGAACAGGCGAGGGGCCAGGACGAACTCTACGACAAGAACGGCACGAAGGATCAGGAGCGCTGGCTTTTTCCGGAGCTGACGGTGAGCAAGCACCACAAGACGCGCTCGGCCCACCTCACCAAGCGCTGGGCGACCTATTTGACGACGTCCGGTCTCTACCGCAAGTGGGAGGATGGTCACGCCCTCCGGCACAGCTTCAATGACGCGCTGATCCGCGCCGGCGTCCCCGAGGCGGTGATCAGGGAGTTGATGGGCCACAGCCAGCAGATCAGCATCACCACCGACACCTACTTCACCGCCTCGACGCTGCTGCAGCTCAAGCACGAGCTGGACAAGCTCGACTACGGGCTGCCGCTGGAGACCCGCGACGGCGCGTGGCAGATCGCCAGGCCGGCGCCGAACAAGTAGCGCCGACTTCCAAACTCCGACCTCGACGGCGCCACGCGTGTGGCGCCGTTTTTCTT
>DATEOK010000024.1:0-16251 GCA_035274225.1 Dongiaceae bacterium
ACGATGGATGCCTGGGTGTTCGGCGCGCAGTATTCGCATCTCGACGCTAACAACAACGCATCTTCGGCAATTACGGACTTCTCGCAGGATAGAGCGATGCTCACCGCGGTGTATACGCTCGGCCCCGGCATCGATCTGGAAGCAGAGGTCGCCTACACCTGGGTCGATACCGATCCCGAAGGCGGAGAGACGGCCGACGGTACCGACATCGACAACTATGACGCCGTGGAGTTCGGCATCGGTACAACCTTGAACTTCTGAATGGATGCGGGAGGCGGACAATGCTTCGAGCGGCTGCAGCGCTCTGCGCGATAGTGTTCCTGGTGACCGCGTGCGGATCGACCGATGCCGAGGTCACGCAAGAGCGCGACGACGATGACGACGAGCTGCCGTATCCATCGCGCATCCTGGTCTACGATTTCGCTGTCTCGCCGTCGGAGGTATCATCGGACAGCGTCGCGGCCGGGCGGCTGAGCGGCGCCGCCGACGATCCGCAGTCCAACCCGCAGCGCCAGTCTCTCGAGCACCAGATCGCGGACGTGGTGGCGAACCGCGTCGTCGCCGAGCTGCAGGAGCTTGATCTGCCTGCCACGCGCTGGCGGGGTACGGCGCCGGCCGGGAACAACATCTACACCCTCGAAGGCCAGTTCCTGACCATCGACGAGGGCAACGCCATGCAGCGCATGATCATCGGCTTCGGCGTCGGTGGGACCGAGCTGCGCGTCCTGGTGCAGGCCTACCGCGTCAACGCCGGGCGGAAGGAGCTCCTGGGCGAGGCGGAGGTGAGCTCCGAGAGCTCGAGCCGCCCTGGCCTTGCCGCCACGCTGCCGGTGGGGGCGGCCATGTCCGGGATCGCGACCGCAGCCGCGGTGCAGACCGGCGTCGGCGTCGTCACCGAAATGAACACCGATGTGCGCGAGGGTGCGGAGGACACGGCGGAAGCGATCGTCGAGCTGCTGGAGCCGCGCATGGACGACCAGGGCTGGTTCGACTAGGCGCGTCAATCGATGGAGAAGCATCATGCGTGAGTTCGGCGTTCACTCGGAGGTCGGCAAGCTGCGGACCGTCATGGTGTGCCGGCCGTCGCTGGCCCATCAGCGCCTGACCCCCGGCAATTGCCATAGCCTGCTGTTCGACGACGTGATCTGGGTGCACGAGGCGCAAAAGGATCACTACGACTTCTCGCTCAAGATGAAGGAGCGGGGGGTCGAGGTCCTGGAGCTGCACGACCTGCTGATCGATACGGTCGAGGACCGCGATGCGCGCGCCTTCATCCTCGACCGGCGCATCACCGACAGCAGCGTCGGCATCATGGCCGGCTCCTTCATCCGGCCGTGGCTCGACGAACTGCCGGCCAAGCAGCTGGCGCCGCTGCTGATCGGCGGAATCGCCATCTCCGACTTGCCCGAGAGCAAGATGAAGACGCTGCTGGGCAATGCCTACGGGCACAGCGATTTCATCCTGCCGCCCATCCCCAACACCTTGTTCCAGCGCGATCCTTCCTGCTGGATCTACAACGGCGTCACCGTCAACCCGATGTATTGGCCGGCGCGCAAGCCGGAGACGCTGCTGCAGCGCGCGGTCTATCGGTTCCATCCGCATTTCAAGGGCGGCAACTTCAAGATCTGGTGGGGCGATTCCGACGAGGACTTCACCGGCGCCTCGGTCGAAGGCGGCGACGTGATGCCGATCGGCAAGGGCGTGGTTCTGATCGGGATGGGCGAGCGCACGACCCATCAGGCGGTCGGTCAGGTTGCGCGCGCGCTGTTCAAGCAGAGGGGCGCCAGCCGGGTCATCGGCTGCCTGATGCCCAAGAGCCGCGCCGCCATGCATCTCGATACCGTCTTTACCTTCCTGGACCGCGACCTGGTCACGGTGTTCAAGGACGTGGTCGACCAGATCCAGTGCTTCAGCATGCACCCGACCGACGACCAGGGTGGTTTCGAGGTGCGGCACGAACAGAAGGGGCTGCTCGACGTCGTGGCGGAAGCGCTGGGCCTCAAGGCCTTGCGGGCGGTCGCCACCGGCGGGAACGCCTTCGAGGCCGAGCGCGAGCAGTGGGACGACGGCAACAACGTCGTCGCCATCGAGCCGGGCGTGGTCGTGGCTTATGACCGCAACACCCACACTAACACTCTGATGAGGAAGGCTGGCGTCGAGGTCATCACCATCCGTGGCGCCGAGCTGGGACGCGGCCGGGGCGGCGGGCACTGCATGACCTGCCCGATCTGGCGCGATCCCGCCTATTGAGCCGAAGGAATAGAGAGCAACCTGGATTTGAGGAGAACACCATGAGCTTCAATCTGCGCAACCGCTCGCTGCTCACCGTGCAGGACTACACGCCGCGCGAGTTCCGCTACCTGCTCGACCTGGCACGTGACCTGAAGCGGGCCAAATACGCCAAGACCGAGCAGAAGCATCTGGAGGGCAAGGAGATCTGCCTGATCTTCGAAAAGACCTCAACCCGCACGCGCTGCTCGTTCGAGGTGGCGTGCTACGACCAGGGCGCGCACGTCACCTACCTCGATCCGGCGGGGTCGCAGATCGGCCACAAGGAATCCTTCAAGGACACAGCCCGCGTGCTGGGCCGGATGTACGACGCCATCGAGTATCGCGGCTCCGCCCAGGGCGGTGTCGAGCAGCTGGCCAAGTATGCCGGTGTCCCTGTCTATAACGGCCTGACCGACGAATACCACCCGACCCAGATGATCGCCGACGTCATGACCATGCGGGAGCATAGCGATAAGCCGATCAGCGAGATCAAGTACGCCTATGTCGGCGATACCCGCTCGAACATGGGGCATTCGCTGCTGATCGTCGGCTGCCTGCTGGGCATGGACGTGCGCATCTGCGGGCCGAAGAGCCTGTGGCCGTCGGACGAATACACCAAGATCGCCAAGGATCTGGCGGCCAAGTCGGGTGCGCGCCTCCTGATTACCGACGACACCGCCGCAGCTGTGAAGGGCGTCGATTTCATCCACACCGACGTCTGGGTCTCCATGGGAGAGCCCAAGGAGGTGTGGAAGGAGCGCATCAAGCTGCTGACGCCGTATCAGGTCAACCCCGCGCTGATGAAGGCGTCGGGCAATCCGCAGGTCAAGTTCATGCACTGCCTGCCGGCGTTCCACGACACCGAGACCGTGCTCGGCAAGCAGATCGCCCAGGATTACGGCATGTCCAACGGCCTCGAGGTCACCAACGACGTGTTCGAGTCCGAGGCCAATGTCGCGTTCGAGCAGGCCGAAAACCGCATGCACACCATCAAGGCGCTGCTGGTGGCGACGCTGGGAGACTAGCCATGCGCGTGGTGGTGGCCCTGGGCGGAAATGCGCTGCTGAAGCGCGGCGAGGCGATGACCGCGGACGTGCAGCGCCGCAACGTGCGTGTCGCTGCCGAGGCGATGGCGCCGATCGCCAAGGAGCATCAGCTGGTGATCAGCCACGGCAACGGCCCGCAGGTCGGCCTGCTCGCGTTGCAGGGCGCGGCCTACAAGCCGGAAGAGGCGTATCCGCTCGATGTGCTGGGCGCCGAGACCGAAGGCATGATCGGCTACATGATCGAGCAGGAGATGGGCAATCTGCTGCCGTTCGAGGTACCGTTCGCCACCCTGCTGACGATGGTGGAGGTCGACGGCAACGACCCTGGATTCAAGGACCCCACCAAGTTCGTCGGGCCGGTCTACGACAAGGCCGATGCCGACCGCCTCAAGGCGGAGAAGAACTGGGTGTTCAAGCAGGACGGGCAGAAATGGCGGCGCGTGGTGCCGTCACCCCTACCCAAGCGCATTTTCGAAATTCGACCCATCAGGTGGCTGCTGGAGCATAAGACGATCGTCATATGCGCCGGCGGCGGCGGCATCCCCACCATGTACAAGCCGGGAGCAGACCGCACCTTGATCGGCGTCGAGGCCGTCATCGACAAGGATCTCTGCTCGGAGCTCTTGGCGCGCGACCTCGAAGCCGATCTCCTTATCATGGCTACGGATGCCGAGGCCGTGTTCACGGGGTGGGGAACCCCGGAGCAGAAGGCCATTCACAAAGCCCATCCGGCAGCCATCGCGAAATACAAGTTCCCCGCCGGCTCGATGGGGCCAAAGGTGGACGCCGCCTGCCATTTCGCCACCAAGACCGGGAAGGTCGCTGCGATCGGGGCGCTGGCGGACATCGGCGGAATCGTTCGCGGACAGAAGGGCACCCTCATCAGCACCGGCTACGACGCCGTGAGCTGGCACGGCTGATCAGGGCGGCGGGATCGGCCTTGTCGAAATCCGTCACCATCTCCATCGCCACCAACAGCATCATCACCTGCACCAAGCTGTTCGGCTTCCTGACCACCGGGTCGCCGACCTTGTTCGCGGAGACGATCCACTCGGCAACCGACGTCGCGAACCAGGTCTTGCTGAAAGTGGGTGAGGTCAAGTCGGCCAAGAGGTCGACCGAACTGCATCCGTTCGGCTTTGGCAAGGAACGCTACTTCTGGGCCCTGGTCTCCTCGATCTCCGTGCTGTTCCTCGGTTGCGGAGCCTCCGTTCGTCACGGCATCGAAGCGCTGACGCATCACGAGCCGGGCGTTCCGTTCTCAACCTTCGCCATCGCCCTGTTGCTGCTGGCGGCGGCGCTGGAGAGCTATACGTTCCACATCGCCTGGCATGAAATCGGCGGCTGGGACGGCTTGCGCAAGGCGCGCACTAACACCACCGTGCTGGCGGTCCTGCTTGAGGATGCCGTTGCGTTGCTCGGGATCGCCATCACGCTGTTCGTGGCGTTCTGGTCGCGGCTGGTCGCGCCGGCCTCTCTCATGGACGCCGTCATCTCGATTTTCATCGGCTTGCTGCTGGGCGCGATGGCCTTGATGCTGGCGAAGCTGAACAAGGAAGTCCTGATCGACGTAGCGGACGTCAATGTGGACGCCGAAATCGAGCGTGCCATCCGCGACCGGGTGGGGATCGAGCTGAAGGTCACGTCCACCCTGCTCGACGCCGAGCACTGCCTGTTGTTCGTCCATGTTGCCCCCGGACGGCTGCCCGCCAACGTCGACTTCAAGCGCATCATGGAGATCGGCGACGAGATCAAGCAGCATATCCGCGCCGGCATGGGCAAGACCATCGACCAGGTCTATTGGCAATTTCCGCCCGAAGCGGGCGCGGGCCGGCCATGAGCCTGTTCCGGAAAGTTCATCGCCACCTCGATCCCGGCACCACGCTGGCCGAGCTGATCTTCGGCCTGCTCATGGTCCTCACCTTCACCCTCGGCGCCCGGCTCCTCGGCCCGGAGGAGCCGACCGATGGCCGGGAGCTGCTCGTTGCCGCCATCGGATGCAACATCGCTTGGGGCATCATCGATGCGTTCCTGTTCGTGCTCGGCTGCATTTTTGAGCGGCTTCGGGTGGCAAATGTGGTGGCCTCCCTGAGGACCGCCGCCGACGAGCCGTCGGCGATGGCTGCGCTGCAGGCGGAGTTCGACGGTGATCTGGCTCGTCTGGCCGACGTGTCGCACCGGGATCGGTTCTACGCCTCGATCATGGCCGCCGCGCGCAGCGGACCGGGTGCAAAGCCTCAGCTTCTTGCGGAGGATTTGCGCGGCGCCGTCCGCGTGTTCTTTCTCGTCGTCCTCACGGCCGTTCCGGCCGCGCTTCCATTCCTCCTGTGGGACGACGCCTATCTGGCGCTGCGGATCTCCAATGCCCTGCTGCTGATCTGCCTCTTCATCATCGGCTATTTCTGGGGCCGGCACGTCGGCGCGCGCCCGCTCCTCGCGGGCGCGCTGATCGCGTCCATTGGCGTGATTCTGGTCATGATCGCCATTCCGCTCGGCGGCTGAAGACCGCTCAGTCCGCAGTCGGCGGCACGTGCAGGCCCGCCTTTACCAAGCCCTCGACGATCTTCCCGATGGTGTTTGGCGACACACCGCGCCTCGCGAGGTCGTCGGCGACGCGATCTCCATAAGTCGGTTCGATTTTGAGCACCATGGCCAGGGCCGCCTCGGCATTCGTCTTGTCGCCCAGCTGGCCATAGGCCGCTGCCATCGCCAGATAGCCGTAGAGGATATAGCGCGCCTTGATCTGCAGAGCCTCGTGCAAGGCGGCGTTATAGTCTCCGTGCATGTAGTAGTATTGGAAGTTCGCGATCCGGTAGCCGCTCGGCGTCGCGGGGTTGCGGGCGAAGGCTTCGGCGATCAGCGGCCGGCTGAGCGACCATTGCTCCATGTAGGAATAGCGCAGCCCAAGCTCGGCCATCAGGTCGGTATTGTGCGGGTCGACGGCGAGGCCGCGCTTCGCGGTTGCGATGCTGGTATCGTAGTCCTGCAGATACCAATAGGCCATGGAGAGGGCCAGATAGCCGTCGGGCTCGGTCGGGTCGAGCTCGATCGTTTGCAGGCCGAGGCCGGCTGCTTCCTGAAGCGGATCGACCTTGATCCGGTCTTTGCCGAAGCCGAAGCGAACAGTATCGAGGTCCAGAAGAGCCAGGCTGGCATAGGCGCGGGCATAATAGGGGTCGGCTGCGATTGTCTGCTCCAGGCAGGCGCGCATGTCGTCATAGTCCCTCTGATCGTACTCGCGCCAATGCTGCCGGAAGCGCACCACGCATTCATAGGAACGCAGGCTGGCCAGCGGCTTGGTGGCGGCGTCTGCGGCGGTGAGGTTGAACACCGCGCCATAGGGCCGGCCGATGGCACTCGCTACCTGTTCTGCGATGTCGGACTGGATGCTGAGCAAGCTGGCGGTGGACAGATTGCGGTCGAGATTCGTCGACCAGACAGAGCGGCTGGTGCGCGCATCGGCCAGAATGGCGGAAACCCGCAGGGTTTCGTCGGTCGAATAGACCGATCCGTAAAGGACGTAGTCCGGCTGAAGAGCCTGCAGCGACGCCGCGCGCAGGTCCGGCTCGCCGATCTCGAACGATGTCTCGGGACCGAAAACGAACAGGTCGCTGAACCGCGTCAAGGAGTTGATGACCTCGAACGTCAGGCCGCGCGCAACGAAATCCAGGCTGCCCTCCGCGCCGACATTCTCGAACGGCAGGACGACCAGCGAGGGCCCGCGCGTGAGCGTTGCGACGTTGGCGGCGCCGTGGCGATTCCAGGCAAAGATGGCAGCTTGGATGGCAATCACGGCGATCAGAGCAACCGCGGCCGCCCAGATCCACGGATTGACGCGGCGCTCGACTGTCCGAGCCGGTGGTTTCGAAGCAGGCTCCGGCGCGCGCGCCGGCTGGGCCGGCTGCTCCAGCGTAGCCGGCAGGGCGGGTGCGTGATGCGTTTCATCGGCCGGGAGCGGATCCGCATAACGGAAGGTTGCGACGTAGGAGCCCTTCGGCATGTCGATGCGGATGCGATCCGACTTGCCCGCCGTCAGGTAGTAGTGCTCGATCGACCGCCGCAGGCGGCTCGCCTCGATCCGCACGATCGGGTCAGTCAGCGGGTCGAAATCGTCGGAGCGATCGAACGCCGCGATGGCGATGCTGTAGGCCTTGATACGGTCGGCGCGGCCTTGCAGCGTTTCCTCGACGATATACGTCAAGAAGCGCCGGTTGCGTTCCGAAGCGTGAAAGTCACCGCGGCTGAGAAGCGTGCTCAGCTCGTGCCGCACTTCTTCGTCAGAAGGGCCGGCATCCTCGCTTCTAATACGCTCGGCCAGCACCCTGGACATGCTGCCACCCCTCCAGGCGCTGCGAATCCCTCATGAATATCGATTGTGTGCTTATGTCATCCGCAGTCGCCACCCATGACTAAGCCTACTCCCCCCTCCGGTATGCCCGCAAGAATATATCGTCACGCCGACTACCATTGATATTCGTTATGAATCGCCCTTGGCGGCGCTATGGGTCGGCGCGTTACGACCATCGTTACCGTAACGTGCTTCTTGCCGGCATTAACCTTGCGCACTCTGGCGCCATGTCCAACGGCATACGGCGCACCAAACAAGGGCCAAACTATCCTGCTTACGCGATGACTTCGGATTCGGGGGATTTCCGAAGGCATCAGTCCGGGACGAAAGCATTGCCGTCTGCAACGACGCACATGGCTTTGGTTCGCAAGCTCTTCCCTGATTGGGGTGAGGAGATTTCGCGGCTGGCGCTCAGCAATGAAACGTTTCGCGACATGTGCGAGGAGTACGGCCTGGCGGTCGAGGCGCTGGACCTGCTGGAGCATCGCAACCACCCGCAGGACGTGGATCGCATGTACGAGTACCGAACCCTGATCAAGCAGCTGGAAAGGGACCTGAAATATGAACTCCTGGCCGCCTACGACCCCCATCGCCCGCGAAAGGTCTAGGACGATGCGAGGCCGCGCCGGAGCGTCGGACACCGATCGAAGCTGGACGGAGCTTCCCTCTCCGGCCAGGCTTGCCACCGTGCCCTCGGTGGCGAAGGGAGCTGCACTCGTGTTCCCCCGCGATTGTGGCTCCCTTCAACCTGTTGCCCGGACTTGGCTGGCCGCACTCGGCTGCATTCCGGCACAGGTTCGTCGCCTGGTGATCGCCGTATCGGCCCTGCTGCTTGCCCTATCGAGCGCCAGCACGGCAACGGCGGAAGATCTTGTCCAATCCGGCACTTTGACCATCGAGCAGGTGCAGATCGCCTTCATCGGCAGCGGCAACCTGGGTGGCGGCACGCTGACCGTCGGCGGCCAGAATTACAGCTTCTCGATCGGAGGCCTCGGCGTCGGCGGGTTCGGCGTATCCAGGATGGAAGCCACCGGCACCGTCTACAATCTCAAGAACATCAATGATTTCGCCGGCGGCTATGTGCAGGCCCGCTATGGCATCGCGGTCGGTTCGATGAGCACCGGGCAGCTCTGGCTACAGAACACCCATGGCGTGGTGCTCGAGCTCAAGGCAAAGCGGACTGGCTTGGCGCTCTCGCTCGGCGGGGACGCCGTCTACATCAATTTCGACTGAGGAGGGGATGATGGTTTCGCTACGCGCCTGCGGCCTGTGGGCCTGCCTGTTGGTCGGTATGAGCGCCGCGGCGCCTGCGTCGGCGGCCGGTACCGAACAAACAATCAAGGCCTTCGCCGCCTGGCAGGGTCGCGGCCAGATCTTCGAGACCGGCCCCAACCGCTCGACCTTCGTCGGGTCGTTCAGCGGCATGGTGTTCGTGGACACCGAAAAAGGGCCGCTCGATGCGGGCTTCATGGTTTGCCCCGCCATTCTGGACGTAAACCTCAGCGATGGCACACAGGAGGGTAAGGGCCGGTGCACGATTACCGGCAAGGATGGCGCGCGGGTCTATGCCGAGCTGAGCTGCAAGGGCGTTCACATGCTCGGCTGCAACGGTGACTTCAAGATCACGGGCGGCACGGATCGGTTCGAAGGTATTACTGGCGGCGGCCCGGTCACGATCCGGAGCGGCATGCATGACCTGGCGGTCGGTGGTGGCAACATCATACAGGAATCCGCAGGTGGCATCATCATCTGGCCCAAGCTGACCTACACGTTGTCGGACAAGGCGCCAGCGGCGCAGTAAGGGGGCGAAGCATGAATTTCATCCTCTCGATAAGCCTGCGCCAGGGCATCGGTGCGCTCTGCATTGCCGCACTGCTGGCGGTGGATGTGACGGCGACCGCCCATGCCCAATCCGCTCCGATCGTCTATCCAGGTGCCGGACAGAGCATGGACCAGCAGGCGCGCGATGAATCGGAATGCCGCAACTGGGCGACCCAGCAAACCGGCGTCTATCCTAACCAGGCGCCGCCGGCCTACTACGGCAATTCCTATGACCAAGGTGCGCCTGTCGTCCGCGGCGCCGCACGGGGAGCTGCACTCGGTGCGGTCGGTGGCGCAATCGGCGGCGACGCCGGCAAGGGTGCCGCAATCGGCGCAGGCGTCGGCGCGACCGCGGGCTTGATCCGCAAGAACCAGGCGCGCCGCCAGGAGGCGCAGGTCAACCAGCAAGCCGCAGCGCAATACCAGGCCGATATGGGCCGCTATTACCAGGCCTTTGCCGTCTGTATGCAGGGCCGGGGCTATGCCGTTCAATAGCCGTTGCTCGGCAAGACGTGAAACGCTGCGCTGCCTTGTTGTTGCATTCGTCGTGTTGGTGCTGGCCGGGTGCAGCGCGTTGCGCCACCCGGTGCCATTGGAGGCGCAGAATGACCCATCGATCCCGGGCTTCACCGACATCCGGTTCTTTCCGCTGACGGATTTCGAGCCGATGCGCAAGTCGATCCGCCAGGCATTCATCACGGAGACGCCAGACAACTACGAGACGCTGGCCGACGGTTGGCGGGCCTACAACTATCTCGCCATCTCTGGAGGTGGGTCCGACGGCGCATTCGGTGCCGGGATTCTCAACGGCTGGAGCGCCAGGGGCAACCGCCCCAAGTTCAAGGTGGTGACGGGCGTCAGCACCGGCGCTCTGATGGCACCTTTCGCCTTCCTCGGACCTGAATACGATCCGCAGATCAAGGAGGCCTATACCACCATCAATCCTTCGCGGGTCTATCTGGCGCGCCATCTCATCTCGATCCTGTGGGAGGAATCGGTCGCCGACAACACGCCGCTGAAGGAGCTTGTCGCCAAATACGTCACGTCCGAGGTGCTTGATGCGATCGCCGTGGAGCACGCCAAGGGTCGGCGTTTGTACGTCGCCAGCACCAACTTGGACCGCGAGGAACCGGTCATTTGGGACATGGGCGCGATCGCTTCGAGCAAGGATCCTGCCAGGCTCGAGATGTTCCGCAGCGTGCTGGTCGCGTCCGCCTCGATTCCGGCACTCTTTCCCCCGGCGCTCGTCAAGGTGACTTTCGGCGGCAAACCGTATGACGAGCTGCATTGCGACGGCGGCGTATTCTTCCAGTCGTTCTTCATTGGCTCCGCGATCGACCTGCCGGCTCTGATCCGCGAGGCGCATCCGGACTACAAGGGTAGGGTGTTCCAGGAGCTCTACATCATCCGCAACGGCAGCATCACGCCGGCCCGCAAGCAGATCCCGCGCGGCGTGCGCAGCATCTCCGAGCGCGCGATCATGACCCTGCTGAAGGTATCCGGCATCAACGATCTCTATCGCCTGTTCCTGTCGACCGAGCACGACGATATCGACTTCTACTTCGTCGCATTGCCAACCGACTATGTGCGGTCGACCGACGAGGAATTCAACGAGGCCGAGATGAACCGCCAGTACAATCTGGGCTACCAGCTGGGCGCCCGCGGCGTCCCCTGGCGGCGCCTGCCCCCTGGCTACGTCCTGAAGCATCGCGGCACATCGATCGCCGCGCAATAGCATGAAGTTCGAGGGAGAGTGACATGACCGACCTGCTGAAACCGGACGACCTGCGCAAGATCGCCGACGATCTGGACACGGCCAAAGCCAAGAAGATGCTCGAGCACATGAAGGCCGAGGAAGCGGAGCGCGACAAGCTGAAGGAGGCCTTCAATTCGCGTGAGATCCATGCGCAGGTGAAGGAGAGGGTGAATGCTGCCATCCGCCGCGCCGCCGAGCAGGGCAACCGGCAGCTGCTCGCGCTGACGTTCCCCGCCAGCTACTGCAACGACCAGGGCCGCCGCATCAACAACATGGAGCCGGACTGGCCCCAGTCGCTCGAAGGCTTCGCCAAGAAGGCCTACGAGTATTTCAAGAGCGACCTGCAGCCGCTCGGCTACAAGCTGCACGCGCAGGTCATGGACTATCCGGGCGGCATGCCGGGCACGGTCGGCCTTTATCTGAGTTGGGACCGTTAGATGTCTGGCCGTTGCACATCGCGTGATGTAGCCGGCTTGATGGCCGGCGCGGTCATTGCGCTCGTCATGGCTGCTGGATGGTCATCGGCGGCTCTGGCGGAGGGAGAGGCGGCCGATCAGACCGCCAAGCAGGGAACGCCGCCGGCTGCCGAAGGACCGGCGATCGACGTCGCCGCCACCGCGGCGGCGGAGATCGAATGGCAGGAGAAGATCAGCTCGATCGGCGTGGCCGAGGCTGTGCAGGGCGTCGACGTCAGCGGCTCCGAGGCCGGCGTCGTCGCCGAGATCTTGTTCGATTCCGGGAGCGAAGCGAAGGTGGGCGAGCCATTGGTCCGGCTGGACAGCAGCAAGGAACAGGCCGACCTCAAGGCGACGCAAGCGCAGATTCCCGCCGCCGAGGCCGACCTCAAGCGCAAGCGGCAGCTGGTGAAGGATAGAGTGGTTTCGCAAAGCGACCTGGATGACGCACAGTCGAAATACGACTCCCTGATCGCCCAATCGATCTCCCTCACCGCGACCATAGACCGGCGCATCATCACCGCGCCGTTCACCGGCGTGCTCGGTATCCGCAAGGTCAACAAGGGACAATATCTGCATCCCGGCGACCTGATCGCGAGCCTGCAGGACCTGTCGGTCATGCGCATGCGATTCCTGGTCGGCCAGAAGGACTTCGCCAAGATCAAGTTGGGGCAGGACCTCGATGCGCGATTCGACGCGTATCCCGGCGAGGTGTTCAAGGGGCGCATCACTGCGATCGAGCCGTCCGTGAAATACACCAGCGGCATCATCCCGATCCAGGCGGAGATTCCGAACTCCGACATGAAGCTGCTGCCCGGTATGTATGCCAGCCTCGATGTGCTGCTGCCGGAACACAACAAGCGGGTCGTGGTGCCGCAAAGCGCGGTGACCTTCAATCTCTACGGCGAGACCGCCTACGTGATCGATAAGCAATCGATGACGGTGAAGCCGGTCACCGTGCACACCGGCGCGCGGCGCGACAACATCGTGGTGATCGAGTCCGGCCTGAAGGCCGGCGACATGGTGGTGGTCGCGGGGCAGCTCAAGTTGTCCAACGGCGCCAAGGTCAATGTCGTCGAGGGCCAGGCATTGCCCGAGATGACAAAAGTTCCAGTGCAATAGCGCGCGAGGCGGCAAATCATGTTCACCGACCGCTTCATCTCCCGACCGGTCCTGGCGATCGCCCTCAACATCCTGCTGTTGGTCGCCGGCCTCGCCGCGCTCGCTTCGCTGCAGATCCGCCAGTTCCCGCGCATGCAGTTCACCGTCATCACGGTGACCACGGTCTATACCGGCGCCTCGGCGGATCTGGTCCAGGGTTTCGTCACCCAGCCGATGCAGGAGCAAATCGCGGCGGCGGACGGTGTCGACTACCTGACGTCGGAAAGCCGCTCGGGGCAGTCGACGATCACCGTCTATATGCGATTGGACTATGACCCGTCCGCCGCGCAATCGAACATCCTGGCCAAGATCCAGGCGGTACGCAGCGACCTGCCCGATGACATCGAGGACCCGAAGCTCGACATCAGTACCGGCGACGTCACGCAACTGATCTATTTCACGCTGTCGAGCGACCAGCTCGATTCGGCGCAGATCACCGACTATGCCAAGCGCGTGATCCAGCCGAAATTCTCCACCGTGCAAGGCGTCAGCAAAATAAAATACTACGGCGATCGCGAGTTCGCGATGCGGGTCTGGCTCGATCCGCGCAAGCTTGCCGTCTATCAGATCTCCGCCGCCGAGGTGCGCCAGGCGATCGCCAACAACAACTACCAGACCACCGCCGGCCAGGTCCGCGGCCAATACAACACCTTCGACATCGACGCCCACACCGACCTGGAGAATCCGGAGGACTACGGCGCGATCATCGTCTCGTCGGGGCAGAAGGGAATCGTCCGGCTGCGCGACGTGGCCGACATATCGCTGGGCGCCAAGGAAATCGATGTTCTTTTCAAGTTGCGCGGCAAGTCGGCGGTCGGGATCGGCATCGACGGGACGCCGCAATCCAACCCGCTGGAGGTTGCCAAGGGCCTGAAGGCCCTGATTCCGGAGATCGAGCGCAACCTGCCGAGCGGGCTCTCGATGGAAGTCGCCTACGATTCGACCATCTTCATCGATGAATCGATCAAGGAAGTGCTGCACACCATCGTCGAGGCCGCGGTGATCGTGACCGTGGTGATTTTCCTGTTCATCGGCTCGCTGCGCTCGATCTTCGTGCCGATCATCGCGCTGCCGCTGTCGATCGTCGGGGTCGCGATCTGCCTTGCGGCGCTGGGATTCTCCATCAACCTGCTGACGCTGCTGGCCATCGTGCTGGCCATCGGCCTGGTGGTGGATGACGCGATCGTTGTCCTGGAAAATGTCGACCGCCACATGAAGACCGGCAAGTCGCCCTTCCTGGCGTCGATCGCCGGTACTCGCGAGATTGCCGTGCCAGTCATTTCCATGACCATTACGCTTGGTGCTGTCTACGCGCCGATCGCCTTCACTCCCGGCATATCCGGCGCCCTGTTCAGCGAGTTCGCCCTGACCCTTGCCGGCGCGGTGTTCATTTCGGGCTTCGTGGCGCTGACGCTCTCACCGGTCATGTGCGCCATGATCCTGAAGGCGTCCGGCAAGCCGAGCCGCGTGCAGCACTTCATCGAGCACAATCTGGAGCGCATGGAAAAGGGCTATCACGGGCTGCTGGCCCGCGTGCTGGCGCACCGGATCTGGGTCATGCTGGTGGCGGTCCTGGTCTTCGCCAGCCTCTATCCGCTGTTTTCCCTGATCAAGAGCGAACTGGCGCCCTCGGAAGACCAGGGCGCCATCGTCGTGCAGACGACCGCGCCCGCCGGCATCAACCCGGACTACCAGGAGTTCTACCATGACAAGGTGAGCGACGCCCTGTCCAAGGTGCCGGATGCCGCCAGCTGGTTCGTCCTGGCGGGCACGCCGACCTTGCGCCAGGGCACCGCGATCGCGGTGATGAAACCCTGGCACGAACGCACCACCAGTTTCGATCAATCCTTCGTCGTGGCGCGGCAGGAGCTGAACAAGGTGGTTGGCCTGAAGGCGGCCGCCTTTTCGCTGCCGCCACTGCCCGGTTCCGGCGGTGGATTGCCGATGCAGTTCGTCATCAGCACCACCCAGGACTATCAGGTTCTTGCCCAAGTGTCGGAGGAACTGGAAAAGCGGGCCAGGGCCAGCGGCCTGTTCAGCTTCGTCGACCTCGACCTGCGCTTTGAGAATCCGACCGTGGTGTTGACGGTGGACCGCGACAAGGCCGGCGCCTACGGCATCAGCATGGCCGACCTCGGCACCGAATGGCTGACCATGGTGTCGAACGGCTACGTCAACCGGATGAGCGTGCAGGGCCGTTCCTATCGCGTCATCCCGCAGGTCGCGCGCGTCGATCGGCTGACCCCGGAAAGCCTGACCAGCTACTACGTACTGGCGCAGGACGGTTTCCCGGTGCCGCTGTCGAACCTGGTCGATGTGAAGACCGAGGCGCGACCGATCTCGCTCACCCAGATGAACCAGCTGAACGCCGCCACCGTCAGCGCGGCCTTGGCTCCCGGAATCACCATGGGGCAGGCGGTCGAGTTCCTGGAGAAGAACGCGGCCGAGGTCATGCCGCAAGGTTTCGGTATCGAGTACAAGGGCGAATCGCGCCAGTTCGTCCACGAAGGATCCAGCCTGATGCTCACCTTCGCCCTGGCGATCGTCGTGATCTTCCTGGTGCTCGCGGGCCAGTTCGAAAGCGTGCGCGACCCGCTCGTCATCATGGTCTCGGTGCCGCTCGCCATCTCGGGCGCGCTGCTGCCGCTGGCCGCCGGCTGGGCGACGCTCAACATCTACAGCCAAGTCGGGCTGATCACGCTGGTCGGCCTCATCACCAAGCACGGCATCCTGATCTGCGAAGTCGCGAAGGAGCGGCAGGAGAAGGACGGCATGGATCGCCTCGCCGCCGTGCTCGAGGCCGCAAGCCAGCGCCTGCGCCCGATCCTGATGACCACGGCCGCCATGGTTGCCGGCCTGATCCCGCTGCTCAACGCGACCGGCGCCGGCGCCGCCAGCCGGTTCGCCATCGGCGTCGTCATTGTGTGCGGCCTTTCGATCGGAACCTTGTTCACGCTGTTCGTGCTGCCGGCGCTCTACACCTTCATCGCGTCGGATCACCGCAAGGCGGCCGCCAGGCACAAGACGCAACAAGAGGAGATCGCGACCGTGGCGTAGCCGGCGCGATCCTGAGTGGGGACATGGCAAAGGCAATGGCAAAGAAATCGAAGACGGCGACGAAGCGCGGCCCGGCTGCAACGGAGAAAATGAAGCGCTCCGACTACGAGGACGAACTCGAACGGCTGCATGTCGAGATCGTCAAGCTCCAGGAGTGGGTCAAGGCCACCCGCGCCAAGATCTGCATCGTGTTCGAAGGACGCGACGGGGCCGGCAAAGGGGGTTGCATCAAGGCCATCACCGAGCGCGTCAGCCCGCGCGTGTTTCGCGTCCTGGCGCTGCCTGCTCCCACCGAGCGCGAGAAGAGCCAAATGTATCTGCAGCGGTATGTCCCCC
>DATEOK010000025.1:0-3552 GCA_035274225.1 Dongiaceae bacterium
ATGAAGCCGGCGGTCAGCCTGCTGACCGCGTGGGTCGTCATCCGCTTCCTCTCCGCCCTGGTTCGCGATCCGGTGTGGTCGCGCTTTGTCGCGATCACGGTGTGGGTGATCGCGGCGCTCAGCATCCTCGGCCTGCTGGCACCGACCATGGCGATCCTCGACAGCGCCGCTATCACCATGGGCGGCCTGCGCATCTCGGCGCTGACCGTGGTCAAGGCGGTGCTCTCGCTCGGGCTGCTGCTGTGGATCGCGACGCTGGCGGGCCGCGTGCTGGAGCGGCGGGTGACCGCCGCCACCAACCTCACGCCCTCGCTCAAGGTCCTCATCACCAATCTCGTCAAGATCGTCCTCACCATCCTCGCCATCGTGATCGCGCTGCGCGTGGTCGGCATCGACCTGACCGCCTTCGCGGTGCTGACTGGCGCGATCGGCGTCGGCATCGGTTTCGGGTTGCAGAAGATGGTGTCCAACTTCGTCAGCGGCATCACCATCCTCCTGGACAAGTCGATCAAGCCTGGCGACGTGCTGGTGGTCGGCGACAGCTACGGGCGCGTGCAATCGCTCGGTGCGCGCTACGCCTCGCTGATCACGCGCGACGGCGTCGAATTCCTGATCCCGAACGAGGACCTGGTGACCCAGCAGGTGATCAACTGGTCCTACAGCTCCGACAACGTCCGGCTCAAGGTGCCGGTCGGCATCGATTACGGGGCCGACGTGCGCCGGGCGATCGCGCTGTGCGTGGAGTCCGCGCAAAAGGTCGAGCGCGTGCTGAAGCATCCGGCGCCGATTTGCCTGCTCAAGGGCTTCGGTGACAATGCCGTGGGCCTGGAGCTGCGCTTCTGGATCCATGACCCTATGAACGGCGTCGCCAACGTGAAGAGCGAGGTGCTGCTCGGCATTTGGGACAGCTTCCATGCCAATAGCATCGCCTTCCCGTTCCCACAGCGCGATCTGCACATCCTGGGGCCGGTGGAGGTGTCGGTGCGCAAAATTGTGGATCGCTGATTGTGGTCCCCTGCGCGTGCGGACACCAGCGATAGAATGCGACAGAATCGGCTTTCGCCGATGCCGCAATCCCGCACGGCATGGGAACAAAAGGCCTGCGCTAGGTGTTCGTGGGCGACGGGAAAGGGAGCCTCACTCTCGGCCGCGTCGTTGCGCGGCCGAGCGTTCATCTAGCGTTCATCGAGTTGGGGTTTTCATGGTCAGGCATTCTCCTTTGCCGAATTTCGAGGACATCGCCGTTCACTGCGACGGCATGCTGGCGCCCGCGATCTACCGGCGTCTTTATGAGACGGCGTTCAATGCGCCGGATGGTTACATCGTGGAGATCGGCACGGCCGGCGGCGCTGCGACAGCATCCCTGGCCTTGGGGCTGCAGCATTCCGGCAAGTCGGGACGCGTCGTCACGGTCGACCGCGGCCGCCGGCGCACCGGCGGCGGCGACCCGGTCCGCTATCGCGACGGCGTGCAAGCCAGCCTCAGGCATTACGGTGTCGAGGATTGCGTCGACCTCGTGATCGGCGAAGCCGCCGACGCGGTCAAGGCCGTCCCCGCATCGGCCGCGATCTCGGTCTTCATGATCGATGCGGACGGCGCCATCGACCGCGACCTCAAGGCGTTCTTCGATCGCGTGGTGCCCGGCGGCGACATCGTCATCGATGATTGTTTCGACATCGTGCGCGTGCATCGCACCGGCCTGTTCGACGTCACGGTCGATGCCAAGATGCGCCTGACGCATTTGCTGCTGTCCTATTTCCAGCAAAAGGGCTTGCTGTCGAACGGGACGCAGATCAAGGACACCTATTTCGGCAAGAAGGTGCAGGACTTCGCGCAGGCCGGGATCACCGACGAAGCCATCTTCGAGATCTATCGCCAGCTGATCTTCAGCTCGTCGCGGGTCCTGCCGGTGCTGGTCGACCGGGTCATGGTGGTGCGGCTGATGAACCTGATCAGCCCGGCCCTCACACAACGGCTGCGCGTGCGCCGCCGCCGCAGGGTCGCCAGCTCCCATGTCTGAGCGCGGGCCGCGCCGCCCGTGATCCGTGCTCTCGCAATCCTCAGCGCCGTATGCCTCGTCGTCATCGCGTCGCCGGCCGCAGCCGGCACGGCGCGCGCGGTTCCGACCTTCGAGAGCATCGGTGTCACCTGGCCCGGCCAGCACAACGGCGACTGCACGATCGCCTTCCGTGCCAAGGGCGAGGAGGCGTGGCGCGACGGCCTGCCGCTGTGGTACGACAAGGGCGCGTCCGAATGCCGCGGCAGCATCGTGGGCCTGCGGCCCGGCACGACATACGAGTTGCGCCTCTCGCGCGGCGGCGGCGCGAGCGAGACGCTGGAAGCGCGCACCTGGAGCGAACAATTCCCGATCGGCCGGACCATCACGCTGCCGGAATCTTCCAGCGACACGCTGCGCATCACCCAGTCCGGCACACCGGACGGCTACGTGCTTTACGCCCCGCCGCCCGGCAAGACGGCCACCATCGACGTCGGCAAGAAGCAGGATTTCAACGTCGTCATCGACGCCCGCTACGTGATCCTGCGCGGCGTGACGCTGAAGGGCGCGCGCCATTCCGGCGTGCTGCTGGGCAATACCGCCGAAAAGAATTCCTCCGAGGTGTCGGACATCGTGATCGAGGACAGCGACATCAGCGCCTGGGGCAGCGACGATCCGCGCTGCAAGGGCAAGCGCGGCGCACACGGCGCGAACCTGCAATCGGCGATCTACAGCTTCAGCGACAAGCTCCAGCGCATCGTCATCCAGCGCAACAAGCTGCACCACCCCAGCACCTCGGCCAACTCCTGGAGCGAGCGGAACTGCGGCGACAAGGGCAGCAAGCACCCGGAGGGGCCGCAGGGCATCACCCTGCGCAACAGCCTCGGCAACCTCGTCATCCGCTACAACGAGATCTACAGCGACGAGCAGCACGCCTTCAACGACGCGATGGGCGAGCCGAACAACTTCTCGATGGCCGGCTTCCCGCGGCAAGAGTCCGACATCTACGGCAACCTGATCGCCAACGCCTGGGACGACGGCATCGAGGCCGAAGGCGCCGACGCCAACGTGCGGATATGGGGCAACTACATCGACCGCGTCATGATCCCGATCGCGCTGGCGCCGGTCAGCAAGGGCCCGATCTACATCTGGCGCAACATCAGCAACGTCAGCCGCTCCGGCCCCGGCAAGAACCACGGCGGCAACTTCATCAAGTTCCGGCTCTTGGCGGACAAGAAGACCGGCACTGTGGCCGCCGGCCGCATCTACCTCTTCAACAACACCGCCCTCAACCCCAAGGGCGGCACCGGCACCAGCGGCTTCATCACCGAGTTCAAGGGCAATCCGCTGACCGGCGTGGTGTCGCTCAACAACATCATGAGCGTCGAGAACGCGCGGCGGAACTACAGCGTGAAGGACACCGACGGCACCGGCAATCGCTTCGACTACGACCTGCTGCCCGGCCGCACCGCCTTCTCCAGCGCGCAGGAGGCGCACGGCATCAAGGGCACGCCGAAGTTCGCTCCCGGCGCCGGCCTCGATCCGCGCACCCAGCG
>DATEOK010000026.1:0-2496 GCA_035274225.1 Dongiaceae bacterium
GGTCGAGTTCCACAACGCGGTCGCCGCGTTGCCGTTGCGGAACAGTTCGCCATACCACTGCAGCGAGAGGCCCGAAAACGGCAGGACGAGATAGCGCCCTTCCTGGAACGAGAAACCGATCAGCGTGACGATCGGGATATAGAAGAAGATCAGCACCGCCGCGACCGAGCCGTAGAGGATCGTGTTGATCAGCCGCTCCTGCCCCGCTCGGCTCATCCCGCGGCTCCATAGCGGCGCAGCGAGTAGACGCGGCTGAACAGCAGGATGACGAACACCGCCGCCACCATCAGTACGATGGTAAGCGCGGCGCCGAGCGGCCAGTTGACCCGCGTCTCGAAGGTCTGGCGGATCAGCTCCGCCGACATCGGCGACTTGCCGCCGCCCAGCACCTTCGGTTCCAGGAACACGCCGACGCTGAGCAGGAACACCAGGACCGCGCCCGTCCAGATGCCCGGCCGGCACAAGGGCAAGGTCACTTCCCAGAACGCGCGCCACTTGCTGGCGCCGGCGTCATAGGCCGCGAGGATCAGCGAGCGGTCGATAGTCTCGATCGAGAGATAGATGGTAAAGATGGTGAAGGCGAGCAGGTTGTAGACCATGCCGAGCAAGGTCGCCCAGTCGGTGTAGAGGAACCCGATCATCGCCGGCGGGAACCCGATCTTTTCCAGCAGGAAGTTGGCCGCGCCCTTCTGGTCCAGGAACAGCACCCAGCCGAAGGTCTTCAGCGTCACGTCGGTCAGGAACGCGAAGGTGATCAGCACCTTCACATGGCCGCTGAGGCTTTGCAGCCGGGTCGCGAGCGCATAGGCGACCGGCAGCGAGATCAGGATGCACAGCGCCACGCACAGCGCCGACATCCACAGCGTGTGCCACAACACCGTCCAGTAATGCGGCTTCGAGAAGATGTCAGTCCAGATCTTGAGCGACCAGGCCCATTGCAGCATGAAGCTGCGCGTCTCCTGGAAGGTCAGCAGCACGGTCATGATGAGGGGCGCCAGGAAGAACAGGCTCTGCAGCGCGACGCTTGGCGCCGCCTTCGCCCACAATTCGGACTGCGCCCAGCGCCGCGGCTCGCCTTCGCCGATCATGCGCGTCCCTGCAGCAGGTAGATGTCGCGCTTGTGCCAGCCCAGCCGCACCGCGTCGCCCAGCTTCGCCGGCCAGTGCGAGGTACCCGGCACCTCAACTACCAGCGGCTGGCCGCCCGGCGTCACCGCACGGAACTGGATCGCGCCGCCCTTACCGAAGGTCTCGGTGATCTCCGCCGCGATCGCGCTGGGATAGCGTTCGCCATCCCTGGCCAGAGCCAGCAGCTCCGGTCGCACCATCAGCTTGGCCGGCCCCGGCCTTACATCCTCCCCCGTCAGCGTCCGCGACAGGATACCGTCGACATCGGCGATGTCCGGGCCGCGATACCGAATGCCGTCCGGCCGCACCTCGGTCACCTCGATCTCGAGCAGGTTGGTCTCGCCGATGAAGCCGGCCACGAACTCGTCCGCCGGGCGGTAGTAGATGTCGTTGGGCCTGCCGACCTGCAGCGCCTCGCCGCCGCGCATGACGCAGATGCGGTCGGCCAGCATCATCGCCTCTTCCAGGTCGTGCGTCACGTGCACGAAGGTGACGCCGAGGCTGCGATGCAGCCGCTTCAGCTCCGCCTGCAGGATCTTCTTCAACTTGACGTCGAGCGCGCTCAAGGGTTCGTCGAGCAGCAGCAGCTTGGGCGCCGAGATCATCGAGCGCGCCAGCGCCACGCGCTGCTGCTCGCCACCCGACAATTGGCGCGGAAAGCGTGCGAGGTATTCCGGCTTCAGGTGCATGAGGTCGGCCATCTCGCGCACCTTGCGCCCGATCTCGTCCGCTGCCCGCGCCCGCAGCTTCAGCGGGAAGCCGATATTCTGCGCGACCGTCATGTGGGGGAAGAGGGCCAGCTTCTGGAACACCATGCTGGTCGGCCGCTCGGAGGCGGGCACGCCGGCCATGTCCTGGCCCTCGATCGCGATCCGCCCGCTATCGGGATTCTCGAAGCCCGCGATCTGCTTCAGCAGCGTGGTCTTGCCGCAGCCCGACGGCCCCACCAGCGCCACGAACTCCCCGCGCTCGACCCTGAGGCTCACGCCCTTCAGCGCCTGCGCGGCGCCGTACTGCTTCTTCACATCGACAATGTCGAGGATCGCGTCCTGCTGCATTCCGCTACTCTATCCGCCTACTCCTCCGTCATCCCAAGGCTTGGCCTTGGGATCCACGAGTTTGCCTGACGCTGCTCGGTTTCGCACAACGGAACTCGTGGATGGCAAGGCCAAGCCTTGCCATGACGGTGGAGTGTGTGCGCTATGTCACCGCCCCCCTACTGCGCCGACGCCAGCTCCTCCGACCAGATCGCCAGCATCTCGTCGATGTTGGGCGCGATGCGGTGCATCTGCGAGTTCTCGTAGGCGTGCCACATGTAGTCGACCTGCAGGATGCTCTTCTCCTCGTCGGTATAGAGCCCCTCCACCGC
>DATEOK010000027.1:0-13984 GCA_035274225.1 Dongiaceae bacterium
CCATGCAGAGGACTGCAAATCCTCGTACGTCGGTTCGATTCCGGCCCGGGCCTCCACTTCCCTTGTCCTGTTGAACGCACAGCGACGTATCAACCCTGCGGACCAGCCGTGCCGTGAAGGTCCAGGAAACGGTCGAGCCTGCGCAGATTGGGGAACAGTCCCGCCCAGGACAGCGTGATCAGCAGGGTCATGCTGCCGCCCACCAGCACCGCCATGACCGGCCCCAGCAGCGCGCCGCCGGTGCCGGCCACGAACATGCCGAGCTCGTTGGAGGCGCCGATGAAGACCGATTCCACCGCCGTCACGCGGCCGCGCAATTCATCGGGTGTCGCCAGCGGAACCAGCGTGCCGCGGATGTAAACGCTGACCATGTCGCCGGCGCCCAAGACCAGGAGCGCGGCGAACGAAAGCCAGTAGCTGCGTGACAGCCCGAACACGATGGCGGCGATGCCGAACAAGCCGACCGCCATGAACAATCGCCGGCCGACATGGCGTTGCAGGGGAAACTGGGTAAGCAGCAAGGCCGTTGCCGTCGCGCCGAAACCCTGGGCGCTGCGCAGCAGGCCGCCTGCATCCGCCCCGACATGGAGGATGTCCTGCGCGAACACCGGGATGAGTGCCGTCGCGCCAGAGAACAGCACCGCGAACAGGTCCAGGGAGATGGTGCTGAGGAGGATCCGATTGCGGAAGATCAGGACCAGACCGGCCAGGATCGCGGCCAGGTCGCCCTCGTTGCGCGCGACCGACGCCACCGGGCGGCCGCGCATGAGGGAGAATAGCAGGACCGCGCCGGCAAAGCACAGTGTCGCACCACCATATGCCACCGCCGGCGTTTCCGGTCCAAGCAGGCCGGCGATGCCGGAATAGAGCACGCCGCCGACACCCGGGCCTGCGATCGTCGCAACCTGCCAGCTGGTGGAGGACCAGGCGACGGCGCCGGCGAGATGGTCTCTCGGCATCAGGTTGGGCATCAAGGCGCGGGCCGCCGGGGTCGAGATCGCACGCGCGATGCCGAAGCACAGCGCGAGCGCGAGGATCGCGACCTCGGTCATGCGATCGGTCGACGCGAGGAACACCAGAAGCAGCGCGGCGAACAGCTCGGCCGTGACACCGACCAGGATCAGCCGCCGCCGGTCGATGCGGTCAGCCAGGTGCCCCGCCGGCAAGGCCAGAAGGGCGGCCGGCAGGAACTCCGCCAACCCGACCAATCCGAGCTGGAACGGATCGTCGGTGATGGCATAGATCTGCCAGGCCAGGGCGGTGGCCTGGATCTGCAGCGCAATGGTCGTCAGGAAGTTGGCGCTGACGTAGAACGCGAAATCCCGGTGCCGGAGCGCCGCAAGATCCGGTCCCCACTTCTTTCCACTCATGCTCGGAGCTCAGCAAACTAGACGGATGATGGCACGGCCGTGCCGCGTGCCCCACCATGCAAAAACCGCGCGTGAAGGTCACGCGCGGTTTGCACAACTCTGTCAGGCGTTGGACGGTGCGGCTCAGCCGCCGCTGCCCTCGCCCGGCACCTTGGTCTCGAACTCCGCTTCGCCCGGGGTCGCTTCCGTCGGGAAGGCGACGCCCAGCGCCTGCACCAGCTGGCCCTGCGAAGCCAGGATGCGGTAGTTGGCGAACAGCTCTTCGTAGTTCGCGGTGATCAGGTCGTTCTTGGACAGGAACAGCTCGTTGGTCGCATCCAGCAGGTCGAGCAGGCTGCGCTGGCCGATGTCGAACTGCTGCGCGTACACATCGCGCGTGTTCTGGTTGGCTTCGACCTGGTCGGTCAGGGTCTGGATGGCGTTGCGCTGCGTGTCGCGGGCGCTCCACGACAGGCGGACGTCCTCGGCCACGTTGCGCTCCTGCACGCGCAGCTGCTCCTGCGCCTCGGCCTTGCGCCACTTGAACTCGCGCACGCGCGCCAGGTCGGCGCCGCCGCGATAGAGGTTGTAGCGCGCAACCAGCAGGAAGGTCGCGCTGTAGGTCGTGTCCTCGCGGCCGTTGTTGTGACGGTTGTTGTTGCCGATGACTTCTAGGTCGAGGCGCGGATAGAGCGGCGCCGCTTCCTTCTCGATCTCGGCCTCGGAGACCTTCACGTCGGCCTGAGCCAGCAGCACCTTCGGGTTGGTGGTGAGGCCGCGGGCGATCGACTCTTCCTCGGTCGCGGTGATCATCGAGTTGTCCAGCGTCACCGCCTCGAGGTCCTGCGCCTCGACGCCGATCACACGCTGGAAGCTCGCCCGCGCGTCGCGCAGGTCGCCCTGGATCTCGTTGAGGTTGGTACGGGCGGTCGCCAGGCGCGCTTCGGCCTGACGGACATCGGCGACGTTGCCGCCGCCGAGTTCGGCGCGGCGCTGCACCAGGCGCAACGTCTCTTCATGCGCCTTGACGTTCTCTTCGGCATTGGCCACGCGCTCGGTGTGGCGCAGCACATCGAGGTAGACCTGCGTTCCGTCAAGCGCCGACACCTGGCCCTGGTCCTGGACCCGCTGGCCGGCGGAGGCGATGCGCTGCTTCTGGCGCTCGACTTCAGAGTCGGTCTCGAAGCCGTCGAAGATGCGCTGCTGCAGCGTCACCTGGGCATCGCGGCGGCCGTAGAGCCAGCGGCCGTGGTCGTGCTCGCCCTGGTTCGTGCGCGCGTTGCCGGTGTCGGTGGTCTCGTTTTCGGAGAAGTCGATGCCCGCGTCGAGCCGGACGTCGATCTGCGGGTAGTAGAGCGCACGGGCCTGCCGCAGCTCGTAATCAATGGCGCGGCGGTCCTTAACCGTGACGCCGACTTCCGGATTGGTGGAGATCACCAACCCGATCGCCTCTTGCAGCGACATGGCCGATGCGGCCCCCGCAAAACCGGCCACGCCGGTCAGCAGCGCAGTGCCAAGAAGCAACGCGGAACGACGAAGCGACAAAGCTCCCAACTTCATGGATATCCCCCAAAAGCAGACTTACTGGCTACGGCCCCCTCCGGACGCGCAGCAACTTACGCAAAGAGCAACTTAACCAAACTCTTCCGGAACCCTATACTAAGATTGTGTCCCTTTGGCTCTAGTACCAGATTTGTCAGCCTCTCGCATCAATTTTTTAACGCTCAGACAAAGCGGTATCGCGGGCCTTTAGAATAGGTTTCAGCAGATACTCTAGGACTGTTTTCTTTCCGGTCAAGATATCGACGGTTGCAGTCATGCCGGGAATGATTTGCAACTCGCCGCCATCCTTGCCGATCAGGTAATTCTTGTCGGTCCGCAAACGAACGCGGAAAAACAGCTCTTTTTTTTCATTTTCAATGGCATCGGCGCTGATCTGCTCGACCTGGGCATCGAGGCCGCCGTAGATGCTGTAGTCGTACGCCGTGATCTTGATCTTGGCGTGCTGGTTGGGTGCGATGAAGCCGCGGTCCTGCGGGCGGATCTGCGCCTCAATCAGCAACGTGTCCTCGATCGGGACGATCTCCATCAGCTGCTCGGCCGGCTGAAGCACGGCGCCGAGGGTGTGGAACTTGATCTGCTTGACGGTGCCGTAGACCGGCGACTTCAGGCTCTGCTCGCTGCCCTGCTCCACCGCGCCCGACAGCAGCTCCGTGACCGAGGCGAGCTCGGCGCGGTGCTGGTTCATCTGCTGCGCGGCATCGGCGCGGAAGGTGGCGCCGATCTCCTTCAGCTTGGCCTGCACCTCGGCGAGGGCGGCGCGCGCCGGCGGCCGCGAGGCCTCGGCGTTGGAGATCTCCGACTGATATTGCTGCACTTCCTGCTGGGCCCGCAGCAGATCGACCTTGGAGGCGATGTTGTTGGCGACCATCGGCTGCAGGATGTCGACTTGCTGCTGCGCGATGTCGAGGCTCTTGCGCGCGGTCGACACCTTGGTGTCGATCTGGCGCAGCTCCTGCTGCTTGGTCTCGACCTGCTGGTCGAGGGTCGCGCGCTGCGACTGCAGCTGCTGCTGCCGGATGATGAAGACCGACTTCTCGGTCTCGACGACTTGCGGCGCTTCCTTCACGAGGTCAGCGGGGAAGAGGATATCTTCGGGGTTCTCCTTGCCGCCGATCTCGGCCTGCAGGCGCGCGAGCGCCGCCGAGGAGGTCCATTTCCGCTGCTTAAGCTCCGCCTCGTTGGTGTAGAGCTCGGTGTTGTCGAGCACGGCGACCACCTGGCCGGCCTCGACGATGTCGCCTTCGCGCACGTTGAGGGCCTTGATCTTGCCGCCCTTGACGCTCTGGATCACCTGGGTCTGGCTGGAGGCGATGACCTTGCCTTCGCCGCGCGTGATCTCGTCGAGCACCGCGTAGTGCGACCAGACAAGGCCGACCACGACAATGATAATGAGCGTTACGAGCAGAAGGTGGCCGAAGAACTTCGTGCCCTCCTTCTCCGTCTCGGACGGATCGATCCAGAGATCTCGATTGGTCAGCGACATGGTGCCTGCTTCGTCTTTCTCTGGGCGATTTTCTCTGGGCGATTTCCTGGGCGATCACTCGCGCGCCTGAACGCGCCCGCCCATCAGGGCTTCCAACACGCCGGACTTCGGTCCATCGGCCACCACCTTGCCGCGGTCCAGCACGATCAGCCGGTCGACCAGCGCCAGCATCGAATGGCGATGGGTGACGAGGATGATGGTCTTGCCGCGCGCGATGGCGCCCAGGCGCTGCTTGAATGCCGCCTCGGTGCTGTTGTCCATCGAGCTGGTGGGTTCGTCGAACACCATGATCTGCGGGTTCAACAGCAGCGCGCGGGCGACCGCCACCGACTGGCGCTGGCCGCCCGAGAGCATGCGGCCGTTCTCGCCCACCGGCATGTCGTAGCCCAGGGGATGCTGGCGCACGAACTGGTCGACGCCGGCGAGGGTCGCGGCGCGGATGACCGACGCCTCGTCGACATAGGGCGCGCCGAGGGTGATGTTGTCCTTGACCGAGCCGTAGAACAGGTGCGGGTCCTGCAGCACGCAGCCGATATTCTGCCTGAGGTCGGTCGGATCGAGCTGGCGGATATCGGTGCCGTCGACCAGCACTGCACCGTCCGACGGTTCGTAGAGGCCGAGGATCAGGCGCTCGATGGTGGTCTTGCCGGAGCCGATGCGGCCGAGGATGCCGACCCGCTCGCCCGGCTGGATCTTGAACGAGACGCCGTCCAGCGCGGCGGTCTGCGCACTCGGGTACTTGAAGCTGACGTTGCGGAACTCGATCGCGCCTTCGATGCGCGGGCGGCGGATGAAGACCTTGCCGCGCGGCCGCTCGACCGGGAGGGCCATCAGCCGGTTGAGGCCCTTGAGCGAGGTCCAGGACTGGTGGAAGCGGATGATGAGGCCGGCGATCTGGCCGAGCGGCGCCATGGCGCGGCTGGTCAGCATCGAGGCGGCGATCAGCGCGCCGGTGGTCATGTGGATGTCGCTGGTCGGACCCGACTGGAAGATCCGGTAGCAGCCCCACAGGATGACGCCGGTGGTGGCGAGGTTGGACGCCAGCATCACGAAGTTGATGCCGAAGGTGGACCAGCGCTTGGAGGTCTCGGACGAAGCGGAGGACGCGGCGACATAGCCGTCCCAGTTGCGCTGCATCTGGCCCTCGGACGAGGTCGCCTTGATCATGTCGAGGCCGTTGATCGATTCGACCAGGGTCGCGTGCTTCTGCGAGGTCTCGCGGTAGGAGCGCTCGACCGCGCGCTTCATCGGGAACTGCACCAGCACGCTGACCAGGATCACCAGCGGGATCAGCACCGCGGGGACCCAGACGACCGGGCCGGCGATGAAGAAGATGATGAGCAGGAAGATCAGCACAAACGGCAGGTCGATCAGCGCCGACAGGCTGGCGGAGGTGAAGAAGTCGCGCAGCGTCTCGTATTGCTGGACGTTGCTGGCGAAGGCGCCGGACGATTGCGGGCCGGCCGCCATCTTGATCGACAGGATGTGCTCGAAGATCGCCGAGGACACTTTGCGGTCCAGCGCCTTGCCCGCCTTGTCGAGGAAGATCGCGCGCATGTTGCGCAGCGCGAAGTCGAAGACGTAGATCAGCAGGATGCCGATCACCAGCACCCACAAGGTCTCTTCCGCCTTGTTCGGCACCACGCGGTCATAGACCTGCATCGAGAAGATCGAAGACGCGATGGTGAACAGGTTCATCAGCAGCGCGGCCAGCACCACTTCGATATAGACCGGCGTGTGGCGCATCACCTCGCCCCAGAACCAGCTGCGCTCCTTCGCCTCGGTCATCTCCGAGGAACGGCTGTCCAACCGGATCTTCGGCCGCACCACCAGCATGGTGCCGGAGTATTGCGTCTCCAGCTCCGCCGCCGTGATGGTCACGATGCCATCGAGATTGTCGGTGGTGGCGACGTCGACCTTGCCGTTCTTGACCGGCGAGAGCATCACCACCGCGTGGCGGTCCTTCAGCAGCAAGACGGCGGGCAGGTTGATCGACTTGGTCTCGGCAAGGCCGCGGCGCACCTTGCTGGCCGACAGGCCGGCATTCTCCGCCGCGCGCACGAACAGGTCCGGCGTCATGCCGGCTTCGCCGATCGGCAGCCCGGAGGCGAGCGCCGCCAGCGACTTAGGATTGCCGAACAGGCGCGTCAGGATGACGAGGCAGGACAGCAGCGGATCGGGCCGCATCTCCACTTCGGAGAGTTCCGGCAGCCCGGCTTCGACCGCCGGAGCAGGAACTTGTGACCGCGGTGCCTGAACAGCACCAGGCTTGGCACCGGCCGGCACGCCCGCCGATGCCGGAGTGCCCGGCTGATTGGCCGGCGCTCCGGGTTGACCGGCCGCAGCGGGAGCACCGGCTGGCTGCTGACCGGACTGGACCGCCGCCCGTGCGGCAGCCGTGCCCTGCGTGATCGCGCTTTGGAAAGCGTTCTTGGCGGCGTCGGCGCTGGCGGCCTGAGCCGGCTGGCTTGGCGCAGCGCCCGCGGGAACGGGGCCGGATTTCTGCACGACGAACATTTGCTCCGCCCGCTTTGGCGCAGCTGCCCCTTCGCCGGGCTTTGGTGCGGCCGTGCCGGAATCGTTGGCCGTCGTCTTCGGTTGGCCCTCGGACGAGGGCTTGGCAGCGTCCATGTGATTTAGGCCCGGTTCTCCGCAGTACTGTGCAAGTACTGCATATTTAAGGTTATATTCTCGTTAATCCCGCTGGCCAATGGGATGCAGGTGCGAGCGCGCAATGCGCCAACCGGCGTCCCCGCATCCTCCCACAAGTCATCCCTGGGTGCCGTCGAGCGCAAGCTCGCCTCGTGGCCTATGCCGTCTAGTATAGTCATGCCCTCTTCCCGTTCAGCGATGCCGCGCACAGTCCGTTCGGATTCCGGCCGCTGCCCGGAACCTCAAGCCAGCTCGATCACCCCAAGGCGATGCAGCACCGGCGCCTCGTCGTTCCAGAACCGATCGAAGAACTGGGCCGCGCGCTCGTTGTCGTCCAACGGTTTCTCTTCCTTGGCCGGCTTGCTGAAGCGGATGCGGCGGCGCTTCACCTCGCCCATCAGACGCTCCTTCAGCTCCTCCTTGCCCTTCCACGCCTGGGTGGCTTGGGACAGGATTACGGCATAAATCGGGTCGACGCCGAGCGCATTGCCCGCCAGGGTCGAGACCACATTGCCCGGCGCCAGGTTGTCGACCATGCGCTTCACCAGCGCGCGGTTGGTGGCGAGCGGGATCTTGATCTGCTTCGGATTCTCCGGCGCCGGCGCCGGGCGGCTCGCAACCGCGCACGGCACCGCGATGCCGGTCGCCGCCATCAGCGTCATCGTGCGCTCGACATCGAGATGCGTCAGCTTGCGCGCCAGCATCTCCTTGCGCAGGTCGGCGATCGACCAGGTACCCTGTTGCAGCGATTCCTTCAACGCGGGAAAGGCCTTCTCGTCGAACTTGACCTCGCCGCGCGCGACCTTGGCGACGTTGTTGACATTCTTGAGATCGCGCAGCGCGCCGAACACCTGGTTTTCCATGTTGCGCACGATGCCGGCGCGGTTGAGCTGGGCATGACCGCGCACGAACACGTCGCGGCGGAACCGCTGGTTCTGCGCCAGGTCCTGGAACAGCTGGCGCAGGCGCTGGGTCGGCTGCGCCTTCACCTTGGCCTGCAGGTCGTCGCCGCCCAGCAGCTCCAGGTGGTTCTCGGCCAGCGTCGCGGAACCGACGAAGGTCAGCTTGGCGTTCGCCATCTCGTCCGCCACGTCGGAGCTGTAGAACGGCGTCCAGTGCTCGTTCAGGAACTCGTGCGCCAGGTAGTTGGCGTTGCGCTCCGACATCTTGGCCGCCATCTTGCCGGCTGTCGGCGTCGCGGCGAAGTAGCCGAACTTGGCGCCGACCAGCTCCTCGACCGATTTCAGCGCGGCCGCCGTGCGCTGCGTCGCGTCACCCGAGAGATGCCTCGAGGTCTCGAGGATCAGCTTCTGCAGCGGGCTGTCCGCCGCCCAGCCGGGCAGGCAGTTGTAGCTGTTGTAGACCAGGCCGCCGGGCTTCAGCCGCTCGCGGATGATGCGCTGGATGCCGGCCCGCACCTCGGTGCTGACCCAGGCATAGACACCGTGCAGCACGATGAAGTCGCACTCCGGCACTTCCTGGGCGGAGAGGTCGAGGAAGCTGCGCTCGAGGAACTCGACATTGCCGATGCCGCCGGCGGCGGCGTAACGGCGCGCCCAATCGACATGCGCGGGATTGAAGTCGACGCCGAAGAAGCGGCCTTGCGGATGGGCACCGGCCAGCAGCGTGACGGTCTGGCCGAGGCCGCAGCCGAGCTCCATGTAGGTGAAGCCGGGATCCAGCGGCCGCGGCTGGCAGCCGTTGATGGTGGCGACATAGTTCAGCCACGCCGGCGACAGCTCGCGGAAGAAATGCTCGGTATAGAGGACTTCGGTGACGTAGCCCTGTGTCCAGTCGGACTCCATGTTCCCCCCAGAATTAGGCAGCAGCGCTCGTGCCCTCAGCACACCGCAGCCCGTCCCCCGCACTCGGCGGCGGCGTGGTTAATGCCACGAAACGGGCCTCGCGGTCAAAGCCCAGACTGCCGCCAAAGCCTAAACATCGCCTAAAGCAGCACCCTTAAATACCGGATTTTCCAGCAAAAAAGAGGGCGCCCGAAGGCGCCCTGCACTCTTCCCCAAGAGTAACCCGGATGGGCGCTCCCGAAGGAGCGCCCCGGATTTTCAGTCCAATTTCGAGGTCTTTCGCGTCGAACTCGAGACGCTATCGGCTCGAATTTTAGATATCAGCTCAAAGCAACCTCGACATCCGTGTCGACAGCCACCAGCGTGGTGCCGTTCTGGAAGACGTCGTAGGTCCTGCCGTTGCTGGACTGGTTGTCGCCAACCTGCGTCCAGCCACCTCCGGTCAAGGCAACATCGTCGTCCGCACCGCCGGAGCCATCGCCCCAGATGAAGAGCGTGCCGCCGCCGGCGATCGCGACCACGTCGGACGCGTTGAGGCTGACATCGTCCTGGTTGCCGCCACCCTCCATGTTGATGACTTCGATCCCGGTGATGCCGGTGCTGCCGGTCAGATCGCTGCCGCTGATGTCGAGCACGTCGTTGCCCGCACCACCGTCGATCTGACGGCCTGCGCCAAGATCGTTGCTCTCGACGCTGATCCAGTCGTCGCCGTCGCCGCCGAGCAGCTTGTCGAGGCTGCTGTCGTCGTCGCCGTGCAGGTAGTCGCTGTTGTTGCCGCCGTTCAGCGTGTCGGTGCCGTTGCCGCCGAACAACTCGTCGTTGCCGTCGTCACCGAACACCTGGTCGCTGTCGTCGCCGCCATTGACCAAGTCGTTGCCGGCGTTGCCGTGCAGGATGTCATTGCCCGCATCGCCGTTGACGTCGTCAGCATCGTCACCGCCGTTGGCCTGGTCGTTGCCGGCATCGCCAGACAACAGGTCGTTGCCAGTACCGCCATTGAGGGTGTCGTTGTTGTCTTCACCCTCCAGGAAGTCATTGCCGCTGCCGCCGGTCAGGCTGTCGTCGCCGGAGCCGCCCTGGACCTGGTCGTGACCACCCTTGCCATCGATGACGTCGTTGCCGCTTTCGCCATCGAGTCGGTTGTTGTTGTCATCGCCGTTGAACGTGTTGCTGCCGTTCGTGGTGAACCCGCCCGACGTCGGCCAGCCGCTGGTGCCCGGATCCTGGGCCGTGAACGTCACCACAGGGGCCGTGACGGTCGTCTTGTCGTCGATCGTCACCACGCCCGTGGCATCGGAGATGGTCCAGCCCGCCGGCGCGCCCGAGAGGACAACGTTGTAGGTCTCGTTGTCGTCGAACACACCGTCGGTCTTGGCGTTGACCACGATGTTGGCGGTTGTCGCACCCGCCAGAACAGTCACGGTCGCCCCCACCGCAGCCGCCGTGTAGTCGTCGCCGCTCGTCGCGGTGCCGCCGCTGAAGGTGTAGTTCAGCGTCAGGCCGCCAACCGGAGCCGGCTCGGACAGCGTCACCACGATGTTGGCGGTGCCACCCTCGTTCACCGTCACGTCGCTGATCGTCACGGTACCGCCGACGCCGTTGCTGTCGATCCGCAGGATCGCCGTGTCGCTGTCGCCGTCGGAGTCCTTCAGCGTGTAGGTGAAGGCATCGGTCTCCACCGCACCGTTCGCCACCGTGCCCGGCAGCGAGGTGTAGGTGTAGGCGCCGGTGCTGTTGATCGTCAGGATGCCGTTGGCACCGGTGACGATCACGTTGGAGCCGTCGGACGGCACATCGACGATCGTGCTGCCGAACTGCACCAGCGTGACCCGGTTGGTGCCATCGCCCAGCACGTCCACCGCGCCCGCCGGATCGGACGAGCCCGACGGCGTGTCATTCGGATCGAGGACGACGTTGCCGCTGACCGTGTGGATGGTCGCCGGCTGCGTCTCGATGCGGTCGATGTCCAGCGTGGACGAGCCGCTGTCATCGTCGCGGTCGTTGACGGTGAAGATCACCTTGTAGTTGCCGGCCGAAGCCAGCGGCACGGTGACCACGCCGTTCGCCACGTCCGGGTTGCCCTCGCCGAGGACACCCTGCGCCACGATCTGGTTGCTGCTGTTGAGCACGAAATACAGGGCAACGTCATTGTCGTCCGAATTGCCGTTGTAGTCATACTCGAACCGCAGCACCGAGGGACCCGCCACCGAGACCGGACGGACGAAGGCGCTGCCTTCATCCGGCAGGTCTCCGACGAGGGCGTCCAGCGCAGCGCCGCTCAAACCTTCAGCGATCAGGCTGGTGCGGAGAGAACTGTATTCCTCGGCACCGCTGCCGTCTGAGGTCGTCAGCACCATCTCGCCGCCCGCCTGGCCGCTGCCGCCATAAAGCGTGCCGCCAGTGCCACCGGCGTTGAAGTCGTTGACGATGGTGACCGCGCCGCTGACCGAGCTCTCGGTCAAGGCGTCGTGGTTGTCGTAGGCGATCGGCTGCAGGTCGACGTACTTGTCCTGGATGCAGACGATCAGGTTGGCGGAGTCGACGTCGCCGTCGGTGTCCTTCAGCGTGTAGTTGAAGTGCTCTTCCTTGTCGCCGCCGTCGATGGAGTCGGCCAGGAAGGTGAACTTCCCGGTCGAGAAATCGAAGGTCATGCGGCCGTAGTCGGCATCGAACGAAACTTTGGTCCCGTCGATGCTGACGCCCTTGCCGCCGGTGATGTCCAACAGATCAACGTCGCCCGTGCCATCGTAGTTGATGGTGATGTCGAGGAGGTTGTCGACCGCGGCATCGTACTTGAACTGCGAGATGTGCGTCGGCGTGTCGCCAAGGTTGTCGGCATCGCCCGGCGTCGGCGCGCTGCCGTCGCCGTCGACCGCGCCATTCGGGCTCGTGTCGTCGTTCTCGATCGAGCCGTCAAGCACGTTGCCTTCGATCTTCGCGGTCGCAATCGCACCGCCAAGCGCGTCCTTCAGGTCGTTCTCGTCGGCGACGATCAGGACCTGGCCGAACGGATTCTTGGCGTCGACATCGCCGGGGGTGTAGTCCGGATCGGCCACATCCTCGAGGTCGTCGTCGCTGGCGGCGATGTCGGAACCGATGCCGACCACCGTCAGCTGATCGATGCTGTTCCCCGGGTTTTCCAGGAAGTTGTCCCACGCCTCCTTGTTGTCATTGGTCAACTCGTTGCCGTTGTCCGAGTCGCCGCCCGTGGTGGGGACGCCGTCCGACATGAAGAACACCAGGTTGTCGTGATCCGCGAAGTCGCCGCGGTCGGCAACGTCCTGGTTGAAGGCGTTGGCGCCGACGTCCAGCGCATCCTCGTAGTTCGTGAGGTTGCCCGGCGTGAGCGCGTTGATCAGAGTGATCGCCGTCGCCACGTCGACCCACTGGTTGTTGGAACTGGCCGACGTGGTGAAGCCCACCACCATGACCCGCACGTCGCCGTTCTCGGCAAGCGCGTTGAGCATGGCGGCCGTCGCTTCCTGCAGCAGCTCCAGGCGGGTCTTGCCGCCGCTGCCGGGGATCTCGTCGCCCATCGAACCGGAGCGGTCGAGGATCAGCAGCACGTTGACGTTGCGTGGAGCAGCCTCGTCGCCGCACACCTTGTCGTCATAAGCGACCGGCAGCTTGTCGGTCTGCGACGTGACGGCAGCGGTGGTCGAGACGGACTGCGCGTTGTTGCCGTCCGTGCACTCGTCGTTGCCATCGCCGTTGGTCGCAGTCGTGTTCTGCTCGACCGCACTCGCAATTGCGGTGAAGTCCAGGGTCACGCTGTCAGGCGCACCGACGTTCTGGATCTCGATCTGAACGTTGGCGATAGTGCCGACACCGTCGACGCCGTTGCTGTCGACATCGAGCACGATCGTGCTCGCGTTCGAGGTGTTGACCGTCACCCCAGCCGGCAGGCCGGTGATGGTTCCGGTGAACTGGAACCCAGCCGGGGCCGTGATGGTGATCTGGTGCAGCTCCGAGCCGTCGTTGAAGTCGTCGAAGGTCGCACCCAGCGTCAGCTGGCCCTTCTCGCCGGCCGCGAAGACGCCGTCCAGGTCAGCCGGGCTGTCGCTCGCCGTGAGCGAGACGGACAGCACTGCGCCGTCGCCGTCATCGCCGAAGCCCGGACCCTTGCCATCCGCGATCGCGTCGACCCGCACGAAGGCCTGGTCGGCGTCGGTGTCGGTCAGCGCCGGATCGACATTGTCGACAGCGGTGAGCGTCGCCGTCAGCGTACCGAGATCGAGGTCGCTGTCGGCCGGCGGGATGACCTTGAACGTGCCGCTGAAGTTGGCGGTCGTGTCGTTGAGGAACGTGATCGTGAGGGTGCCGGCCACGGCATCGTACACCGCGGAGGTGTTGGCGGAGTTGAGACCGAGCTCATTGATCGTGAAGCCGCCGCCGCCCGCCGGGAAGCCCGTGATGACGATCTGGGTCAGGTGCGACCCAGCGCTCGTCGTCGCGGTCACCGGAATGTCCACGCCCAGCGAGTCTTCCGGCACGCAGATGGCTTCGGTGTTGCCCTCGGCGCCGATCGAGACGTTGGAGTCAGGCGGCGAGGCCAGACCAACCGTGTCCGTCGCGGTCGCGGAGTCGGTGTTGTTGTCGGGATTGCACTCGGAGTCCGTGGGCGTCTCGGTGGCAACCACCGTCGCCGAGAATACTCCGGACTCGTTGCCCGCCACCCCGCCGTTGTACTTCACCGACAGGTTGACTTCGATGTCGCCAACGCCATTCGAGCTGTCGACCTGCAGGACGACGGTGTCAGAGTCGGTGCCGGCCAGCAGCACCGTGAAACCGCCCGGAACAACCGAGCCGACAGTCCAGGTGAAGCCCGGTGCCAGCTGGATCGTGAGGGTGTGGGTCTCAGATCCGTCGACGAAGTCGTCGTAGGACGCAGTGACCTTTACGTTGCCGGTCTCGCCGACCTGGAACGTGCTATTGGCATCGCCGCCGTCGGTCACCTCGATGGTGACACCGAGCTTGTCGGCATCGCCGTCATCGCCCTTGTCGTCGCCGTCCGCCACCGAGTCGATGATCACGTTGAAGTCGGTGGTGTCCTTGGCGAACACGACGCCGTCGACCACGGTCGCGCCGACCGTGAGGCCGGTGCCGTTGACGTCGGAGTCCGGGGCGCCCTT
>DATEOK010000028.1:0-7029 GCA_035274225.1 Dongiaceae bacterium
CTGCTGAAGGACCTGCTGCGCGCCAACGACCGCCGGGTCACGATCGAAGAGATCCAGAAGCGGGTCGCCGAGCATTTCAACATCAAGCTGGCCGACATGCAGTCGCCGCGCCGCGCCCGCCAGGTCGCCCGCCCGCGCCAGATCGCCATGTTCCTGGCCAAGCAGCTGACCACCCGCTCGCTGCCGGAGATCGGCCGCAAGTTCGGCGGGCGGGACCACACCACGGTCATGCACGCGGTCAAGAAGGTCGAGGAATTGTGCACCGCCGACGGCACCTTTGCCGAGGATGTCGACCTGCTGAAGCGGATGCTGGACGCCTGAGGGGCGGGCCCGAGGGGTTTCTTGGGGGCATAGCGGAAGGGGCCTACAGGCGGTCGGCAGGCCGGCATCGAGACCAGCCGCCGACTCCCTGCGGGAAGGGCTCCGAAAAGCCCCGGTAAAGGGCGGAACAGACCCCGCCGGAACGGCCGAATTGGCCTTTCCGGGCGGCACTTTGCACGCTTTTGGCTGTTGCTTCCCGCTTGTCCTGATATAATCCCTGACTTGCTGAAAGGGGCCCATGATTCGGGCCGATCTGCCGGGCTTCTCCGGGCACTCCAGCAAGGAAAAATAAGCAGCGACCGGAGCGGCCGGAACCCCTGTTCCAGCCTGCGATAGATCGGTCGCCAAAAATTGCGATGGGGTTGCAGGAACCATGAAACTGACGATCGAACGGACGGCATTGCTGAAATCCCTGGGCCACGTGCAGAGCGTGGTGGAGCGGCGCAACACCATTCCGATCCTCAGCAACGTGCTGGTGGAAGCCAAAGGCGAGCGGGTTGCCCTGACCGCCACGGACATGGACCTGGCGATTGTCGACCACGCGCCGGCGGAGATCGCCGCGCCGGGCGCCGCCACCGTCCCCGCCCACATGCTCTACGACATTGTGCGCAAGCTGCCCGAGGGCTCCCAGGTCAGCCTGGAACTGGCCAACGACGGCGGCCAGGTGGCGATCAAGGCCGGCCGCTCGCGTTTCACGCTGCAGACCCTGCCTAAGGAGGACTTCCCCTCCACGGCCGCCGGGGACCTGCCGCACCGCTTCCCATTGGCTGCGGTCGATCTGCGCAGCCTGATCGACCACACCCGCTTCGCGATCTCCACCGAGGAGACGCGCTACTACCTCAACGGCATCTACGTGCACGCCCACACCGGCGGCAAGCAGTCTACGCTGCGCGCGGTCGCGACCGACGGCCACCGCCTGGCGCGGGTCGAGATGCCGCTGCCGGAAGGGGCCGAGAAGATCCCCGGCGTCATCATTCCGCGCAAGATGGTGGGTGAGGTGCGCAAGCTGATCGAGGAGGTCGACGGCGCGGTCGAGGTGTCGCTGTCCGACACCCGGGTGCGCTTCGCCTTCAACGACATCGTGCTGACCTCGAAGCTGATCGACGGCTCGTTCCCGGACTATCAGCGGGTCATCCCGACCGGCAACGACAAGACACTGGAAGTCGACCGGCGCGCGTTCCGCGATGCGGTCGACCGTGTCTCCACCATCTCCAGCGAGAAGTCGCGCGCGGTGAAGCTCAGTCTCAAGTCAGGCGTGGTGGTGATCTCCGCGACCTCGCCCGAGAACGGCACCGCGGTCGAGGAGCTGGAAGTCAAATACGAGGGCGCCCCCCTCGAAATCGGCTTCAACTCTCGCTATCTGCTGGACGTGGCCGACGAGATCGACGGCGACGGCCTGCAGATGGTGTTGGCCGACGCGGTGGCGCCCACGCTGGTGCGCGACATGGCCGATGCCATGGCGCTCTACGTGCTGATGCCGATGCGGGTGTGACGGCTTGGCAGGCTACGCGCAGGAACCACGGATAGAGGATGCGATGACTGCGACCGGCGCCACGCCGGCGGTCGTGGTCGGCTTTACGCACCTGGCGCTGACCCAGTTCCGCAACTACCGCCATCTGGCGCTGGACCTGGAATTGCGGCCGGTGGTGCTGGTCGGCTCCAACGGCGCCGGCAAGACCAATCTCCTGGAGGCGCTGTCGCTGCTCGGCCCCGGCAGCGGCCTCAACCGCGCCAAGCTGTCGGAGATCGATTTCCGCGGCCCCGGCAACCACGCCAACATGGCCTGGGCGGTGCACGCCAAGCTGCAGACCGCCGGCGAAGAGTTCGCCCTCGGCACCGGGCGCGACCCGATGGCCCAGGCGCAGATCGGGCGCGACCGGCGGCTGGCGCGGATCAACGGCGCGCCGGCGCGCTCGCAGGCCGATTTCGCCGACATCCTGTCGGTGCAGTGGCTGGTGCCGGCGATGGATGGGCTGTTCGACGATGCCGCCTCGGCCCGCCGCCGCTATCTCGACCGGCTGGTGACCGGGATCGATCCCAGCCACGCCGCGCGGGTTGCGGCCTACGACACGGCGATGCGCGAGCGCGCCCGCCTGCTGCGCGGCGAAGTCGGCGCGGCGCAATCCGATCTCGATGCCTGGCTCGACGCCCTGGAGGCGGAGATGGCGGGCAGCGCCGTCGCGATCGCGGCCTCGCGCTGCGAGGCGGTGGACGCGCTGAACGCGGCGCTGGGCGAAAGCGATAGTCCATTCCCGCGCGCCAGCCTGGCGGCAGCGGGCATGGTGGAGATTTGGCTCGGCGAAGGACCGGCGTTGGCGGCGGAAGACCGGCTGAAGGCCAACCTCAGGGCCGCGCGCAAGAGCGATGCGGCGTCGGGCGCCACCGAATGGGGCACCCATCGCAGCGACCTCGAGGTGATCTATCTCGGTCGTTCGCTTGGCAGTGCGCCTTTGCGTGCCGCCGAGTGTTCGACCGGCGAGCAGCGAGCACTGCTGCTGTCGATCGCCCTGGCGGAAGCGCGCCTCACCAAGCGCCGCCGCGGCCAGGCGCCGGTCCTGCTGCTGGACGAGGCGGTGTCGCACCTGGACGGCCAGCGGCGCGAGGCGTTGTTCGGCGAGATTCTGGCCCTTGGCCTGCAGGCCTGGCTGACCGGGACGGACCGCGACCTGTTCCGCCCGCTCGCAAGCCAGGCGCAGTTTTTCGCGGTCGAGGATGGCCGCGTCCACAGTCTCTAGAAATCCCGGCCTTTCAGCCGATGACATTGAGTGAAGCACGATGACGGACGACAAGAACGATATTCCGCCGACTCCGAACGGCGGCGACGGCGAGAACTACGATGCGGATTCGATCAAGGTCCTGAAGGGCCTCGATGCCGTGCGCAAGCGCCCGGGCATGTATATCGGCGACACCGACGACGGCTCGGGCCTGCATCACATGGTCTACGAGGTGGTCGACAACGCGATCGATGAATCCCTCGCCGGCTTCTGCGACCGTATCGACGTGCTGCTGAACGGCGACGGCTCGGTGACCGTGCGCGACAACGGCCGCGGCATCCCGACCGACATCCACAAGGAAGAAGGCGTGTCCGCGGCCGAGGTCATCATGACCCAGCTGCATGCCGGCGGTAAGTTCGACCAGAATTCCTACAAGGTGTCAGGCGGCCTGCACGGCGTCGGCGTGTCTGTCGTCAACGCGCTGTCCGAGCATCTCGATCTGCGCATCTGGCGCGACGACAAAGAGCATTTCGTGCGCTTCCGGATGGGCGATGCCGAGGCGCCGCTGGCCGTGACCGGCGATGCCCATGGCAAGCGCGGCACGGAGGTCACTTTCTGGCCCTCGTCCGCCATCTTCACCAAGACCGAGTTCGACTATGCGACGCTGGAGCATCGCCTGCGCGAGCTGGCGTTCCTCAATTCCGGCGTGCGCCTCATCCTCACCGACGCGCGCGGTGTCGAGCCCAAGCAGAACGAGTTCCACTACGAGGGCGGCATCGAGGCCTTTGTGCGCTACCTCGATCGCGCCAAGAACGCGCTCCATGAGCCGCCGATCGTGCTGACGGGCGAGAAGGACGGCATCACGGTCGAGGCCGCGATGGAATGGACCGACGCGTACCATGAGAACATGTTCTGCTTCACCAACAACATCCCGCAGCGCGACGGCGGCACGCACCTCGCCGGCTATCGCGGGGCGCTGACCCGGCAGATCAACAAATACGCCGAGGAAAGCGGCATCGCGAAGAAGGAAAAGGTGGAGCTGACGGGCGAGGATATCCGCGAGGGCCTGACTTGCGTGCTCTCGGTCAAGGTGCCGGACCCCAAGTTCTCGTCCCAGACCAAGGACAAGCTGGTCTCCTCCGAAGTACGCCCGGTGGTCGAGGCGGTGGTGAACGAGAAGCTCGGCCAGTGGCTGGAAGAGCATCCGGCCGATGCCAGGAAGATCATCGCCAAGGTGGTGGAAGCCGCGGCGGCGCGCGAGGCGGCGCGCAAGGCGCGCGACCTGACGCGCCGCAAGGGCGGGCTCGATCCGACCTCGCTGCCCGGCAAGCTGGCGGACTGCCAGGAGCGCGATCCGGCGCTATCCGAGCTTTTCGTGGTCGAGGGCGACAGCGCCGGCGGCACCGCCAAGGCCGGCCGCGACCGCAAGACCCAGGCCATCCTGCCGCTGCGCGGCAAGATCCTAAACGTCGAGCGTGCGCGCTTCGACAAGATGATGAGCTCGGCGGAGGTCGGCACGCTGATCACGGCCCTCGGCGCCAATATCGCCGAGGAGTTCGACATCGCCAAGATCCGCTACCACAAGATCATCATCATGACGGACGCCGATGTCGACGGCTCGCACATCCGCACCCTGCTGCTGACCTTCTTCTATCGCCAGATGCCAGAGGTGATCGAGAAGGGTTATCTCTACATCGCGCAGCCGCCGTTGTTCCGTGCCGCGCGCGGCAAGTCGGAGACGTTCCTGAAGGACAGCCGCGCCTACGAGGAGTTCCTGATCAACCTCGGTCTCGAGGGCGCGATCCTGAAGCTCGGCACCGGCGCGCAGATCGGCGGCGCCGACCTGCGCCGCGTCCTGGACCAGGCCAACAATGCGAAGCACCTGATGGAGCCGATGGTGCGCAAGGTCGGCTCGTCCGACGTGGTGGAGCAGGCGGCGATCGCCGGTGCGCTCAACCCGAAAACGGCCGCCGACCCGTCGGTCGCGCAGGCGATCGCGGCACGGCTCGACGCGCTGGCGCCGGAGGCGGAGCGCGGCTGGACCGGCGTCGCCGACCAGGATGGCGGCCTCGGCTTCAAGCGCCGGCTGCGCGGCATCACCGAGAACCACACCATCGACGCGACGCTGATCCGCTCCACCGATTGCCACCGGCTGGATGCGATGAAGGCCGACCTGGCGGAGATCTACCGCGCGCCCGCGAGCTTCGTGTCCAAGGACCGCGAGATCCGCATCAACGGCCCGATGGGCCTCGCCAATGCGGTGATGCAGACCGGCAGCAGGGGCCTCGACATCCAGCGCTACAAGGGCCTGGGCGAGATGCAGGCCGAGCAGCTGTGGAAGACGACGCTCGACCCCAACGCCCGCACCCTGCTGCAGGTGAAGGTGACGCACGCCGACGAGGCGGAAGAAGTGTTCTCGACCCTGATGGGCGACCTGGTGGAACCGCGCCGCGACTTCATCCAGTCGAACGCGCTCAACGTCGCGAATTTGGACGTATGAGGCCAGCCGGTATCTGGTTGATGCGGCAGTGTCGTTGTTCCGGAAATCTCTCAGCTATCTATACAAGGATATAGCTGAGCCGAGGCGACACGCCGCTTCGTTTCCCTTCGTGAGGTTCAACTAGCCTTTGAAGAGTCATTCCTTCTTCCGGAACGGAGACTCCAAACCGTGTATCGACCTCAGGTGGGTTATCCTTCTCCAACCAGCTGCCGGATGCAATGAACTCAAGTGAAGGAATTGCAATTTTGGCAATCTCCCTGAGTGTCTCGGCGCTGCCATGTCGACCGATTTCCCCGACTTCCTTGGGGCTGATCTTGGAGGATGATTCACCGTCTAGCTCTATCGCCGAATGTAATAGCTTCTCATCGAGAGTTTTCTGCCTTTGCATGAGCAAGTCTTGCATGTTTGAGAACTTTGATGATGTCGGAAAGCCGCATTGAGTGACGGCATCCTGAGTTGAGCCAAGCAAATTTGCACATTCGAATACTAGCCGGTCGCATATGGCAGCCGACAGTTCTTGCGTTGAGCGATCGGCACGAGCACTGCGGACTGCTGGAGCCCAGGACATAACCGAGCGCCTTATCCGTAACGCTGTGAGTTCGCCAATAAGCTTGCCCGATATCGCCTCCGGTTTCGCCGGATGTGCAGGTTCAGAGCACACCTCCCACATCAAGCCATTTGAATATGAGCAATGTATGTGATGCTTCTTGCCAGCCAAGATTGGAGAGCTCGCACTGCGATCCACATCGTCAAGTCCCAAAAAGGTTGTGCGGACGAGAAGATCACCCAACCAGCGCTTCAGATCAGGTAGATCTCTAATTCGTGGCAGGGCGTATACCGCTTCGCCGGGATCGGTTGAAACCGATGCAGTCGCACGCAATCTTATGTGCTGATCAAGATATTTGTTGTTGTTGATTTCAAAGACCAGAACGGGATTGTGAACGGATCGACTAGAGAAGATCGATCGTTTGGTACCTCCGAAGCGGCCCGGCCAATTCAGAATATGCTTGCGGAAAGTACCCTCCTTGAATTGCAGGAAGACAGCATGTGAAGTGCCGCTGTAACCAGCGGGAGGCTCAATGCGGATATCGTATCCGTCACGCCGCTCCTGCTGCAAAGTCAAGCCAGTGACTACTGTGGGGAGCGACAGAGCTTGAGCGAGAAGCGCCGACGGTAAAGGATGGCCAGCATAAACGTATCCCAGGATGAATTCCCGGAATACTTGGTGGACTCTGTCAAGATGGTTGGCAAGTTCTCGTGTTACATTGAATTCGAGTGTTTTTCGTTGAAAGCCATTAGAGAGCCAAATCAATCGAAGTAGTTACTGGCCGCCATCATCAATCGCATGGATGTATCACGACCATCAAGATAGATCAAAGTTGAGGTCTGGAGCACTATGCCGTGCGCCATCGAGCGAAGTGCCGCGGGATTTGGTCGACACCGCGAATCTCGACGTCTAGCGCTTCCTCCGCCCTCGCATCAGCGCTTGTCGCC
>DATEOK010000029.1:0-2783 GCA_035274225.1 Dongiaceae bacterium
CACCGGCTGGCCGAGCTTGCGCTCGAGGTGCCGCGCCAGCAGCCGGCCAGCCGCGTCGGCCCCGCCGCCGGCGGGAAAGGGCACGACCATCGTGATGGGCTTGTCGGGGTAGTTCGCTTCCGCGGCGGCGGCCGACGCCACCCCGATCAACGAAGCAAGAATGAAGCGAATCAGATGTTTCATCGCCGTGTCTCCATTGTCCTAGGCATCACCCGATGCCCGGCAATGCTTCGCACGCCCCAGGACGAAGCGCAGCGCATTCCCGTCGTCTGATTCTGCGCCGACCCGGCGTGGCCGTCTTCCTCTCAGAGCATGACTCTTATGTCAGCGCCGCATGAATCATCGGCGAATAGATGACATGCTTCCTCATCATCGCAGCGCTGGAAAGCAGCGTCCAAATTCCGATTTCACAGTACAGAGCCACACCATGGAGCATGCCCCTTCCCTCAGCAGGGAACAGTTGGAACAGCGGATCGCGCGTTACAGCGGGCTGTCCGGCACCACGACCGCGTTCGTCGATTCGCGCCTGCCGGGCGGGCAGAAGCAGAACTTCAAGCTGGTCGCGGCAGGCAAGGGCATCTTCGAGAACCCGGACATGCGACCGGCCATCGCCGCAGCGCACAACATCAACATGAGCTGGGTGCTGATCCCGCCCGGCGGCGGCTCGAATCTGCACGATCACCCGGGCTCCGGTGCCGAGCTGTTCATTCCCGTCGACGGTCCGTTGACCATCTATTGGGGCGAGACCGGGGAGCAAGAGATCGTTCTGGAGCAGTTGGACTGCGTCTCGATCCCCGAAGGGTTGATGCGCGGCTTCCGCAACGATTCCGACCGCGCGGTCTTGATGCTCGCCATCGTGGATGGGGGCGCTTCCGGCGGCGGCAGCGTGCGCTGGCATCCGTCCGTCCTGGAACGTGCGGCGAAAACGGGCGTGTACCTGGACGCCAACGGCAAGCTGGCCCAGCAGGCATCACCCCAATAGACGACGGCGGCCGTGCCCGCACATCCTTCCCACAAGGAGCGAGACATGACGAAGGTTCAGGTTGCACGATTCGCGGAGCTCAAGGGCATCAAGGCAGGTTTCCTCGACACCCGGTTGCCCGGTGGCGCGAAGGAGAACCTCAAGCTGATCGGCCGCGGCTCGTCGGAGAATCCACTTCCGCCGGCGATCGCCGGTGACCACCGGTACGTCATGAACTGGGTCAGGATCCCGCCCGGCGGTGGATCGCGAATGCATTCGCATCCCACGCAGGAGGTGTTCATTCCCGTCGAAGGCGCCATGACCATCTATTGGATCGGCGACGACGACCAGGAGCATGCCATCGCTGCCCAGCCGAAGGACTGCGTGTCGGTCGAGGGCGGCGCGACGCGCGGCTTTCGCAATGACACAGACACCGAAGCCCTCATGCTCACGATCGTCACGGGCCACGACGCCGGAGGTCCGCTGATCTGGCATGCCACGGTGACGGAAGAGAATGCGCTGACCCCCTGAGCGACCGATCTCGAACTGGACCGCACGATTCGCATCATCGCGAAACAAGGAGCTCACATGGCCGATAGCACCGCCCTCCTGACCCTCGACGACCTGGACCTGCTCGCGTCCTGGGATACGCCGACCATCTGCAACGCCCTTGAGCTGCTGATGCCGGAAGTGCCGCTCACCGCCTACACGACCCGGCCGGGCGTGCCCCTGGACGGCCCGTTCCAGCCGATGATCGGCGTGGCGCGCGTCGGCACGATTCGCGCACGCAGCAGGCCTGCCCAGCCGACGGCAGACCGCTTCGACTGGTACGACTATGTGCACGCCAAGGAACTGCCCACCATCGTGGTCCTGCAGGACCTGGACGACCAGCCCGGCGCAGGCGCCTTCTGGGGCGAAGTGCACTCCAAGGTTCACCTCCGGCTGGGGGCCCGCGGCTGCGTCACCAATGGCTCCTTCCGCGACACGGATGCCTGGGCGCCCGGCTTCAAGATGCTGGGCGGCTGCCTCGTCCCAAGCCATGCGCACGTCCATCTGGTCGGCTTCGGCGAGACCGTCTCGGTGCTCGGCATGGACGTGCGCCATGACGACATCGTTCACGCGGACCACCATGGCGCGGTCGTCATTCCGCGCGACTGCATCAAGCGCCTGCCGGAGGCGGTCGAGCGTATTGCCGCCAAGGAACGGCGCACGCTCGAGCTCTGCGATGCCTCCGACTTCTCGCCGGCGTTGATGCGCCGCGTCCTCCAGCAGGGGCATATCCATTGAAGCCGATGCTGCTCGGCATTGCCGGTCTGGGCTGGTGGGGCCAGCGCCTGGTCCGGTCCGTGCGCGGAAAAAGCGACGTGGTGCGCTTCGTCGCCGCCGCCGTGTCCGATCCCACCAAGCGGGCCGATGTCGCCAGGGAACTGGACCTCGAGCTCACCGACTCCTTCGAAACCCTCGTCCGCGACATCCGCATCGACGGCGTCGTCATCGCGACGCCGCACTCGCTCCATCCCGAACAGGTGGAGCGCGCGGCGGCCGCGGGCAAGCAGGTGTTCTGCGAGAAGCCGCTGGCGCTCACCGCTGCCGATGCGCAACGCGCGATCGCCGCCTGCTCGAAGCACGGCGTCACGCTGGCCGTCGGCCACAACAGGCGATTCGCGCCCAATGTAATGGGCCTGATCGAGACCGTCCGGAGCGGCGAACTCGGCAAGCTTCTGCACATCGAAGGGCACTGGAGCAACGAGAACACGACCCGCCCCGACTTCGGCGCGTGGAGGGCCTCACCGCTGGAGAGCCCTGGCGCGGGAATGACCGG
>DATEOK010000030.1:0-2164 GCA_035274225.1 Dongiaceae bacterium
GAGGTGTCGAGCCCGCCGGAATAGGCCAGCACGACCTTGTTGATCTTCTTGGCCATCACGCCCCTCAAATCCGCAAAAAACGCGGCGGAGTATAGGGAGAAAGGCCGCGCCCGCAAGGGTTCCAGGCGGTCCCTCCCAAAGGAGGAGGGGAACCATCGGGCGCTTCAATCGGTTGTTAAACTATGAGGAGGAGCATGAGGGCGACAAAGCCCAGTGGGGCGGGAGTTTGGTGATGGCAAGCAAGTATTGGCGCGGGCTATTTCGGGACTTCGATTTTCTCAGCGCTTTCATGGCGTTCCTGGTCGGATCGCGGATGGAACTAAAGCCTATCCCGGTCCGGATCAGACGCCGCCGCTAGGGCGCTCACGCCCGATAAGCGGCGGCGATACACTCCAGCCCGATTGTCTCTCGCTGGAGTCTCTCCATGTGGATCATGGTCGGCGGTCCCTACGGCACCGGGGCCAAGTCTGCGGCCGATCGCGCCGCCAATCTCGCGCGCATGAACGAAGCGGCGCTCGCCGTCTGGACGAAGGGCCATGTGCCGGTCATCGGGGTCAACATGGCCTTGCCGGTCATCGAAGCCGCCGGCGGCGGCGCGGCGGCGGAGGCGGAGATCATGATGCCGCTGTCCCTGGCGCTGGCCGAGCGGTGCGATGCGTTCCTGCGCATCGGCGGCACCTCGGTCGGCGCGGACCAGGAGATGGCGCGTTTCGTGGCGGCGGGGAAGAAGGTGTTCCGGTCAGTGGACGAAGTGCCGTAGCTACCGCTTCAGGCGGTCCAGCAGCGCCTTGCACACCCAGATGGCGCCGACGAAGAACAGCAGCAGCGGCAGCACCAGCAGCAGGATGCCGGCCATGTCGCCGTAGAAGCCGTCGCTGAGGAAGGCAAGGAAGCAGAGGCCGCTGCCGAGCAGGCCGAGGATGCTGCCGATCATCACCAGGACGGTGACGACGCGCAGCGCGCCGTTCGGGTCCGCTTGCGGGGCCTGCGGCTCGACCGATTTCGGCAATCCGCCGGGTGGTGTTTCGGACATGCTTCCCCCTTATTGCGCCGCGCTCGGTGCCAGCTCCGGCCAGCCGAGCTCGCGGCGGATGCGGCGGTCGGTGCCGTCGCGGTAGAACAGGTTGTAGGTGTCGAACGGGATGATGCGCTGCTCCGGCGTCACGAAGTGGATGCAGGAGCGCTTCACCTGCGAGACGCAGAAATTGAAGCGGTCGAGGAACTGGATGCCGAGGACCCGGAAAACGCGGTCGTAGCCCATCGTGTTCGGCACCTCGAACTGCGGCAGGCAGCACAGCAGCTCGCGCAGCTTGAGGTCGGTCATCTCGCCGGCGGCGGACAGCGACATCAGCTGGAACAGCCGCTCCTTCAGCGCCGGATACTTCTCGTAGGCGATGGTGTTGGGGCCGTCGCGCAGCAACTCGGCGCGCGGCAGCAGGCTGGTGATGGGCGTCAGCTTCTGCCCGTCGCGCAGGGCATAGCCGATGGTGATGGATTCGGGGTTGCACGGCAGCGGGATGATGTCCTCGGCTGCGAAGCCGCAATCCTGCTCGATCAGGCCGCGGCGGATGTCGGAGAGCAGCACGCGGTCGCGGTTCTTGTCGAAACCCAGGTTGCGCCCGGCATCCTGCACCGGCTGGAAGGTGACGCCGCGCACGCAGTTCCAGCTGAGCGCGTGGCGCACGATCTCGCCGATCTCGCCGTCGTTGACGCCCTTCTTGAGCACGGCGACCAGGGTGGTGGAGATGTTGTGGCGCTCCAGGTTCTCGAGCGCCTCCTGCCGCACGGAACGCAGGTCGGCGCCGCGGATCCGCATCAGGGCATCGCGCTGCAGGGAATCGAACTGCAGGTAGACCTCGAACCCGGGCGTGAACTCGGCCAGCTGTGCGACGAAGTCGGGATCGCGCGCCAGGCGGATGCCGTTGGTGTTCAGCATCAGGTGGCGGATCGGCCGCTGCTTGGCCATGCGCAGGATGGTGAGGATGTCGGGGTGCAGCGTCGGCTCGCCGCCGGAGATCTGCAGCAGGTCCGGCTCGCCTTCGCTGATGACCAGCGTATCCATCATGCGGGCGATGGTGTCGAGGTCGAGATGCTTGGGCCGGTGCGGCGCTGAATCGGCGAAGCAGACCGGGCAGGTCAGGTTGCAATGCTCGTTGACCTCGAT
>DATEOK010000031.1:0-7534 GCA_035274225.1 Dongiaceae bacterium
TGCTCCTGTTGCCGAGGCCCCGCCGCTGGTGCCGGAGGCACCTGTTGCGGCTGCCGCGCCCGCCAAAGACATGACCACGGGCACGCTGATCGACCAGACCCTGGAACGTCCGCTGCGTCCGGGCGAAGTCTCGCTCGACGAGCTCGAGCGCGCCTTCCGCGAGACCGCGATCGAAGCGCCGGTGCCCGCGCCCGTTGCCAAGGCAGAGCCGGCACCCGCGCCGGCCGCCGAAGCCCCTGTTGCGAAGGGAGCCGCAAAACCTGCCGCCAAGGACAAGGCCGCGCCGAAGAAGTCGATGGCCGACGAGACGGCGAGCGAGGGCGACCGCATCGCCAACCAGTCGATCCGCGTCAACGTGGACACGCTGGAACACCTGATGACCATGGTCTCCGAGCTGGTGCTGACCCGCAACCAGCTGCTCGAGATCTCGCGCCGCAACGAGGACACCGAGTTCAAGGTGCCGCTGCAGCGCCTCTCCAACGTCACCGCCGAGTTGCAGGAAGGCGTCATGAAGACGCGGATGCAGCCGATCGGCAACGCCTGGCAGAAGCTGCCGCGGATCGTGCGCGACCTGTCCGGCGAACTCGGCAAGCAGATCGAATTGGAGATGCACGGCGCCGACACCGAGCTCGACCGCCAGGTGCTCGACCTGATCAAGGACCCGCTCACCCATATGGTGCGCAACTCCGCCGACCACGGCCTGGAGACCCCGGCCGAGCGGCAGGCCAGCGGCAAGGGCGAGCAGGGCACCATCCGGCTGTCGGCCTATCACGAGGGCGGCCACATCATCATCTGCATCGCCGACAATGGCCGCGGGCTCAACACCGAGCGGATCAAGGCCAAGGCCCTGGCCAACGGCCTGGTCAGCGAGGCCGATCTGGAGAAGATGTCGGAAGCCCAGATCCACAAGTTCATCTTCGCGCCGGGCTTCTCCACCGCCGCCGCCGTCACCTCGGTGTCCGGCCGCGGGGTCGGCATGGACGTGGTGCGCACCAATATCGACCAGATCGGCGGCACCATCGACATCAAGAGCGTGGCCGGCGAGGGCACTTCGGTCACCATCAAGATCCCGCTGACGCTCGCCATCGTCTCGGCCCTGATCGTGGAAGCCGGCGGCGACCGCTTTGCCATCCCGCAATTGTCGGTGGTGGAGCTGGTGCGGGCGCGGGCCAACTCGGAGCACCGCATCGAGCGCATCAAGGACACCGCGGTCTTGCGGCTGCGCAACAAGCTGTTGCCGCTGATGCACCTGAAGAAGCTCCTCAAGATCGACGACGGCTCCTCGAGCGACCCCGAGAACGGCTTCATCGTGGTCACCCAGGTCGGCAGCCAGACCTTCGGCCTGGTGGTCGACGGCGTGTTCCACACCGAAGAGATCGTGGTCAAGCCGATGTCGACCAAGCTGCGCCACATCGACATGTTCTCCGGCAACACCATTTTGGGCGATGGCGCCGTCATCATGATCATCGATCCCAATGGCACCGCCAAGGCGCTCGGCGCCTCCGGCTCGGCCGACCATGGCATCGCCGACGAGAATGCGGCGTCGCATGCGGCCAGCGGCGAGCAGCTCACCTCGCTTCTGGTGTTCCGCGCCGGAAGCAGCCAGCCCAAGGCCGTCCCGCTCGGCCTCGTCACCCGGCTGGAGGAGATCGCCACCGACAAGATCGAGCTCTCCAACGGCCGCTACATGGTGCAGTATCGCGAGCAGTTGATGCCGCTGGTGCAGATGCAAGGCGTCAGCGTCCAGAGTTCGGGCGCCCAGCCGATCCTGGTGTTCGCCGATGACGGCCGCTCGATGGGGCTTGTGGTCGACGAGATCATCGACATCGTCGAGGAGCGGCTGCATATCGAGGTCGCCGGCTCCGGCGAGGGCATTTTGGGCTCGGCCGTGATCAAGGGCCAGGCCACCGAGGTGATCGATGTCGGCCACTTCCTGCCGATGGCCTTTGCCGACTGGTTCTCCCGCAAGGAGATGCGGCCCTCGGCCAGCGCGCAGTCGGTGCTGTTGGTCGACGACAGCGCCTTCTTCCGCAACATGCTGGCGCCGGTGCTCAAGGCCGCCGGCTACAAGGTCCGCGTCGCGCCCAACGCCCAGGAGGGGCTCTCCGCGCTGCGCTCGGGCCAGACCTTCGATGTGGTCCTGACCGACATCGAGATGCCCGACATGAACGGCTTCGAGTTCGCCGAAACCATCCGCGCCGACCACCATCTGAGCCAATTGCCGATCATCGCGTTGTCCTCGATGGTCTCGCCGGCGGCGATCGAGCGCGGCCGGCAGGCCGGCTTCCACGATTACGTCGCCAAGTTCGACCGGCCCGGCCTGATCGCGGCGCTGAAGGAACAGGCCGCCGACGTCAGGCACGCGGCCTAAACAAGGTGAGCCGGACGGCCAAGGGAACCAGAACGATGACAAGCAAGACCGAGACCCTCGAAGGCGCGGTCGCCGAATACGTCACCGCGGTGATCGGCGGACAATTGTTCGGCCTGCCGATCTCCCGCGTCCAGGACGTGTTCATGCCGCAACGGCTGACCCGGGTGCCGCTGGCCTCCAGCGAGATCGCCGGCGTCCTCAACCTGCGCGGCCGCATCGTCACCGTGGTCGACATGCGCGCCCGCCTCGGGCTGCCCAGGGCCGACGACGGCAAGCCGGCGATGGCGGTCGGCGTCGACCTGCGCGGCGAATCCTACGGGCTGCTGATCGACCAGATCGGCGAGGTTCTCAGGCTCCCCGAGCACAGCCGCGAGGAAAACCCCGTCAACCTCGACCCCCGCATGGCCAAGCTCGCCGGCGGCGTCCACCGCCTCGACGGCCAACTCATGGTCGTCCTCGATGTCGATCGCGTGCTCGAAATCACGCCGGACGTGATGGCGGCATAAGGCCGCCACGCCGCGGCAAACGATATTGGAAACGTCCCGCGAGGGAATTTGGAAGAAGCGAGAGGCCGAAAATGAGAACATGCCTTGTTGTCGATGACTCCAGCGTTATCCGAAAAGTCGCGCGGCGGATTCTGGAAGGCCTTGATTTCCAGATTGTCGAGGCCGAGGACGGCGAAAAGGCGCTGGAAATCTGCAAGCGCGGGCTGCCCGACGCCGTGCTGCTCGACTGGAACATGCCGGTCATGGACGGCTACGAATTTCTCGGCAATCTGCGCCGCATGCCCGGCGGCGACCGGCCCAAGGTCGTGTTCTGTACCACCGAGAACGACGTCGCCCACATCGCCCGCGCGCTGCATGCCGGCGCCAACGAGTACATCATGAAGCCGTTCGACAAGGACATCGTGACGGCAAAGTTCCAGGAAGTCGGACTGATCGTGGCGCCGGCGTAAGCCGTTTCCGTTGTTTTGTTGCGTTTGTTCTCGAGAGGCCGCCCGTGACACCGCCAGACTATGAATACTTGCGCAAGTTGTTGAAAGACCAATCCGGTCTCGATCTGTCTTCCGACAAGCAGTACCTGATCGAAAGCCGGCTGCTGCCGCTTTCACGCAAATGCGGGCTGTCCGGCATCAGCGAGCTGGTGCAGAAGATGAAGGCGGGTTCTGCCTCCACCATCGCCCAGGCGGTGGAAGCCATGACCACCAACGAGACGTTCTTCTTTCGCGACAAGATCCCGTTCGATCATTTCCGCGACACCATCATGCCCGAGATCCTGCGTGCACGGGCGCGCCGCAAGAGCGTGCGGATCTGGTGCGCCGCCGGCTCGACCGGACAGGAGCCCTATTCGCTGGCGATGTGCCTGAAGGAAATCGGCCCGCAGCTTGCCGGCTGGCGGATCGAAATCGTCGCCACCGACCTTTCCCAGGAGGTGCTGGAAAAATCGAAGGCGGGAATCTACAGCCAGTTCGAGGTGCAGCGCGGCCTGCCGATCCAGATGCTGGTGAAGTATTTTACCCAGAAGGGCGAGCTGTGGCAGCTCAACGCCGATATCCGCGCCATGGTGCAGCACCGCCAACTCAATCTGCTGCACGATTTTTCCCAGCTCGGCGCTTTCGATGTGGTGTTCTGCCGCAACGTCCTGATCTATTTCGACCAGGATACCAAGGTCAACGTTTTCAACCGCCTCGCCCGGACGACCGAGCCGGATGGCTTTCTCGTGCTGGGCGCGGCGGAAACCGTGGTGGGCCTGACCGAAGCCTTCAAACCCGTCGCAGAACGGCGGGGCCTTTACCGGCCCAATGATCCACGCGCGGCGAAGGCGCCGGCCATCCCGGCGGCGCCGAGACTTGCCGCGGCAGCGGGGCTCAGACATGGCTGAAGAGCACAGAGGCAATGATCGCGTCACCTTCAGCCGCGGCTATGACGTCTGCATCATGGCGATCGACGGCACATGGCGCCGTGACTGCGTGCTCAACGCGATCTCGGATACCGACGCGGCGCTGACCGTGGAAGGCTCGATCCAGGGCCTCAACTTGAAGGAATTTTTCCTGCTGCTGTCCTCGACCGGCCTCGCCTATCGCCGTTGCGAGCTGATCAGGGTCAACGGCACGGAAATGGACGTCTCCTTCCTCAAGGGGGGCAAGAACGGCAAGAGACGATCCGGCGGTGCGCGCGACGACGACATGGTCATTCCCTGATCGGTCGTCGGCAGAGGGTCCGGGCGGGTAGCGATCGGCGGGCCGTGAGGCCGGATGAACTTTCGTGCCGCAGCCGCGGCCCTTTGGGAAGGTTGCTATCGCAACCCATGGTTGCGGTGCAGCGCAAGCTGATCGAGCCGGGTTCCCGGCGCGCCTTTCAGCACTGGTCAATGAGCTGCGGAAATGCCGTGGTTGCGGTTGATACCAGGTTCGAACGCCATCGGCTCCCGGAAAAGATGCAGCGCCATTCCGAGGCCCGCATCGCAGGCCCGCAGCGCCGCGCCCGCTTTCAGGTAGCGAGGCGTGACATCGTCGAGCACGATGACGTTCGCGGTCGTTTCCGCACCGGCGGCGGCCGCTTCTGCGGCGACGGCCTGGTCGATCCTTTTCAGGCCCGCCTGGACGCGCTCGATCAGGAGCACCAGATCGGCGACGACCGCGCGGTAGGTCTCGTCGCGGTCGTTGGACGGAGGCCTGGACCCGTCATCAGTTCCATTCGACATGTTTGCGCTCCCGCATCCGCTTTTAGGGGACGCGATGCTACTTGTCGGTTAAGTCATCGTCCCGTACAAATACGGTTACGTTCGAATCCGGTGCCGCCGGCAACGCTCGGCGCGTGCGCGTCTTCTTTTCACGGTGCAAGGACGATGGCACATGTCCGATAAGCCCAGCTCCCGGGGCGAGATTTTTGTGGTCGACGACGATCCTGCCGTCCGCGAGACGCTGTCGATGGTGCTGTCGGGCGGTGGCTATCAGGTGATCTGCTTTGCGGACGGCGCCGCGCTGCTGGGTGTCGCGCGCACGAGGACGCCAGCCGCCATCCTGCTCGATGTCCACATCCCCGGCAAATCCGGCCTAGATATCCTGAAGGAGCTGCATGGGGAGGACTATCCGGCGCCGATCTTCATGATCTCCGGAAAGGGCGACATCTCCATGGCCGTCAGTGCGATCAAGAGCGGCGCGCTGGATTTCATCGAGAAGCCGTTCCGCGGCAGCGAACTGGTCGCGCGCCTGAATGAAGCCATCGACGCCTATGTGCGGCGTCAATCGGCGCATTCCCTGTCGAAGATCGAATCGCTGCATTTCCCCGGGCGCGAGCCGCTGACGCGGCGCGAACGCGAAGTGCTGGAGCAGTTCACCGCCGGCGCGTCCAACAAGGAAGCTGGGCGCCATCTGGGTATCAGTCCGCGCACGATCGAGGATCACCGCGCCAATATCATGAAAAAGCTCGGGGCACGAAATGCCGCCGATCTCGTCCGCATCGTGATGACCGCTGCGCGGTCCTGACCCGGGCGCCCGGCCCGCTGGTTTCCGGCGGGCTCTTCGACTCTCAGCCGGCAAGGGCGGTGCGAACCATGCCTGCCAGCTCCGACTTGCGATACGGTTTGGCGAGCAGCAAGACACCGGAATCGAGCCGGCCGTGATGGATGATCGCGTTTTCCGTGTAGCCCGAGGTGTACAGCACCCTTAGTCCGGGCTTGCGCCTTTCGACCTCGTCGGCGAGCTGGCGGCCGTTCATGGCGCCGGGCATGATCACGTCGGTGAAGAGCAGATCGAACCTGTGCCCGGCATCGACGATGGCCAGCGCTTCCGCCGCATTCGCGGCTTCCAGCGTGTCGTAGCCGAGCGCGTGCAGCTGCGCCAGCACATATTCCCTGACCAGCTTGTCGTCTTCGACGACGAGAATGGTCTCGTCGCCGCCCAGCGCGGCCGGAGCGGATGCATCCGGGGCCAGCGGGATGCCGGTTCCCGGCGGCAGGTACATCTTGATCGTGGTGCCGTGGCCTTCCTCGCTATAGATCTTGATGTGGCCGGCCGATTGCTTGACGAAGCCATAGACCATGCTGAGCCCGAGGCCGGTGCCCTTGCCCGGCCCCTTCGAGGTGAAGAACGGATCGAACACCTTGTCGAGGATGGCCTGCGGAATGCCCGCGCCGGTGTCGCTCACCGCGATCATGGCGTAGCGGCCGGGTCGGATATCCTCGTTGGTCGCGGCATAGTTGTCGTCCAGCACCACCGAGCCGGTCTCGATGATCAGCTTGCCGCCATTGGGCATGGCGTCGCGGGCGTTGAGGGCAAGGTTGAGGATCGCGGTTGCGAGCTGGTTCGGGTCGACGGTCGCCGAACATGCCTCGTCCGCGAACACCGATTCGATCTCGATCTGCTCGCCGAGCGCTGGCCGCAGCAGCTTCGCCGTGTCGATGATCAACGTGTTGATGTCGGTTTCGCGCGGCTGCAGCGGCTGCTTGCGGGCAAAAGCCAGGAGGTGCTGGGTCAGCTCGGCACCGCGCGACGCCGCCTCGTCGATCATCCTGGTAATGGTCGCGAGCTGCGGCTGGTCAGCGACGGCCTCGCCGAGAATCTCGATCGTCCCGGTGATGACGGTCAATATGTTGTTGAAGTCGTGGGCAATGCCGCCGGTGAGCTGGCCAACGGCTTCCATCTTTTCGGCATGCCTGACGCGGTCCTCCGCGGCGATCTTGTCGGTGAGGTCGCGGATGAATCCGTTGAACACGATGCCGCCGCGGCGCCGCAGTTCAGTGATGCTGAGCTCGACCTTGATTTCCCTGCCGTCGCGCCGCAGCGCCTCGATCTCGAGCCGGCGCCCGAGTATCTTGCGCGCGCCGGTACGCAGGAAATGCTCGACGCCGGCGCGGTGCGCGTCGCGATGGGTCTGCGGAACGATCAGGTCGCCGAGCCTCTGCCCGAGCGTCTCGCTGCGCGACCAGCCGAATATCTTTTCGGCCTGGGTATTCCAGTCGGTGATGGTCCCGCTTTCATCCATCTGAACGAACGCGTCGAGCGCGGTATCGATGATGCCCCGCGCAAGCTGCTCGCTTTCGTGTAAGCTTTCTTGCGCGAGCTGGCTCTCGGTCATGTCGCGGCCAACGAAGAAATACCGCTTTACCGGTTCGGACCAGGCGCAGCGCCAGGACAGCGCCACCGCGCGCCCGTCCTTGTGG
>DATEOK010000032.1:0-12641 GCA_035274225.1 Dongiaceae bacterium
AGCCGTCGCTGCCCAGCACGGGCGAAGACACGATCGACTCGTAGCCGCCGATGTCGCGGCTCCAGAGCGGTGTGCCGTCGGGCCGGAACGCCATCAGCGTGCCGTCCATGTTTCCGACATAGACCGTGCCGTCCGGCGCGATCACCGGCCCCGCGCCCGGCGCTATCTCGCCCAGGCTGACGGTGGCGCGCGGCGCGACGGCACGCGCCGTCCGCACGTCAGCCGCGCTGGAATTGTCGGGGTCACCATGGGCCGTCTGCCAGGCTGCGGCGGGGCCGGTGAGGATGAATGCTACGATGGTCGCGCCAAGGGCGGCGGACACGTGCAAGCGTGCAAGGCGGCTGGAGCGCAAGGGGACCCTCCCATGGCTAGGCCGCGCGCCGATCAATGGGTGACGCGACGCCTAGGAATGATGTCCCGAACTTGTTGATGTATGGCTGTTTTCTTTGTTGAAATATAGCAGCTTTCTGGGGAACTACCAACGGTAAATGGGACGGAAAGTGCGCAAGATCACAAAGATCGCCGTTTGCGCCGGATGTCGCGGGCGCTTGCGGATTTCTCACGTGGCAGGCATTGCCGCAGCCCGTAACGTCGGCGCGGGGAGAAGCCGAACATGACAGCCTATCACCAGAGCAAGGTCGACCGCGCCAGCCTGCGCCGCTACCGGCTGGACCGCATCCGCGGGCAGCTGCGCCAGCGCGACTATGGCGGGGCGCTGCTGTTCGATCCCTGCAACATCCGCCATGCCACCGACGTCGCCAACATGCAGGTCTGGGCGCTGCACAACAAATGCCGCTACGTCTATGTCGCGACCGAAGGGCCGGTCATCCTGTTCGACTACGGCTGCGCGCGGCACCTCAGCGAAGGCTATGAGCTGATCGGCGAGACCCGCACCGCTTTCCCGCACACCTATTTCACCAACGGCGGGCGGCACGGCGAATATATCGGCAACTTCGCCAAGGAGGTCGCCGACCTGGTGCGCCAGCACGGCGGCGGCAACCAGCGCCTCGCCGTCGACAAGCTGGATCCGCCGGGCGTCCATGCCCTGGAGCGCGAGGGCGTCACCATCACCGACGGCGAGGAGGTGATGGAATGGGCCCGCACCATCAAGAACGCCGACGAGGTCCTGGCGATGAAGGAATCGATCGCCGCCTGCGAGGCCGGCATCGCGGCGATGTGGCGCGCGCTGAAGCCCGGCATGACCGAGAACGAAGTGTGGGCGCACCTGCACGCCACCAACATCGCCCGGGGCGGCGAGTGGATCGAGTGCCGCCTGCTGACCTCCGGCGAGCGCACCAACCCCTGGTTCCAGGAATGCTCCGATCGCGTGATCCAGAAAGGCGACATCGTCGCCTTCGACACCGACCTGATCGGTCCCAACGGCTATTGCGCCGACGTCAGCCGCAGCTGGGTCGCGGGCGAGGTCGCGCCGAGCGACGAGCAGCGGCGGCTCTATGGCGTCGCGCTCGATAACCTGCATCACAATCTGGAGCTGGTGAAAGCGGGCCTCAGCTTCCGCGAGTTCACCGAGAAGAGCTTCAGGCTGCCGGCGGAGTTCGTGGACCGGCGCTATTCCTGCATCATGCACGGCGTCGGCCTCGCCGACGAATATCCGTTCGCGGTCTATCCGCAGGACTGGCAGCGCTGGGGTTTCGACGGCCGGTTCGAGGCCGGCATGACCGTCTGCATCGAAGCCCTGATCGGTGCCGTCGGCGGCAAGGAATGCGTCAAGATCGAGCAGCAGGTGCTGGTGACGGAAACCGGCTACGAGCTGCTGAGCCACGCACCGCTGGGGCTAAGGCCGGAATATTAGCGCACTTTCATTACCGCGATCCTCATCTGTCATCCCGGCCGAGCGCAGCGAGAGCCGGGACCCATGCCGAACATCCGCGTTACGGAGCGAACGCATGGGTCCCGGGTCGCGCAGCTTCGCTGCTTGCCCGGGATGACATTGGAAGGAGGCGTGGGAAGGAACTACGGCCGCTGCGAGTCCGCGCTCAGCCCCCACAGCCTGATCAGCGCCTCGCGGCCGCGGACGCGATGGGCGCCGAGGTCGCGGAAACCTTCGGCGGCTTCCTGGCCGCATTCGGCGATCGCCTGCTGGATGAGGTCGTCGCTCGCTACCACGGCGGTACGCACCAGGCGGCTCAGCTGCTCGATGCGGCTGGCGATGTTGATGGTGTCGCCGACCACGGTCAGCTCGAAGCGCTGGTCGGTGCCGACGTCGCCCAAGGTTGCCAAGCCGAAATGCAGGCCGACGCCGATGCGGATGCGGCGCTCGCCACTCTCTTCGCGCTGCCGGTTCCAGCGCGCGAGCTCGCGCAGGATCTGGCGGGTGGCGGCGATGGCGTTGGTGGCATCCATCGGCCCCGGCGTCGGCGTGCCGAAGGTCGCCATCACGCCGTCGCCGATATACTTATCGAGCGTGCCGCCGTGGTTGAACACCGCATCCTCGACGATGGCGTGGAAGTCGCGCAGCAGAACGATCACTGCCTCGCCCGACATCTGCGCGATCATTTCGGTGTAGTCGTAGAGGTCGGAGAACAGCACCGCCATCGGCTGGGTGCGGGCTTTGCCGATGCGCCCGCCGGCCTGCATCAGGTCCTCGACCATGTTGGGCGAGAAGTGCCGCGTCAGCTGGGCGCGCTGGCGTTCCGCCACGGCGAGCTGGGACTGGAACTGCTTGCGCTCGGAGATGTCGCGCAGCACCGCGGTGAACAGGCGGCCGCCGGCGAGCGGAACCTCGGTGATCGAAAGCTCGACCGGGATATGGCTGCCATCGGCGCGCAAAGCCTCGACCTCGACCAACCGGTTGAGCACCGAATGCTTGCCGGTCTCGAGATAGCGCTTGAGCCCCGCCTCATGCGCGGCGCGATAGATCGGCGGGATGATCAGGTCAGCCAGGACCTTGCCGACCGCGTCGGCGCGGGCGTGGCCGAACGTGCGCGTTGCCGCGTTGTTGAACTCGACGATGCGGCCGCTCTGGTCGATGGTGATGATGGCATCGAACGCGGTGTCGAGGACGGCGCGCACGCGGCTCTCGCTGGCGCGCAGGTCGATCTCCACGTTCTTGCGGTCGGTGATGTCGCGCAGCGAGCCGACCAGGCGGGTGGCGGCGCCGTGCTCGTAGACGATGAGGCCGCGGATCACCACCCAGCGCTCCTGCTCGGGCGTCGCCGCGCGTAAGCGCGCCTCGAACTCGAACTTGCGCCGCCGCTCCGACAGGCAATGCGCCAGGTATTTGCGCCAGACCACCGCGTCCTTCGGCCGGAGCTGCCGGGCGAAGGCCTTGGGCGAGGCGAGGGTGCCTTCGGGCAGGCCGAGGATTTCGTACAGCCGCGGCGAGAAATAGGTGCGGTCCTCGGTCAGGTCCCAGTCCCACAGGCCGTCGTTGGCGCCGCGCGCGGCGAGGGCATAGCGCTCGCGGCTGTTGCGCAGCGCCTCGTCGGTCGCCGCGCGCTCGATCGCGCCGCCGATCAGCGCGGCGGCGGTCTTCAGCACGTCGATCTCGAGCGCGTGCCAGACCCGCTCCTCCTGGCAGTCGTCGAGGCCGAGGAAGCCCCAGACGCCGGTGCGCAACATGATCGGGACGGAGATGAAGCTCTGCGTGCCGTGCTCGAGGAAGGTCTGGCGGGTCTCGCCGGTGACCTCGCGCAAGGTCGCCTGCACGATCTCGCCGCGTTGGCGCGCCAGCGCCCAGTCGTGCAGCTGGCCCTCCGGCTCCTTGAGGGGGATGTTATGGTAGCGCGGATCGTCGCTGAGCTTGGCATAGCCCGGCTCGGCCCAGTCGTAGCGGCAGCTCTCCACCGCCTCGCCGTCCGGCCGCTTGTGGAACTCGAACAGGGTGACACGGGAAACGTCGGTAGCGCGGCCGAGACGGTTCAGCAGTTCCTGGATGCCGACGCGCCAGTCCGCCACGCCGACGATCTGTGCCGCGGCGTAGGAGATGGCGTCCAGCATGGCGGTGCGGCGCGCCAACTCGGCCAGCGCCGCGGTCGCGTCCACCGACTGGTCAACCGGAAATGACTTCTTGTTCAACCCGCCCGCCTCGATTCGACGCATGTCCTGGCCCAAGGCGGGAATAATACAGGTCGGTCTCTGAACGATCTATGAGCGTTTCGGCCTAAAAAAATGGGCGGGGCTTTCGCCCCGCCCACACTGTCTTTTGACACAATCCCGACCGGTCAGATCCTGAAGATCCAGTTCGCGATCAACACCACCGCGACGCCGCCGGCCAGGGCGACATAAGGCAGGACGCCGGCCTTCTTCTGGCCGAGATCGCCGGCCTTCAAGCCGAGATCCTCCAGCATGCGCGGCGGGAACTGTCCCTTGTCCTGGACATAGTGCCGGAACGCGAACACCGGGATGATGAGCGCGGCCGCGATGAAGCCGTAGAGCAACGCGTCCGCGTTCCACACCTTGGCGCCGGCGCCCATGAACATCGCGTTCACGAAGGCGAAGATGCCGCCCAAGGCCAGGATGATGGTCGGCGCCTTGTAGGGACGCGCGATGTGGCCGCTGTCGATGCGGTGGATCCACCCGGCATTGAGATTCAGGAAGTTGAAGATGATGTAGCCGCAATTGCTGACCGCCAGGATGAAGTAGTAGGCGGTGGCATCGACCGACGCGATGGAGAGCAGGACCAGGTTGAAGGTGAGGTCCGTCCACATCGCCGCGGTCGGCGCGCCATTGTGGTTGACGTGCGAGAGATAGCGCGGCAACCAGCCATCGATCGAGCCCTGATAGAGGGTTCGCGAAGAACCGGCCATCGCGGTCACGATGATCAGGATCAGCGCCGCGATCATCAGGATCACGAACAGGGTGTTGACGATGGCGCTGCCGCCCGCGACCATCGCGCCCATGGCATGGGCGACACCGGTGCCGGCGACGATGTCACCCGCCAGCATGCCCTCGAGGCCGAGGTAGCCCTGGAAGGTGATCGGCACCAGGATGAACAGCACCAGGCACAGCAGACCGGAGTAGAAGATGGCCTTGAACGTGTCGGTCTTCGGATCCTTGAACTCGCTGGTGTAGCAGATCGCCGTCTCGAACCCGTAGGTCGACCAGGCTGCGATGAACATGCCGCCCAGGACCAGCGTCCATCCGGCGGTGTTCCAGGCCCCTGGTTCGGGCGCGTAGGCGGCGGCCAGCGGCACGAACGGCGAGAAGTTCTCCGAGTGGAAGTTTCCGTTGAAGAATGGCACCACGCCGACGATCAAGAGGGTCACCACGATGACCAAGCCGACGACCGTCTGCACGCTCGCGGTGCCGAGGATGCCGCGATGCTGGATGGCGAAGGCCAGCAGCATCAGGATGGCGCCGATGACAAAGGTCCAGTTGAAGGACAGGGAGACGACCTCGCCGATCGGAATGGTGAACAGGGTCCAGTTGTGCAGCGGCATCAGCGCCGCGGTCGCGCCGGCCTCATCGACGCCCGCATTGGCGGCGATGTAGCTGGCGATGGCCGCCGCATCCGGCGTCGGCTCCATCAGGTTAAGGATGTAGCCCGCCGCGATCGCCGAGCCGAGCGAGAGCACCGGGGTCCAGGCGACCCAGTTGCACCACACCGACAAGGGCGCGATGAACTTGCCGTAGCGCAGCCAGGCCGCCGCGCCGTAGACCGAGGCGCCGCCCGACTTGTTCGGGAACAGCCCGGCGATTTCGGCATAGGTGAAGGACTGGATGAAGCCCATGAGCATCGACACGATCCAGACCGTGTAGGCCGGGATGCCGACGGTTCCGGCAATGCCGCCGATCGAGAAGACGACCAGGGCGGGCACGCCGCTGGCAACCCAGAAGGCGCCTTTCCAATCGATGGCGCGTTTCAGGGCATGATCGCCGTTTGCAGTGGTGGTTGCGCTACTGACCGACATAGTTCCTTTCCCCCAGGTTCAAGTCGTCGAAGGTGCGAGTCTTCAGCCGCCGGCTCACTTGCCGTTCGCTGATACGCATTGCGCAGATTTCAGGTCCCGTAGTCCCCTTGCCCGGCCGAATGCGGCCCGGTTATTCCGACAACGCCGGCAGTGCCCGACTCGCAGAGGCTCCGGCCGGATAATTAATGATGCGCCAGTTTGTCGCGCCAATCTAGATCAATTTTGTACGAATGGTATGAAATTGGTTCAAATGCGATGGAAGCGTCGATTCGCCAGACCGTTCAGTCCATCACCGCGCCGACCAATTGTCGCCGTGCATAGTGCAGATGATTGGTGATCATGGCGACCGCGCTGTCGACGTCGCGCGCGCGGATCGCTTCGAACAGAGCCGAGTGGTCGCGGTTGTAGTCGGCGATGCGCTCTTGCGTGAGCACCTTGTCCTTCATTGCCATCCATTGCTGGTGCGCGCGCACTTCGTTGATCTGGCGATAGAGCGAGATCAACAGCGGGTTGCGCGTCGCCTCGGCAATCGTCAGGTGGAAGGCCTCGTCCCAGCGCGAGAAGCTCTCGCGCTCCTGGCACTCGCGATCCTGGCGCTCCATCAGCTCGGACATGCGGTCGATGTCGCGCGCCGCCGCGTTGATGCAGGCAAGGCGCGTCATGTAGGGCTCGAGCGCGATGCGCACATCGATCAGCTCCAGCGGGCTGGTCTGATCGGCGACATCCTCGGCAGCGGGCCTGGTCGGGGAGTTGACGAAGGTGCCGCTGCCGATGCGGCGGCTGACCAGGCGCTCGGATTCGAGCTGGTCGAGCGCGGCGCGCACCGTGGTTCGCGACGTGCCGAATGCTTCGGCCAGCTGACGTTCCGCGGGCAATTTATCGCCATGGCCGTATTGGCCGGCCTGAATCGCCTGTCTCAGTTGTCCAGTGATCCAGGACGACCCCTTCACGGGGTCATTCACGAGCTTCACCATGGTCTCTCCCTGATCTTCTCGCCGGGTGGAAACGCCGGGTTCTCGCCGATTTTACGTCAGAATGCCGGTCTAGCGCCAGCCAATAACAACCAATCAAACCCATTTCTGTGCCTTTTGAAAAATTGGTTTGTAACCGGCCGGGGCATGGCTATAGTGGCGAACGCCTGTCATCCGCTGCTGGGAAACGGACTCCATGGCTCTTCCAAGTCACGTCAAATACGTCATCGTCGGCGCCGGCATCCACGGCCTTTCGACCGCCTGGCACCTGGGCGAGAACCTGCGCAAGAGCGGCAAGGGCAGCGGCAAGGACATCCTGGTCATCGACAAGACCGGCATCGCGGCGGGCGCCTCGGGCATCGCCTGCGGCGTGGTGCGCAACAACTACTTCCAGCCGGCGATGCGCCGCCTGATGGCGCACAGCGTCTCGGTCTGGGAGAGCGACCCGGAGGCCTTCTCCTATCACCCGGTCGGCTACATGCAGATCAGCCCCGAGGTGATGCACGAGGACGTGGCCTCGATCTACAAGCAGCAGAAGGAGATCGGCTACCCGTCCACCTTCATCGAGGGCGAGAAGGACTGCATGACCTACATGCAGGGCCTGTTCTCGGACTGGCAGGCGGGCGGCATCACCTCCGTGCTGCACGAGAAGAAGGGCGGCTACGCCAACAACACCCGCTCGATCTACGGGCTCGCCAAGAAGGCGGAGAACGAGGACGTGCGCATCCTGACCGGCGTCAAGGTCACCGGCTTCGACAAGGACGCCTCCGGCGCGGTCAAAGCGGTGGTCACCGACAAGGGCAAGATCGGCTGCGACCAGGTCATCATCGGCACCGGCCCTTGGGTCAAGCAGGTCTGGGACATGCTGGAGTTGCCCAAGGCGATCTCGATCAAGGCCCGCGACGGCAAGATGCACGACAACGTGCCGATGTGGACCTTCTGGTCGCTGCAGGAGGGCACCTTAGGCGTCGATCCCAAGCTACAGCGCACCAACGACGGCAAGATGCCGCCGGTGATCCACGTCGACACCGACGCACCGCTGGAATCCGACATCGACGGATCCCTCATCACCGACAAGCTATGGGGCATCTACTACAAGCCGGACTTCCATTTCGGCGGCGTGCAGGGCGGCGCGATGCCGTTCAAGGTGCCGACCGCGCCGGAGAAGGTGAAGATCGACCCTTACGGCCCGGAGAGCCCGGACTTCATCGTCGGCGACGATTTCGCCCACATGTGGGTATCGGCGCTCGCCTTCTGCCAGAAGCGGTTCGAAGGCACCATGCCGAAATACAAGAAGGAGCCGTCGGGCGGCATCGGCAGCTTCACCGCGGACTCGTTCCCGGTGTTCGACCGGTTCTGCGACAACGTCTACGTGATCGCCGACAGCAACCACGGCTACAAGATGATCGGCGTCGGCAAGCTGGTAGCGGACGATGTCTGCGGCAACGAGAGCGACCTGCTCCGGCCGTTCCGCTTCAGCCGCTTCGCCGAAGGCAAGCTGCATCCGACCTCGCACTCGCCGTTCCCGTGGAGCTGAGGCGCGAGGGGATGAAGTGAGAATCTCCTCCCCCGATACGGGGGAGGTTCGGGAGGGGGAAGCCGGAGTACGGTTGGAAGCAATCTTCGCTCGCTTCCCCCGCCCCAACCCTCCCCCAAGGTGGGGGAGGGGGTAAATGGAAGGGGTGTCAGAAGTAGACACAGAGGGCTCGCAAGAAGCTCGATCGACCGAAGACGCATTGAACTGCTGGCAGGGAAGCACGCCGCGCGAGAAGCGTGGGAATGCAGAATAGGGAGAGGAGACCGCGATGACCGATTTGGAAGCCCATGTCCAACAACCAGGCCGCGCCGAGCTGGTGAAGCAGGTGCGGGAGAAGATCAAGGAACTGGGCATCACCTACATCTACTACCAGTTCGTCTCGGTAACGGGACGCATCGTCGGCAAGGGTATCCCGGCCGACCATTGGGAAGCGACCGCTGAGCGCGGCTTCCAGCTGGTGTACGGGTCCACCGCGAACTTGTTCGTCGACCGCCACAAGCAGTATATCGGCTACGGCCCGGAAGCCTCGGAGCTGGTCGGCATTCCCGATCCCGAGACCTTCGTGCAGCTGCCGTGGGACAAGCGGGTCGCGCGGGTGTTCTGCACCTGCTTCCGCAACCGCGAGGAAAAGGTCAATCCGGGCGGCCACCTGACCTCCGACTGCCGCGGCAACCTCCGCATCCTGCACGAGGAGTTCAAGAAGAAGCACGGCGGCCTGCACCTGCGGCACGGCTGCGAGCCGGAGATGATGTGGTTGAAGAAGGGCGACGATGGCTTGCCCGACGGCGGCTACACCAAGCCGAACTGCTATCACATCGACCAGTTCGAAATGCTGCGGCCGGTCTTCATGAAGGCGATCGAGTATAGCCGCGCCATGGGCCTCGACATGATCCAGGGCGATCATGAGGACGCGCCGGGCCAGCTCGAGCTCAACTTCATGTTCGACGATGCGCTGCGCACCAGCGACCGCCTCACCACGTATCGCCAGATCTGCGCCCAGGTCGCGCGCGAGTTCAACATCATCGCCTGCTTCATGCCCAAGCCCTTCATGGGTGTGTCGGCCAGCGGCTGCCACCACAACCTGTCGCTCTGGAAGGGCGGCGAGGACAAGGTGAATACCCTCGGCAACGGCGACTCGCTGCCGGGCATGGAAGGCGCCTTCACCTACCGCAAGGGCGGCGAGAACACCTTCATGCCGCTGAAGGGCGAAGCGAAGCCCGGCCCGGTCGGATTGAACTGCATCGGCGGTGTCGTGAAGAACGTGCGCGCGCTGACCGCGATCGGGTCCTCCACCGTCAATTCCTATCGCCGCTTGTGGGACACCGGTTTCTGGGCGCCGGTCTATGCCGACTGGGGCTACCAGAACCGCACCTGCGCGCTGCGCATCTCGGCGCCCGGCCGGTTCGAATACCGCTCGGTCGACGCCGCGGTGAACCCGTACCTGATGGCGGGCGCGCTGCTGCAGGCGTTCGACGACGGCATCACCAACAACATCGATCCGGGCGAGCCGGAAGAGCGCAACATCTACGAGGCGATGAAGGCCGGCAAGAAGGTGCAGAAGCTGCCGATGTCGCTGGGCGAGGCGCTCGACGCGCTGGAGAAGAACGAGACCATCAAGCGCGCGATGCCGGACGAGATGTATCGCGTGTTCATGCACTACAAGCGCGACGAGTGGGAGAAGTTCAACGCCACCGTCACCAATTGGGACCTGCAGCAATATTGGGACATCCTGCCGTGACACGCAGCGTGATTCTCCTCCCCCGACACGGGGGAGGGTTAGGGAGGGGGAAGCCGCGCCTCGCTGCGCGACAGTCTTCGCTCGCTTCCCCCACCCCAGCCCTCCCCCAGTTTGGGGGAGGGGGTATCGCCGTGTGCGATCGCCGGCATTGATACGGAGGAAACAAGAATGTGCGGAATTGCTGGACTGATTCACCGCCGCAAGACCGGCGACGTCGGCACCGAGATGACCAACATGCTGAAGTCGCTGAAGCATCGCGGGCCGGATTCCACCGGCTTCGCGCTCTATGGCCAGCCCAAGGGCAACGAGCTTGTGCTGCGCTTCAAGGTCGCCGAGCAGGATGAGATGAAGAAGGGCTTCGACATCCACGGCCAGGTGAAGGCCCGGAGAGCCGAGGTCGACAAGCGCCTGAAGGAGCTCGGCGCCAAGCTGGTGAAGGTGGAGGAGGCGACGGAATACGCCTTCCGCTACCGCATCGACTACGGCGGCGACCGGCGCAAGCTCGCCGACTATATCGAGGACGTCGAGGGGGCGGAGATCCTCTCCCTCGGCCTCGGGTTGGAGCTGATCAAGGACCTGGGCGATGCGGCGCGGGTCTCGGACCAGTATCACCTGAACGGCTTCGTCGGCACCCACGCCATCGGCCACACCCGTATGGCGACCGAGTCGGACGTCGATATCCGCTCGGCGCATCCCTATTGGGCCTATCCGTTCGCCGACGTCTCGGTCGTGCACAACGGGCAGCTCACCAACTACTGGAAGGGCCGCCGCGCGCTCGAGCATCGCGGCCACCGCTTCATGTCGAACTGCGATTCCGAGCTGATCGCGGTCTATCTCGCCGACAAGATGCAGCGGGGCGCGCAGCTCGAGGATGCGATGCGCGATTCGATCAGCGAGCTGGACGGCGTCTTCACCTATGTCGTCGCCACGCAGGACTCGCTCGGCATGGCCAAGGACGTGATGGCGGCCAAGCCGATGGTGCTCTACGAGAGCGACGACTTCATTGCCCTCGCCTCGGAAGAGGTGGCGATCCGCAGCGTGTTCCCGCACGAGATCGACACCTGGGATCCGTACGAAGGCGAAGTGCGGGTGTGGAAGTCGGAAGCGCGCGCCTGATCGGCGCTTAAGGTTCAGGCCAAGTTCTGGGAGAAAGACGACCCATGGCTCAGCGTTCAATGCAGATGGGCATGCACACCGAAAAGCTGTCGGGCAAGAACCAGCAGCGATTCTTCTCGCCGACGGAGGAGGAGAACTTCCTCTATCCCGACGGCTATGACGTCGACTTCAACAAGCGCGCGGAGTTCGATGCCGGGCCGCTGTCGGCCAAGGAGATCAATCTCAAGCTGCGCGAGCTGATGAGCCAGGGCAACGGCACCATCGTCATGCATAACCCCGGCGCCAAGCACGGCGTCGCGGTCGGCCTGCTGCAGCGGCTCAACCTGCACATCAAGGGCAGCCTCGGCTATTTCGGCTGCGGTTTGATCGACGGCCCGAACATCAGCATCTCCGGCCGCGTCGGCTGGTCGTGCGGGGAAAACATGCTGAGCGGCCGCATCGTGATCGAGAAGAACGCCGGTTCGACCTTCGGCGCCGCCATCCGCGGCGGCGACCTGGTGTGCAAGGGCGATGTCGGCGCGCGCGTCGGCATCGACCAGAAGGGTGGCACCATCCTGATCGGCGGCCGGGCCGGCGCCTTCTGCGGCTTCATGATGCAGCGCGGGCGCATGATCATCCTCGGCGACGCCGGCAAGAATCTCGGCGACTCGATGTATGACGGCACGATCTATGTCGGCGGCAAGATCGCCGATCTCGGCGTCGACGCGGTCGAAGGCGAGATGACCGACCTCGAAGTACAGTTCATCGAGCGCAAGCTGAAGCTCTACGGTCTCGAGGCGCCGAACGGCGTCAAGAACCTCACCAAGATCGTCGCCGGCAAGCAGCTGTGGAACTACGACAACCTCGAGCCTTCTGAAAAGAAGATCGTGCTCTAAGGCATCACAGGAAAGGACCCGCACCATGTCGCAAGAGAAAGTCGCGCCGCAGGTCGATCCTGTGAAGAAGGCGAAGCGCGATACCAGCCGCCTCGGCCAGAGCCGCATCTTCACGCCGGAGGTCATCGACGACATCCACATCAAGTCGGAGCTTGGCCGCTATCGCATGCGCGGCTTCTCGCTGTTCAAGAAGATCCCGCACTGGGACGACTTGACCTTCCTGCCCGGCACGCTGACGCGTTTCGTGATCGAAGGCTATCGCGAGAAGTGCCTGACCAAGACCATCATCGGCCCGCGCGCCAAGCGGCCGCTCGTGCTCGACATCCCGGTCTACATCACCGGCATGAGCTTCGGCGCGCTGTCGTTCGAGGCGAAGATCGCCCTCGCGCGCGGCGCCACCATGGCCGGCACCGCGACCTGCTCCGGCGAAGGCGGCATGATCCCGGACGAGCGGCGCTATTCGTCCAAGTGGTTCTACCAGTGCATCCAGTCGCGCTACGGCTTCAACCCGCACCACCTGCAGCTGGCGGA
>DATEOK010000033.1:0-24840 GCA_035274225.1 Dongiaceae bacterium
GACACTGGCCCAAGCGGCGACACTGGCCCGAGCGGCGACACCGGCCCGAGCGGCGACACCGGCCCGAGCGGCGACACTGGCCCGAGCGGCGACACTGGCCCGAGCGGCGACACTGGTCCGAGCGGAGACACTGGTCCGAGCGGAGACACTGGCCCGACCGGCGACACCGGCCCGACTGGCGACACAGGTCCGAGCGGTGATACTGGAGCGACGGGCCCGACTGGTCCGACGGGCGAGACGGGCAATGCTGGTCCGACTGGCGTGACTGGTCCGACGGGCCCCACTGGCCCAACGGGTGATACCGGCCCGACAGGTGATACCGGTCCAACCGGCGATACCGGTCCCACGGGCGAAACCGGCTCGACCGGCGAGACCGGCGACCATGGTCCGACGCCGCCGGTGACCGAGCATTGTCCGGTGCCGTCGGCTGAGGAGCTCGCGGGCTATGCGTATGTCGCGGGCACCGAGGGCGACGACAACAACGGCGTCTTTAAGAGCGACAACAAGGTCCACAGCTGGTTCCAGGGCCTGGGCGGCGACGATCAGATCAACGGCAACAGCATGGCCGACCTGATCGAAGGCGGCACCGGCAACGACCAGCTGCATGGCAACGACGGCGACGACCTGTTGCTTGGCGGCGCCGGCAACGACGACATCCAGGGCAACAACGGCGACGATTGCGTCGAAGGCGGCGCGGGCGACGACAAGATCCAGGGCGGCAACGACGCCGACCACCTGCATGGCGGCGCCGGAGCCGACGTGATCTCCGGCGACAACGGCGATGACCATATCGACGGCGACGACGGCAACGACGCGATCCAGGGCGGGCAGGGCGTCGACCACATCGAGGGCGGCGTCGGCAACGATACGATCGACGGCGGCGCGGGCAATGACGAGATCGACGGCGGCCAGGGCAACGACGTCATCAGCGTCGCCGACGGCGACGACACGGTGCTCTACGCCAGCGCGCTGGACGGCTACGACGTGATCAGCGGTTTCGACGGCAAGGCGCAGGGCGGGCAGGACGCGCTCAACCTCGACGGGCTGTTCAATGCGCTGGAAACCACCCTCGGACCGCTCGATGCTGCGAGCCGCGCCGGCATGGTTCAGGTCACGGACAACGGCAACAGCGTCGACATCGCGATCGACATGGACCACAACGCGGCCACGGCCGCGGTGAAGATCGCGACGCTGGCCACCGCCGACCTGATCACGATCGGCGAGGACATCATCGTCAAGGGGTAAGCGCACAGCGCGGAAGGCCGGCGGTTACTCGCCTGTCTTCCGCTGCGCCTCCTCCGCAAAGATGAACTTGCGGTTGCCGGCGATGCGCGGATCGTCGGGCGCCAGCTCCAGCGCCTTGGCCAGCCATTCGCGCGACAGCTCCATCAAGCCGGCATAGTACGCGCACACGCTGCCGATATCGTACGGCGCCAGCGCCCAGGCGCGGGAATCATACATCACGCCCTTCGGCGGCGCGGTGATGGCGAGTGCGCGCTGGGCTGCCCACACGCCGCCCTGCCAGTCGCGCCGCTTCATGCAATGGCGGGCCAGCTCGATCCACGGCTCGCGCGTATTGGGCGTCTCGGCGCAGGCGCGCTGCAGCCAGGCCTGGGCCTCCACAAAGCGCTCGAGCTCCGTGCAGCAGCGCGCGAGATAGCGCATCGAGGCGGCGCGCTCGGCGGCCCAGGTCGCGCCGGGCAGGCGCAGATGGCGCTCCAGCTCGGCGATCGCTTCCGTCCACTTGCGATGGTACATCAGCTCGCGGCCGTTGTAGTGCGCGAGGCGCGCATCCTCCGGCTCCTCGCGCGCCGCCAGCTCCAGCATCGGTAGATACTGCGCGCGGGGCTTGCTGTTGTCGGCGAGGTGATGGATGTGCAGGTCCTCCGTCCACACCACCTTCTCGACCACATTGGGCAGAGGCATCAGCACTTCGTGGATCGGGTAGCGCCAGCAATAGGCATGGCGCGCGTGGATGCGGTGGCCGTAGAGCGTGTTCAGCGGCTTGCCATCGGCCGTCCAGTTCCACACGAACGGATGGCGCAGCCGCGTGGTGCCGGGCAGCCACGCCCGTTCCAAGGCCGCGCGCCAGCCAGGCAGCAGGACCTCGTCGAGGTCGAGGCAGATCGCAACGTCGGCATCGGCGGGAACCAGCGCCAGGTTGGCTTCGCGTGCGCGGTCGAAGCGCCAGGGCTTGATCGAGATGACATGCACCTCGACGCCCTTGCCGCGCAGCAGGGCGACGGTGTCGTCGCTCGAGCCGGTGTCCGCCACCACGCGGTAGTCGGCCTCTGCGGCGCTGTCGGCCCAGCGTTCGGCGAACTTGGCTTCGTTGAGCGCGATCGAGTAGACGGCGATCTTCATGGCCCGAGTGTAGGCATTCTGCGGCGTTCTGTCGCCTGGCAGGACGCGCGGCGCATCCCATTTCAACCGGTGTCAGGGGAAGTCGTTTGAGAGGGGCTCTACCATGTCTCGACTTGTCCTGATCGGCCGCGGATTGCGGTCGATCGCCGTGGCCTTCGGCGCGGCTCGGCAGGTTTCTGCCGCCGTCGAAGCCCAGCGTCAACCGAGCGCCCGCGCGCTCAAGATTCTCGGGATCGATCCCGACCAGTTCCGCACCATCCGCTTCCTCTAGCGGGTAGCATGCGCCCCGGAACGCCGCCGACCCTTCGTTAGAGCACGGATGTACTGACTGACGTCGCGGACGGCCGGCGGCCGGAATGGCCCCCGGCATTTGTGACACCCGTCACAAACGCAAAACCCAGGCAGCGCTCACGAGCGATCACATCCAGACCGGCGAGCTCAAGGTCCACGCGATCGCCAACGGTTTCCCGGAGTCCGAAGCTGCGGTGAGCAAGGTCTATAAGTGCAACGCCGGCAGCCTCAAGACGAACTGACGCGGCAACTCAGGCCATGCTGCCCGTTATGACGGCCGTCATGGCGTTTACGATTGCGCGTGATGGCCGTCACAACGCGCGAAAAAGTGAGCGCATCCGCTCGCCTTTTGGTATAGTCCTTCCGAACTCCCAGCATTCCCTTGGCGACCCAGCGTGCAATGGGCCGGTTTCGCCAGCGCGGACCGACCGATCGCAACGGAGGTTCAAATGCGCAATTTCTCGACCCTCATCTTGTCGGCCGCGCTCGGCTGCGGCGTGCTCGTCGGCGCGGCGCCGGCGCGCGCGCTGGACTACGAGGACTTTTGGGTCAAGCAGCGCGGACTGGAAGCGAAGCATCCGCAGATCCGCGTCGCATTCGATCTCCAGAAGGATACCTGGAGCACGGTGACAAACGACGAGGTCGTGTTCGAGTTCGAGTGGCATGTAAAACTGCAAAAGTCCTACGCGCTGGCGCCCGGCTCCACGTTCGCAATGACCATCGACAACGCGAGCTGGGAGAAGCCTCTGCAATCCTCGGACCTGGGGACCGAAACCTTCGGCGATATATTCAAAGTCAAGAAGCAGGGCAGCAAGTTGGGCAAGCTCAAGGACTATGCGCTGTATGTTTGCGGCGAGATCCGTAACAATCACGGCAAGCCGAACAAGGATCACGTCCTCACCAAATACATCCAGGGCACAGGCTGGCTCGACGTAAGCACCATCGCACCCGGGTACAACGTGCTGGAGAAGGATATTCCGGTATGGGTCACCTACGATATCGTCTGCATGGCCAACCCGAAGTGGCATGAGCCGATCCAGCCGAAGGAGAACAACCTCGCGGTTGACAAAGGCGACTTCAAGGTCCAGTCGATCGACGTCTTCCTCACCACGTTCCAGGGGCAGGAGACCAGCCCGACGCCGGGCACCAGTTGCAAGAAGCTGAAGGTCACCGTGCGGATCGAAACCAACAAGGCCGGCATCGTCGCCTACAAGCTGTGGCGGCAGCCGGGCGAGGCGGTGGAGAAATCGCACATGGCCACCATGAAGAAGGACGGGCAGTTCAAGGGCCGCTTCATCGTCGAGGACACGTTCGTGGACACCTTCGACAAGACCACCTACATCCAGTACATGGCGGAGGTCACGAATCTGAAGTTCGGTCCGTCGACGCAGTGGAAGCCGATCACCATCCAGTGCAACGGCGGCTTCACCACCGGCCAGCCGCAGGGCGGCGCCGGCGACCTTATCCCGTCCTTCAAGGTGACGAAGACCGATCTCAAGATCATCAGTCTCGAGGGCAAGGGCTGCCCCACCAAGGCGTTCGTCACCGCGACCTTCATCGCCAATAAGCCCGGCACCTTCAAGTATTTCATCGGCACCTCGCTCAACAAGAACAAGTCCGGCCAGCTGGAAGCGAAGAAGGTCGGCAACGTCTATCGCGCGCAGGAAACGCTGACCGTCGACATCACCAAGAGCGGCAAGCTGACCGCCCATGCGCGGCCGGTCGACTTTCCGGCTGCCGGTACTGCCACCAGCAAGGCCTACAACTGCACCGGCGTGAACCCGGTCGGCGGGGTAACGACTCAATGATCGGGGATCGCTGTAGCGGCGCGGCACGGTGAAGCGGAACGTCGCGCCGTCGCCGACCACGCTTTCGGCAGAATATCGCCGCCGTGGCGGACGATGGTGCGCTTTCCCCCTCGGATGACGCCGGACTATAGCATAGATCTCACGGCGTCACGTCCCTCACATAGGCCGCGAACTTGTCCTTGTGGTCCTTGTGCCAGCGCGACAGCGCGGGGCGGTTCTGGATGATGTCGTCGGCGGCCCACTGGATGCGTCGCGCGTCGAGCGCGTGCGGCACGTCGTTGTCGGGGCAGAGGATGTAGAAGTCGCCGTCGCCGATCCGCTCCAGCATGAAGTCGACGGTCTGCTCCGCGGTCCAGGCGCCCTTGGGCTTGTCGCTCGCCGGCGCGTCCTTCTTGCGGCCGGTGATGCCGGTCCAGACGTGGCCGGGGATCAAGAGGTGCGCCGTCACCTTGCAGCCGTCGATGCTGCGCAGGCTGTGCGCCAGCCCTTCGGTCAGCACCTTCACGCCGGCCTTGCTGACATTGTAGGCGGTGTCGCCGGGCGGACAGGTGATGCCCTGCTTCGAGCCGGTGTTGATGATCGCGCCGGGCGTGCCCTGCGCCGCCATCGCCTGGGCGAAGGCATGGCTGCCGTTGATCACGCCCCACAGGTTGACGGCGAGCACGCGCTGCCAGCGCTCGTAGTGCTCGAATGGTCCGCCGCCGTTGCCGATGCCGGCATTGTTCATCAGCACCGCGACCTCGCCGAAGCTCTGGTAGGCGATCTGCTTCAGGCGCTGCACGTCCTCCATGATGCTGACGTCGGTCGGCACCGCGCGCACGTCTGCCTTGCCGCCCTTGGCGGCGGCAGCGACCGTCTCGGCCGCCTGGTCCAGGGCCGCGCCCTTGAGGTCTGCCAGCACAACCTTCATGCCGGCGGCGGCGAACTTGCGCGCGGCCGCAAGGCCGATGCCTGAGGCGCCGCCGGTGATGACGGCGACCCGGCCGGGGGCGATGGCGGGATGTGACATGAGGCTGTCCTTCCTGTTGGTCTGATGGGCTGTTCTAGCGCGGCGATGTCGCGCTTGGAAGCGCGGCGCGATCCTGCCAAAGTGGGGTTCGAGACGTCCCGGGTGGTTGATGGCGGAACCCGACTACATCGACGGTTGCCACGAGCGCGTGCGCGCGATCTATCGCTATTGGGACGGCAAGCGGAACGGCCGGCTGATGCCGAGCCGGGCCGATCTCGATCCGGTGGACATCCCCAAGCTGCTGCCCGACATCTGCCTGGTCGACGTGGTGCGGGACGCGCGCAGATACGTCTATCGCCTGATCGGCACCAATGAATGCGCCATGCGCGGCCGCGATCCCACGGGCCTGGCGGTGGGAGAGGGCTATTTCGGCACCAGCAGGGACTCGGTGTTCCTGAACTATGACGGCGTCTCGCGCAGCCGCGCGCCGCGCCTCGACCGCGACCCCAGCATCACCAGCGACAACCGCTTCATCCACCACGAATCCATCTTCCTGCCGCTGTCGGACGACGGCGAGCGCGTCAACATGATCCTGGTTTACACGGTCTATGGGCCGTCGCCTCGGCCGCGCTAGGGCGCTGCATTTCAGCCGCTTCCGGTGAAAATTTTTCACAAAAGGCAACCGCCCGGCGCATCCGGTGTTTGTGGCTCGGACAGTCGGAGCGCGCTCGAATGAGACCGGGCATCCTGGTTCCGTTGCGTCTTTGGAAGCTGCCAGCATGGGTGGTCGCCGCCGTGCTGCTCGGCGAACTCCTGGCATCGCAGATCGTGCGCGCCGCCTCGGAAGAGGCGTCGGACGCGCTGGTGAAGGAGGCGGGCGCCGCCTGCCAGATCGCCAGCGAGCTGGAGCAGCCGCGGGTGGTGTGGAGCAACCCGGACTTCGAGCACAACGCCGCGCTGATCGTTGCCGGCAAATGGCCGCCGACCCGCAACAACGGCGCCGAGGCCTACATGCTCTGCCTGTTCGACAAGCAGAGCGCCAAGGTCGAGATCCAGGAGATCGAAGCGCCCTTGTTCAAGTAGGGCGAATCTCGGCGGACTGGCCGAACTCCAGCGCCGTCAGCGCCGTTATGTAGCGCGCGAACCCGGACAGCAGCGGACCCCAGTGAAACCGATGCGGCGAGCCGACGTTGCCAATCAGGCCCTCCGTCGTGCCGTGCACCAGCCGGATATTTGCACCCAGCTCAGACATCAATCGTGCCACGCTCTCGGCGCGATGATCGTTTGATCTCTCCGGAGCCTCTGGGATCGGATGGCCGAAGACCACTGTTACCATCGAACACATGATATCGCATATCGTCCCGTTCTGTCGGAGGACGATGTCGAATGCCCGCGCCAAATGAGCCGGCACCTGATCGGCCGGATCGTCGCGCACCTGCAGCAGGATGAAGCAGAGGTCGGCACGCTCGACTTGCGGGCGCAGCGGTCCCGAGCTACTGGCCAGCCGGGCGACCAGATCCGGGGCGAGGTATTTCATGAAAGCCGCGCGGACCTCTGCCCGCTCGCGCCAACGCTTGAATGGCCACATGGCGAATCCCGATGTCGTCTGGTCCCCGGTGCCAGGATAGCGGGCGGACCGCACCCGCAACAGGGGGCGCGTTGGTCGGTTTACAAGGAGCGGAGATTGTAGAAATCGCCGAAAGGGCGGTACGTCTTCGCGAGCACAGGGAACCACAAGGAGACTTGAGAATGGCTGAGAATCAGAAACATCAGCAGCCCCAGTTTCAGCAGGGCAACCGGCCGGATTCTCCAAAACCGGAATCCGCCAGCAAGCCTGGCAAGCGTGCGTATGAGGAGCATGAGCGCGAGCGCGCCAGCCACATCGACCAGTCGCATCAGGATAACGCGCGCGGTGACCGCAACCCCGGCAACTTTCAGAACGATCGGGAACGCGCCTCCGAAGCTGGGCGTAAGGGCGGCCAGCGCTAACGGCCACGCCTGGTAAAACGTGAATAGACTAGAGAGAGGCGAAAGCCTCTCTCTTTTTGTCCAATGACTACACTGGCTGAAGAGCGCCGTGCTCATGCTTCGGCAGGAGCACCCGAATGCCTTCACCGACGTGGATGTCGCCGCCATCGAGCACCACGCCCATCACACCCGCCTTGCGGACCAGGTTGCCGTCGGCGTCGCGCTCGAGGGTGGCCTGCATCAAGCCTTGCTGGAAACGATCAAGCTGGACGCAGGGATTGCGCAGGCCGGTTAGCTTGATGACCGCCGTGCCGATCATCAGAAGCGTGGCGGTCGGCAATCCGAGCAGGTCGAGGCCGCGGGTCGTGATGTTCTCGCCCATGTCGCCCGGCTTCACCGTGAAGCCTTTCGCGTTCAGTTCGTCGAGCAGTTCGGCGTGGATCAGGTGGACCTGGCGCAGGTTGGGCTGGGTCGGGTCGCGGGCGACGCGGGAGCGGTGCTTCACGGTTTCGCCGGCGTGCGCATCGCCCTCGACGCCGAGGCCGGCGATCAGGCGGATGGAGAGCGCCGGGCGCTTGCTGAAGCTATGGGTGGCGCTGCGGTGGACGGCGAGGACAATAGGTGCAGCCATCTACTCTTCTCACTACAAAAACCCCCTCCCCCAAGTTGGGGGAGGGTCGGGGCGGGGGTTGTCCTTTCAAGCGACGACCGTGCCGAGCGGAACCAACGCCCCACCCTAACCCTCCCCCGGCTCGGGGGAGGGGACATTTCATCCCACTTCCACCAACAACCCGCCGACTTGTCGATCGAACAGCCGGCGGTAGACGCCCTTCTCGCGGCCGATCAAAGCATGGTGGTCGCCTTCCTCGATGATGCGGCCGCGGTCGAAGATGAGGATGCGCTTCAGCGCCCGCACCGTCGACAGGCGGTGTGCAATCACGATGGTGGTGCGGCCGTGCATCAGGCGCTCGGTCGCTTCCTGGATCAGCGCTTCCGATTCCGAGTCGAGGCTGGAGGTCGCCTCGTCCAGGATCAGGATCGGCGCGTCGGCCAGGAAGGCGCGGGCGAGGGCGACGCGTTGGCGTTCGCCGCCGCTGAGCTTGATGCCGCGCTCGCCCACCAGCGTGCCGTAGCCCTTGGGCAGCTTGGCGATGAAGTCGTGCGCGTTGGCGAGCTTGGCCGCGCGCTCGATCTCCTCTTGGCGGGCGCCGGGCTTGCCGTAGGCGATGTTCTCCGCCAGCGAGCGGTGGAACAGGATCGGCTCCTGCTGCACGATCGCGATCTGCGCGCGCAAGCTCGCCTGGGTCACGCTCGCGATGTCGTGGCCGTCGACCAGGATGCGCCCGCCGTTCACGTCGTGCAGCCGCTGGATCAGCTTCACGAACGTGGTCTTGCCGGAGCCCGACAAGCCGACCAGGCCAACCTTCTCGCCGGCCCCGATGGTGACGCTGAGGCCGTCGTACAGCGCTTGGTGATGGCCCTTGTAGTGGAACGTCACGTTCTGGAACTCGATGCGGCCATGGCGGATGGCGATCGCAGCGGCGCCGGCGCGATCCTCGACGCCCAGGGGCTGGCCGTGGATCTCCACCAGCTCCTCCATGTCGTTCACCGATTTCTGCAGGTCGCGGATATACATGCCGACGTCGCGCAGGTAGCCCTGGATCACGACATAGGCGGTCATCACGTAGGCAACCTCGCCGGCGGTCGCCTGGCCTGTCCACCACAGATAGAGCGCGAGGCCGATCACCGCGGTGCGCAGGATGATGAGCGAGAGGATCTGGCCGGTCGAGCTCTTGGTGTGGCGCATCCAGGTGCGGTAGGTGCGCTTCTTCCATTTGCTCATCACGCCCAAGAGGCGCGCATCCTCGCGCAGCTCCGCGCCGAACGACTTGACCACGGGGTTGCAGGTCACCGCGTCGGCCAGCGCGCCGCCGGTTTTGGTGTCCCACTGGTTGGAGAGGCGCGCCGCCGGACCGATGTAGCCGATGGAGAGGAACGCCGTCATGAAGATGAAGGAGAGGCCGCCGACCGTGACGACGAGACCCATCAACGGCCAATGCCAGCCGAGCAGCGCGGTGGAGCCGACCAGCACCACGAGGGAGGGCAACAGCGCCAGCAGCAGCGTGTCGTTGAGCAGGTCGATCGCCCACATGCCGCGCGTCACCTTGCGCACGATCGAGCCGGCGAAGGTGTTGGCGTGCCACTCGGCCGCGAAGCGCTGCACCTTCCAGAAGGCTTCGCGCGCCACGTCCACCATCTGCGCCACCGTCATTCTGCAAACGCCGGTGAAGGCGAGGTGGCGCATGACCAGCATCAGCGCGCCGAGGCCGACCATGGCGACGAGGGCATGGATCGCCGCGCGCAGCGCGGCGCCGCGGTCGGCCGTGCCCTGCACAGCGGGCGCGAGCGCGTCGATCAGCCGGCCGACATAGATCGGCAACAGCACGTCGGCGAGGGTCATCAGCAGCACGCCGATGGCGATCAGCCCCACGCGCTGCTTCTGCCGCGCCCAGTGCTTGAAGCTGAAGGCGAGCACGTCGCGGAACGGCGCGGCACGGTCGCGAAATCTATCGAGAAAGCTCATCGCATCATCCGGCGCCACGCAAGCGGCAGCCGCTCCAAATCGTCAAAGGGTCCGAGGGCAACACGCAGACACACCAAGAGCGGTGGTGGGTCGCGGCTGCCGGTATCGCTTAGGGGTTTGTTGGTGCAGGCGGTGCGGAACCTGCCTGCGCGTCGAGTTGCCTAATGTACGGCGGGGCCGGGACTATACGGCGCAAACAAGCTACCCATGCAGGCCTCCCGGCGAGTCGACGTTGAAAGAGGGGAGGAACATAAACCGGTTGCAGGGAGATGGCAAGATGGAGGTCACGCGATCGCGTCGCGATGACTTCGCCATTCACGTGCAGTCGGACCCCTTCCCCCCTTTTGGGGAAGGTTGGGATGGGGGGTGCCGCCGCACGAACGGGTGGAACTAGCGTAGGGGCGCATGAGAAGTGTTGTTGGTGCGTAGCTGTCAGCGCTCGTGCGGCGGCACCCCCCATCCAGCTTCGCCTAAGCTCGCTGCGCTCGCTAAGGCTCCGCATCCTTCCCCCACAAGGGGGGAAGAGAAGCCTTCGTGCAAAGTCGATGAGATCGCCCCGTACAAAAAAATCCCCTCTCCCGCTTTCGGTGCCTGCATTCGCTCGGGGGGATGGCGAGTTACGGCGGCCGTCGCGGCGAGAGGGGTAGTGGGAGCTCGTGGTTGTAAAATCCTGTCTAGAACACCTCGGCGCTGGTGCGGCCCCAGGTCTCGACCTTGACGCCGCCGCGGGCGATGCCGATGGAGCCGCCGGCATCGGCGCTGGCGATGCCGTTGCCGGTGACGTCGACGCTGGTCTTGGCGGTGATGCTGCCGGCGCCGTTGCGTACGGCGGCGACGTTGTTCGGTGCGCGCGCCCTGGCGACGGCCTTGGCGATCGCGCGGTTGCCCTCTTCGTCGGTGGCGTAGCTCTGCGAGCGCGTGACGCTGCTGACGAAGCGGCCGGTGACCTTGGTGCGCGTGACGGTGCGGCTCCAGGCCTCGGTGCCGACGCCTTCTTCCTCGACGTCGACGGTGACGGTGGCCTTGGCCTCCTGCGCCCTGTGCTTGGCGTCCGCTGCGGCTGCCGACGCCGCGCCGAACGCGTCGGACTTGGCGGTGGAAGACGCGTGCGCGGTGCCGTCGCCGGCGAAGGCTTCGGCGGACGCGAAGGCGCTGCCGGACTTGTCGGCGCCCTGGCCGCCCTCATGCGCGCTCAACGGGCTGTCGGCGTAGGCCTGGCCGAGGCCGAGCGTCAGCGCGACGGCGCACGCCGCAATCCGACGTAGCCACGGCGCCGGCCGTGTGCGCCCTGCCGGCGATGCGGCGATGTCCCGTTCCTGTCCCATGGTCGTCTCCATCCCAGTCGGCGAGGCTCGGCGTTCCGTTATTCGGATTGCTGCTTCTGCGGCTTCACGGTTGCGCTGGACTCCGCCTTGGCGGAGCAGCCGTCGCCTTCGGCCACCTTCAGGTCGTGATCGCTGTCCTCGACGTCGTTGGCCTTGGCATGGGCGCTGGCCTCGGCCTTGCACTTGCCCGGCTTGCCGCCGGTCACGCTGACCGAGCTCGACGCCGATGCCGAGGCTGAAGCGGAGGACGAGGCGTTGTTGGTGGACTGCACGCTGTCCGCGATCTGCAGCCGCTCGGGCGCCAGCTTCGGCTCCAGGCGCGGCGGCACCGGATAGCCGTTCGGTCCGATGGTGGCACCGAACCACGCAGGGTTCGCGCCATCGGTGGCCAAGGCGGAAGCGGGAAGAAGGGCGCCGAGGCCGAGTACGGCCAGCCCCGCCATCAGGATCTGGAACTTATCGGTCATCATTGCCTCCTAAGTTGATTGCAGGCTCCCGGTTCGAATTCAGGTGCCCGAAGCGGGCGGCGATCTTCGAGGGAGCCTCAATCAATCGAGGATCACCGCCGCTTCGGGCGAGGATGGCCGCCAAACTCCGACGCCGGCCTGCCATCCCCTTACTCAAGTGCGTCCGCCTCACCGCGACCCGGCGATGAAGGCAACGCTCGCGCGCGCCACGCCGGCTGGAATGGGGCGCACCTCAGTGCTGAAGTTCGCGCGCTCGCCCGGCTGCAGGCTTCGCACCGGCGGCTGGAAGACCCAGCGCCGCATCTCCTGGCCTGCCGAGTTTTCCAGGCTGCCCTGCATGGTTGGGATCGCGCGCGCCTGGTTGCTGGTATTGACAACGGTGCCCTGGATGAGAAGGCCGTCGTTGCGGCGCACCGGATCCGCGAGGGCGATCTGCAAGCCCTCGGCGCTGGTGGCCGCGGCCACCGGCTGCGCCACGGTCTGCTGCACTGGAGCCTGCTGCTCGATCACCGGCGCGGGCTGCGGTGGAGCAAGGCTCGCGAGGCCGCCGTTCGACGCGTTCGCGGTCAGCCCGGCGTTGTAGGGATCGCCGGTCGGTGCGGGCGCTGCGCCGACCACCGCGTTGCACAGGCGGTAGCTGTTGCCGTCGTAACGGTCGACGCAATTCATCGCGGAATATTGCCGCTGATCGGCGCCGTTCCAGGTCACGCCGACCCGCGCCTGTCTCGCGCCAGGATTGGCGATGCGCAAGGTGTAGAGGCCAGGCTCCAGCGGAACGGTCGGCACGACGTGCACGATCTCGGTCTGGCCCGGTGGCGATTCATAGCGGAATGGAATGGCGAACGGCTCGATCGGTGCCACCGCCCATTGGCTGCCCTGGATCGGCATGGCCTGGCCCTGCGCATTGATCTCGCTGCGCACCCAGGCGACGCGCCACAGCTCGACCGAGTTGCCGGCAGAGCGGCCGGCGAGGGCAGGTTCGTTGATCACGAACTGGACGTTGCCCGGCATGTTCGAGCGCTCCGGCCAGGTCTCGACCTCGAAGTCGCGGTCGCCGTCGAGGCGCTGCAGGTTGTCCTTGGTGGTGAAAGCGTAGATGCCGGGTTCATCGGGAACCGGGTAGCTTGGCTCGCGCGTCCCGGCGCAAGCCGAGACACTGGCAAGCAGGACAAGGGAGAGCGCGTGATGCGCGACCCTCGTGCTGGAAAATGCTGACATGGTGAGGCTCCTTCATTCCTACTCGTCGTGTCCCGAGTGTGGCCCGCGGTCCGTAGAGAGGAAGACCGCGGGCCTGCTTCACACTCGAGCGTCACGCCGCTACTCCACGGTCGCGGACGTGTTGGTCTTGGTGTTCAGCAGCACGTTGACTGCCGGTGACAGCGCCTCGGACGGAACGTCCGCCGATCCCTCGGCATTGGCGTTCGCGTCGGCGGTCGCATTGTCGTCGCTGACGGCTGCAGAGCCGTCGGCGTTGGCCGCCGAGGACGGATTGAGACCGGTCGCCGCCGAGTCCGCATGGGCGTCGGCGTTGGCCGCGTTGCCGTGCTTGGTGAGACCAACCGCGACGTCGGCGGCGGTTGCTGCCGAGCCGTTGCCGGTCACGTCGGCGGTCGAACCCGCCTCAGCCGCGACCGAGTTGTTGTTCCTGGTCTTCACCACGTTGACGGCGGAGTTGAGGTCGACCGACCCCGCGCCGTCGAGCGTGCCGTCGGCGTTGGTCTCGGCCGCGCCGATCGGCTGGCCGTTCTTCAGCACGCTGCCGGACGCATCAGTGCTGGCATTCGCGCTGCCGTCGCCGACCACGTCGGCGTTGGCGTTGGACTCCGCGCTGACGCCGATCGTGTCGTCCGTCACGTCGAGGTTGGCGGACGAGTCAGAGTGCGCGTCGAGCGATCCCGGTCCGTTCACGGTCGCATCGACATGCGAGCTGGTGGCGGCCGGATCCACGAAGCTGGCGCTCGTGTCGGTCGTCACGTTGCCTGTGCCGTTGCCGTTGAGATTGGAGATCGCATCGGCGTTGGCGTCCACTGACTGCTGGCCCGGAGGGCCTTCGGTGCTGGCGCTGACGCCGGTGGCGGAGCCGACCGAGGCCGAACCCTCGCCCTCGAGCGCAGCATCGGCATCCGCGCTGGCTTCGCCGGCGATATTGCCGTCGTCAAAGCCGGCGCCCGTGCTGGTCGAGGCGTTGCCCGTGCCATCGCCGTCGATCGAGACCGCGGCGCTGCCGGTCGAGTTCACCGTCGACACATCCTGCTCCGCCGACAGGCCGGCCGAGGCGGCAGAAGCCGCGCCGATCGAACCATCGCCGGTCACGCTGCCGCCCGCCGACGATTCCGAGCCGCCGGTGAGGCCGGCGCCGGAGACATCGACGTTGGCATTCGTGTCGGTGGTGGCGTTGGTGCCGGTCGCGACACCGTTCGAGGTCGCCTGCGCGCCGAGCAGCGTGGTGCCGCCCGTCGAGCTGGCCTGCGAGCCGGCCGCCGAAGACGCGCTGGCCGAGCCCTCACCAGAGGTGCTGGCCGAAGCCGAACTGGTGGCCGAAGCGGAGACGCCGCTGTCGTCCGCAGTCGCGCCGGCATCGGCATCGCCGGTCGCGGTCGTGCCGCTACCAGTGCTGGCACCGCCATCAGTGCTGGTACCGCCGGTGGAGCCGCCGCTTGCGCTGGCGTCGCCGCCGGTGTCCGCACTGGTGCCACCTGACGCATCACCGCTGGCGCCCGCATCCGCGCCGCCACTGGTGTCGCCGGTATCCGCACCAGCCGAAGCATCGGCATCCGCACCGGCGTCTGCGCCCGCGCTCACACCGCCGTCGCCGGCGCTGGCATCCGCGCCCGCGTCAGCACCCGCACCCGCAGCAGCACCTGCACTGCCGCCGACTTCGGCTACTTGGATGGTGGAGTCGGTGAGCTTCGGCGCGCTGTTTCCTTGAACCAGAGACGCCGCATGACTCGTAGACATGCCAAATCCCAAGGCCAACGCACCCGCTGCTCCCAACAGCCTCCAACGAGTTGTTTCCTTACGCATGATGTACTCCTTCCTATTCGTCGGAAGCTCCCGCGCAGCAAACCACAGCACTTTGCCAACGTTGCAGCGGGTGTGTTCGGTTCTCGGGGAGTGATGCAAGAAAGCCGCTATTTGCAGGCGCTTCTTCAGTATCCGGCTCACGAAGTCTTTCGCTATGTTTCAGCGCGAAGCTGAATGAGAGCTGAACAAAGAGAACGGCGCGGGAATGAATTGCGGCAACATTGTGGAAGCCGCGAGTCGCGCCTTACTGCCGCCATGATTGCGCCCGTTCGCGGCGCGCGCTGTGATCTTTTGAGAACCTGAGAAGGCAAGCCGGAGCGCTCCGCGGAATGCCCAGATTCCGCCGCAATTGGAGCGCTGCCTGAGGGCGCAACGAAAGCGATGCAGAGGGGCGCTGGCGAACCGCTTGGCGTGTTTATCGCGTTGCAACGCGACGCGTCATGCCTTCTTCAAGAGGCGGTGCGCGCGGTGCCAGTCCTCGAGCGACTGGTCGGGGAATTCATCGCACTTCTGGTCGCCCGGCTTGGCGTCGACCGGCACCCAATCCGCCTTGGAGTCCAGCAGGATATGCACGTGCTTGGGCGCCTTGGGCAGCTTGCTGTCGATGGCGCTGGCGAACGGGTGGATGAGCTCAGGCCAGCGCGGGTCCCAGACCCATAGCGCGCTGCCGCACTTGCTGCAGAAACTGCGCTCGCCCGGGCTCTTCTTTCCGTCGATCTTGGCGTGGAACCTGGTGACGGACTTCTTGCCGCGCACCTTCAGGCTCTTGGCGCTGGCGCCGAGATTGACGGCGTAGCCGCCGCCGCCCGCGGTCTTGCGGCAGATCGAGCAGTAGCAGCGCATATAGGGGACCGGCGCATAGGCTTTCACCTCGAACTTCACCGCGCCGCAATGGCAGGAGCCTTTCAGTTGCATGGATCACTCCGTCGGGGAAATGGCGCCGTTCAGGATCGCTTCATCAGGGGGCGCTGCAGGCTGATATAGCGGCCCGGCGTCAGGCCGAGATGCGCCTTGAAGTGGCGCGTGAAATGACTCTGGTCGGCGAAGCCGGCCCCAGCCGCCGCCTCGGCCAGGCTGGCGCCTGCCGTCAGCAGGCGCTGTGCGCGTGCCACGCGCTTTGCCACCAGGTAGCGGTGCGGCGAAGATCCGAAGGCGGCGCGGAAGGCGCGGGCCAGCGCATAGCGGTCGAGGCCGGTCGCCTGCTCCAGCTCGATGGAGGAGATCGCGGGGTCGGTGCTTTCCTCGAGCAGCTGGCGGGCACGCTCGGCCGCGGCGATGGAATGCCGCGCACCGGGGCGTTGCGGCCGCCGATCGCTGCGCCGGTCGAGGCTGTCGGCCAGGCGTGCGATGGTCGCATCGACCGCCATCGGCGCGAGGGCGCCGGGGAAGTCCTCGAACGCTTCGGCGATGATGGCCGCCAGCTCGTCGTCCTTGGCTACCACATCGCGCACGAAGGGCGGCGGCGCACCATCGAGCGCGGCGCAGATCAAGGCCGGGTCGACATAGAGCATGTGGTAGGTGAAGCCGTCCTCGATCCCGGCGTGGCCGTCATGAGCTTCGTCGGGATGCAGCACCATGGTCTGGCCGGTGCTGCTGGCGCGCACCGCGCCGCGATACTGGAACTCCTGCACGCCGTCGAGGGTCACGCCAACCGCGTAGCAATCGTGGCGGTGCGGATCGTAGGCATGGCCGTGGAAGCGCGCCGCCAGCCGGCGGAAGCCGGGGCAGGGTTCGTCTTGCCTGAGGAAGTCCTGCAGCTGGGCCATGCACAAACGTTCAAGACCGTGGAAGCCAGGCTCCCATTATTGCAGACATGATCTATCCGACAAAGACCGCCCTTGTCCTGCGCCGCGATTTGTTGCCCTGGCAGATCGCCAATGTCGCCGCCTTCCTGACCGGGGGTCTCGCCGGCACCTATCCGGAGATGGTAGGCGAGCCCTACCGCGACGGCAGCGGCCGGTTCTATACGCCGCTGGTGCGCGAACCGGTATTCGTCTACGGCGGCGAGGCCGCCGACCTCACCCGCGTGCACCAGCGGGCGCTCAGCCGCACTCTCAGAATCGCGATCTATACCGCGCCGTTGTTCAAGACCAACAACGACATCGACAACCGCGCTTCGGTCGCGGAGCAGGCCACCGAGGCGCTCGACCTGGTCGGCATCGGCATCCACGGCGAGCGCAAGATCGTGGACAAGGTGATCAATGGGTTGAAGTTTTTCGTTTGAGGGCGCTCACCCTGTGAGCAAGCCCCTTCCCCCTTGCGGGGGAAGGTTGGGATGGGGGGAAGGGACGTTCAGCGCGCCAAATCGCCGGTTGACGGGGGGTGGCCATCTGGGCTGTATGGGCGCCGCGAATTTCGGGGACGTGCGGCTTAATGGTTTCCTTGGTTTTTCACGGCGGTCACTACAAGACCGGCACCACCAGCGTGCAATCGGCGCTGCGTGCCAGCGAGGCGGGGCTGAAGGCGGCCGGCATTCTCTATCCCGCCAATCCGGACGGCAGCCACTTCGGCAAGCTGCAGCATGCGGACCTACTGACCAAGGTCTCCGAAGGGAAGTTCGACCAGGCCGCGCGCTACCTGGAGCAGATCGCGGAGGAGGCGCGGGCGGCGGGGTGCGAGCGCGTGCTGCTGTCGTCCGAGCTGTCGACCTCGCTCCACCTGTATCCGGCGCAGTTCGAGCAGTGGATCAAGCTGGCCCGCAAGAGCTTTGAAGATATCCGCTACGTGTTCGTGGTGCGCGACATCGTGCGCTACGCGATCTCGATGTACCGCGAGCTGATCAAATCAGGAAGCGCCTCGTTCCACTACGACATCGTGCGCCCGATCCTGGTCGACCGCCTGGTCGAGCAGCAAAGATCGATCGCGTTCTTCCGGCATTGGGACGCTTCTCGGGTGACGCTGCTGGACTTCCAGGCGCTGTCCGCCGACCGCCTGGTGCATAACACGGTCAAGAGCCTGATCGGTTTCGAGGTTGAGGAGGAGGTCCACCTCAATTCCTCCGCCAAGAGGGCGCAGAACATGGCGAGCCTGCTGCTCAACGACGTCTATGCGCTGGTCGGCGCGCATCTCGGGCTCTATCCGATGTCGACCAGCGTGCGCCAGCTGGTCGGCTCCGCGGTCAAGCGCGGCAAGCTGAAGCGCGCCTTCAACGAGGAGTTCGCCGAGCGGCTGGAGGACGCCTTCATCGAGGTGACGGAAAAGCACGTCAAACGCGCCGCCGAGGAGAGCCGCGAGGCGATCGAGCAGAGCAAGATTGGCCTGCCGGAGGACGCGGTGGCGTATCTGTTCAGCGAGGCGAAGCCGGCGGCTGCGGCGTAGCTATCGGCGGACGCATCTACACCATTCAATCATCCTCGTGCCAAGCGCGACCATGACGAATAATGCGGTGTTTGGCGGCTACTAAGCCCAGCCGGCGCGGTCCATCAGCATGACGGCTTGGGCGTTGTTGCGGCCGAGCTCGACCACGTTGATCTCGTCTTCCTTGAAGCTGCCCCAGGAGGCGATGACGGCGGCCTGCTCGGCTCCGTCGCGCACCGGATACTCGAAGTTGGCGCCGGCGAAGATCGCCTGCGCTTCCGGCGAGATCATGAATTCCAGGAACTTGATCGCGTTGTCCTTGTTGGGCGCGTATTTCGCGACGCCGGCGCCGGACACGTTCACATGCGTGCCGCGGTCGCCCTGGTTGGGGAAGAAGACCTTGCAGGTGGCGAGCTTCGCCTTCAGCGCATCGTCGTCGCCCGACAGCATGCGCGCGAAGTAGTAGGTGTTGGAGACGGCGATGTCGCCTTCGCCGGCAACCAGCGCGTTGATCTGGTCGATGTCGCCGCCCTTGGGGGTGCGCGCCATGTTGGCGACGATGCCGTTGCACCAGGCCTGCGCTTTCTCGACGCCATCATTGTGAATCAACGAGGCGACCAGCGACTGGTTGTAGATGTTGTTGGAGGAACGGATGAGGACGCGCTTCTGCCATTTCTCCCCGGCGAGGTCCTCGTAGGTCGAGAGGTCCTCCGCCTTCACCTTGGCAGTGTCGTAGACGAAGACACGCGCGCGCTTGGCGAAGGAGAACCACAGGCCGCTCGGCTCGCGCAGGTTGGCCGGGATGTGCTTCTCGAGCTCCGGCGAGGAGACCGCCTGGTAGATGCCCTGGTCCTGCGCCCGCCACAGGTTTCCGGCATCGACCGTCACGAACAGGTCGCAGGGCGACTGCTCGCCCTCCAGCTTGATGCGCTCCATCAGCTCAGAGCCGGTGCCCTTGATCTGGTTGACCGCGATGCCGGTCTCTTCGGTGAAGCGCGCGAACAGCTGCTCGTCGGCGGGGTAGTGCCGCGCCGAATAGATGTTCACCTCGCCCTCCGCGCGGGCGCGGCGCAGCGGCAGGGCGGACATGCCGGCAAGACCGGCCGCGGACAGCAGCAGCGAACGGCGCGTGAATTTCGACATCGCGATACTCCGGAATATGGGTTCGCCCCAGGATAAAAGGGGCAGGAGCGCGATGCAACTGCGACTTATTTGCACGGCGTCACGAGGCCGTGAGGGCCTGTCCCACTGGACCAGTAGTGCAGTGCTGTGGTGCGCTTCACAGCATCGCCGATGCGGCCGCCCTATATCGATCTCCGACGGGCGGCGGCGATTCGAGCACGCCTGCCGGGAGCCGGACGATACGGCCATATGGTGGAGCATTTTGCATGCGTGAATATTTGTTGAGCGCGATTGCGATCATCGCGCTGATGGTGGCTGGCGCCGCGGTCCGCGACAGCGCGACAACTTCTCGACCTACGAGCAGCAGCAGGAGCTGGTGAGCGAAATCGACGGCGCCGAGCTCAGGGTCTATGCCGGCGCCGGCCACAGCCTGCACTGGGAGGAGCCGAGGCGCTTCGCCGCCGATCTCGCCAACTTCGTGCGGGCATTGGAGTGGATCCGCGCCGTCCGCCATCCGCTCAAAGGCCGGATGACGGCCTAGAGACCAGTCTTTCTCCGGCGCATTGCCCGAACGCGCAGAGGGGCAGTGCGCATGGGGGGCCGCCGCCCGGACAGCCCTGAAACCCATCCGGGCGGCGGCAACCGATTGGCCTAATACGGCTTTCAACCCCTTGTGGCCCGCTTCACAGCGGGCCGCGCGCAACATCCCTAAATGGAACTGTGACGGCGCCGACAGGGTTGAGTCGGGCCGCAATGGCGAGAGGGCTGAAATGAACCAACTGAAGCAAATGACGCGCACGACGGCGCGGAAGGTGCGTCCAGGCGCCCGCGCGGTGCCGCTGATGGTGCCGCACGGCAATGCCGACTCCAGCAGCGATTTCGAGAGCGCCTTCGAAATGCTGCAGGATGACGATCGTACGCGCGAATTGTGGCGTCGCGAGTCGGTCAGGATTCCGTTCGGGCGTGCGTCTTAATTCCTCCTGCTCCTGGAACCTTTCCTCTTAAACATTGTTTACGGCCCGTGCGCTTGGTGCATGCAGGCGCACAGCTCGTGTACAGGATCAGGACCACAGCAATGCAGTATATCCGGCGACGCATCCAGCGTGTTTCGGGCGTGACCATTCGCGATGAGCGAGTCGAGAGCCGGGATTTTTCCGTTCAGTCATGGCGCGAAGACTGGGACGATCTGTCCGCCGGGCGGCGCGAGCGCACCGCCGCCAATCGCGACGTGCCCATGTACAAACGGCAGGGCATTGGCTATCGCGATCGCACCTGAGGGCTTCCTTCAAAAATTGAACCGACGGCGGTAAAGTCCGCGCCCATGGCCGGACTTTCCACCATCGCATTCGACGCCGACGACACGCTCTGGCATTCGGAGCGGGCATTCCGCCTGACCGAAGAGCGGTTCGCGGCGTTGCTGGCGGACTACATGGACGCCGACGATCTGTCCAAGCGGCTGCTCGAGACCGAGAAGCGCAACCTGCATTTCTACGGCTTCGGCTGGAAGGGCTTCATACTGTCGATGATGGAGACGGCGATCGACGTCACCGACGGCAAGGTGCCGACTGATGTGCTGCGCACGCTGATCGAGCTCGGGCGCGACATCGCCGCGCATCCGATCGAGATCCTGCCGGGCGTGCGCGAGACCCTTCACCAGGTGGCGGAGCGCTATCGACTCATCCTCATCACCAAGGGCGACCTGATGGACCAGGAGCAGAAGCTGGCGCGCTCCGACTTGGGGCATCTGTTCCAGGCGGTGGAGATTGTCAGCGACAAAACGCCCGCGGTCTATCAACGGCTGTTCGCGCGCCACGGTGACGGCCCCGCGCGCGGCATGATGATCGGCAATTCGTTGAAGTCCGACGTAGTGCCGGTGATCGAAGCGGGCGGTTGGGGCGTCTTCATCCCGCACGCGCTGACCTGGACGGCGGAGCATGCCGAGCCGCCGCGGGAGTCGCCGCGCTTCCGCGAGCTGCAACGCATCGACGAGGTGCCGGCGCTGCTCGACGAGATCGACCGCTAGCCCTTCAGCAACCGCAGCATCGCGGCGATTCCGACGACAGGACCGAGCGCGAGGCCGGCGAGGATCGTGGGCCAGCCGAAGGCGTTCGCCAGCAGCGGCGTTACCTGCACCGTCACTGCGGTGAGTGCGAAGCCGAGCGCGGTCTGCAGGGTCATCGCGCTGCCGGCGAGGTCGGGCGGCGAAGCATCGGCGACCAGCGCGGAGAACTGCGCCGAATCCGGGATCACGAAGATGCCCCAGAGGATGATGAGCACGAAGGTCAGCCAGATCGGCCCGCCGAAGCTGAGCGCGGTCGCGATCGCGGCCGAGCCGCTGAGCGCCATGGCGATGATGGTCACCTGTGCCTTGCCGATGCGGTCGGCGACCCAGCCCGCCGGCGCGCAGGTAAGGCCGCCGAGCGCGATGGCGAGAAAGGCGGTGAGCTTGGCGAGGTGCGTTGCTTCGTCCGCGCCCAGCAGCGTGCCGTAGGAGGCGGCCGCCGCCGCGCCGATCCACGCCCACATGGCGTAGAGCTCCCACATATGGCCGAAATAGCCGAGATAGGTGAGGCGGATGCGCCTGTTGGTCCAGGCGAGCGCGATGGCGCGCGTGGAGAAGCGTGGCGCCCGTGCGTGATGCGGTCCGAGGCCGCACAGCAGCACCAGCAATCCGCCGAGCAGCGCCAGCGCCGACGTTGCGACGATGACGCTGCGCCAGTCGGCGCCGCCAAGCCAGGCGGCGAGATGCGGCAGCGCCGATCCGACGGTGAGCGCGCCAACCAATAGGCCCACCAATAGCCCGCGGTCCTTGGTGCCCCAGCCGACCGCGATCTTCATGCCGACCGGATAGACGCCGGCCAGCAGCAGTCCGGTGAGAAAGCGCAGCAGGATGGCGATCGTGCCGCCGATCGGCGCGATCAGCAGCGCGGCATTGCACAAGGCCGCCAGCACGCCGCAGAGCGCGAACACGCGCCGCGGATCGAACCGGTCGGCGAGCCCGCTCGCCGCGACGGCCATTGCACCGGCGACGAAGCCCATCTGCACGCCGCTCGACAGCATTGCCTGCCGCACCGCATCGATCCCGGATTCGCGCACCATGTCGGGCAGGATCGCGGCCGACGCGAACCATAGGCTCATGCCCGCGATCTCAGCGAGGACGAGCAGGGTGATGGAGGTGGATTTGGACGAAGATCGCGCTGCTGCGACGCTCTGACTCATTCAAACACCGTCATGGTCGGACTTGATCCGACCATCCACGAGTTTCCAAGGGCAAGACGCGAGCTGAAGCAGGCAGACTCGTGGATGGTCGTGCCGAGCACGACCATGACGGAAGGGTGGGCACTCCGCTAGAGGACGACCGTGCAATCGCCAGTCGGCGATCGTGCCAAAATTACTCCGCCGACCCGCTGGCGGAGGCGGCGACGAACTCTTCCTTGGTGACCATGCCGTCCTGGTTGGTGTCGGCGGCGGTGACCACGCGGGCGCAGAAGTCCATGTATTCCTGCAGCGGGACTTCGCCGCTGTCGTCGGCGTCGGCCAGTTCGAAGCGGCGCGCGAACCGGTCGATGATGTCCTGGCGGTCGGACGGGATGCCGTCGGTGAACTCGCTCAAGGTCAGTTCGCCGTCCTTGTTGAGGTCGATGCGCTTGAAGGCCTTGCCCTCGACGCGCTGCATGTCGGCGAGGGTGAAGAAGCCCTGCTTCTTCTGGTCGAGGCGGTCGAAATAGCGCTCCGCCGACGCCGCATCGGTCTCTGCCTGCTGGGCAAGGGCGGGCGCGGCGAGCGCCGCGGCGGCGACGAGGCCGGCAAGCAGCCAGTTCGGGGCAAGGTGAGGCATCCGTCACTCTCCTCTTGAACGCACCAATTCATATAGGGCCACCGCGGCGGCGTTCGACACATTGAGGTGATCGATCGCCCCGCCGGTCGGCAGGCGCACCAGCAGGTCGCAGTGCTCGCGGGTGAGGCGGCGCAGGCCCGGCCCCTCGGCGCCGAGCGCCAGCCCCACCTTGCCGGTCAGCTTGGCGTCGGCCAGGGTCTGGCTCCCCTCGGCGGCGAGGCCGGCGATCCAGAAGCCGCCCTTCTTCAAGAGCTCGAGCGCCCGGGCGAGGTTGGCGACCCGGATCAGCGGCACATGCTCGAGCGCGCCGGAGGCGGCCTTGGCCAATGCGCCGGACTCCGGGGCGGCATGGCGCTCGGTCAGGATGACGGCGAGGGCACCGAAGGCGGCGGCGGAGCGGAGGATGGCGCCGACATTCTGCGGGTCGGTCACCTGGTCGAGGATCATGACCTGGGCGTTCTCCTGCCCCTCGGCCGCGGCGATCACGTCCTCGATGCCGCGGTCGGGCAGGGGATGGACCTTGGCCGCCAAGCCCTGGTGGACAGCGCCGCGCGGCAGCCAGCTTTCCAGCAGGTCGCCCGGCACCTGCTCCCATTCATGCCCCTCGACTTCCGGCACATCGTCGGTACCGACCCGGGCCAGGCGCAGGATCTTGCGCTCCGGGTTGGCGAGGGCGGCGTCGACGGCATGATGCCCATACAGCCAGTAGGGTCCGCCGGGTTGTTCGCGTTCCCGCGTGCGATCCCCTCTGGGGCGATCTGCCGGACGGTCACGCGCGCGATCATCCGTATGAGCTCGGGACGATTCGTCGCGCGGGCCGCGGCCGGGTGCCGCGCCAGCCCGTTCCGGCCTTCGCTTTTGCTCGGGTCGATGCGGCTTATGTCTCTGATCTGGCGAGAAATCGTGGGACCGGCCTGGCCCCTTTTGACGGCCGCGGGACGGCGGCTTGCGCTTGTTCATCGTGGCCCCTATATTCCGGCTCGAAATTGGGTATTGCCACAACTCCCTTCTCGCCGGAAACGAAATCGGCGGGAACGGAGTTTTTCGTGTGTTTTCAAATTGACTCCGAAAGGTAAATGCCCATATTGCGCACTTCCGCTGCGGGCGGAGTCGATGGGAGCCCGGAGGGGTGCCCGAGTGGCTAAAGGGGGCAGGCTGTAAACCTGCTGGCTTCGGCCTACGTAGGTTCGAATCCTACCCCCTCCACCAATCGACGGCACCGCGGTGGCGAGTGGGTGAGAATCGGCGGGTGTAGCTCAATGGTAGAGCTCCAGCCTTCCAAGCTGGCTACGCGGGTTCGATTCCCGTCACCCGCTCCAGAATTACCCGCCTGTCAAAGGTGGGAGAGACAGGAACGAGAGCATGGTTTGGCCGAAATCCGCCCGGGATTTCCGGCTCGATCAGAGGATCGATAGAGAAGCAACGATCTGGTCACAGGACTGAAGAAACATGGCGAAGGCGAAGTTTGAGCGGACGAAGCCGCACTGCAACGTAGGCACGATTGGTCACGTCGATCACGGCAAGACGTCGTTGACGGCGGCGATCACGAAGATCCTGGCGGAGACTGGCGGGGCCACGTACACGGCGTATGACCAGATCGACAAGGCGCCGGAAGAGCGCGCGCGCGGCATCACGATCTCGACGGCGCACGTTGAGTATGAGACCAAGGCGCGGCACTACGCGCATGTCGACTGCCCTGGCCATGCCGACTACGTGAAGAACATGATCACCGGCGCGGCGCAGATGGACGGCGCGATCCTGGTGGTCTCGGCCGCCGACGGCCCGATGCCGCAGACCCGCGAG
>DATEOK010000034.1:0-12636 GCA_035274225.1 Dongiaceae bacterium
GGCACCCCCCATCCCAACCTTCCCCCACAAGGGGGGAAGGGGTTTACTATTGCGGTGACTCACCTCGAACGCGACAATTCGTCCATGCTCATGTTCATTTTGACGCGCCACATTCGCAGTAACCATGAATGACGCCCCACCACGCCGCCCGGACACCGTGCGGACGTCGCCCCTGACGCCGTTCAAGTACCGCATCTTCCTGGCGCTCTGGCTGGCCAGCTTGTGCTCCAACTTCGGCGGCTTGATCCAATCGGTTGGCGCCTCCTGGCTCATGACCTCGCTGTCGCCGAGCGCCGACATCGTTGCGCTGGTGCAGGCCTCGACCGTGCTGCCCTACATGCTGTTCTGCCTCGCCGCCGGCGCCGCGTCGGATGTGCTCGACCGGCGCGCGCTCATGCTGTCGGCGCAGATCGTGGCGCTGGTGGTGTCGGTCCTGCTGACCGTCTTCACCTACTCCGGTGTCATGACGCCGTGGCTGCTGCTGAGCTTCACCTTCCTGGTCGGCTGCGGCAACGCGATCTATGGCCCGGCCTGGCAATCCTCGGTGGGCGAGGTGGTGCCGCGCGCCGAGCTGCCGTCCGCGGTCGCGCTCAACAGCCTCGGTTTCAACATCGCGCGCACGGTCGGCCCGGCGATTGGCGGCCTGATCGTCGCCGCCTTTGGCTCGCAGGCGGCGTTCCTGGTGAACAGCGTCAGCTATGTCGGCCTCCTCATCGTGCTGTTCTCCTGGAAGCGCCCGGCGGAACAGCGCCCGTTCCCGCCCGAGAGCATCCCGTCCGCCATGATGGCCGGCTTGCGCTACGTCGCGCTGTCGCCGTCGATCCAGAGCGTCCTCATCCGCGCCGTGGTGTTCGGAATGGCTGCCAGCTCGATCTGGGCCTTGATGCCCCTGGTGGCGCGCGACCTGATCCAGGGCGGCCCGTCCATCTACGGCCTGCTGCTCGGGGCCTTCGGCGTCGGCGCGGTGCTGAGCGCCTTGTCCAGCACGCGCCTGCGCACCGCCTTCACGACTGGCCAGATCGTCACCATCGCCACCTTGGTCTTCGCCACTGGCACCGTCATTGCGGCCTTCAGCACCAGGCTACCCATCAGCATGATCGGCATGGTGATGTGCGGCGGCGGCTGGGTGCTGGCGCTCTCCACCTTCAACATCTCGGTGCAGTTGTCGGTGCCGCGCTGGGTGGTGGGCCGCTCGGTCGCGATCTATCAGATGATGACCTTCGGCGGCATGGCACTGGGCAGTTGGCTGTGGGGCTTGGTCGCGCATCATTTCGGCCTGGTGTTCAGCTTGGCGCTGGCGGGCGGTGTGCTGGCGGCCTCCACGTTGCTGGCGCGGATCTGGCCGATGCCGAGCATTGCCGGCGAGAATCTGGATCCGCGCCTGCCGGACTCCGCGCAGCCGACCCTCGACGAGGCAATTCCCTATCGCGAGGGTCACGTCGTCCTCACCATCGAATATCGCGTCGCCAAGGAGGATGGGCCGCAGTTCGCCGCGGCGATGCGCAAGCTCGCGCAGGTGCGCCAGCGCAACGGCGCGCGCCGCTGGTCGCTGATGGTGGACGTGACTAATCCGGAACTGTGGATCGAGCGCTTCCAGTATCCGACCTGGACCGAGTATCTGCGCCAGCGCCATCGTGGCACGGTCTCCGACCGTGCGGTGTGGGACTACGCGCGCACCTTTCACCGCGGCGAAGAGCGGCCGAAGGTGCGCCGCCTGATCGCGCAGTCCGTGGAGGACATCGCCGCCGCGCCGAGCGCACGGCCTGAGCGCACACCGACGGTCGCGATCACCGATCCCGCTTTACCGCCCGATCCGTCTCCGGCTACAGGGTCATCGACCTCGGGTTCCCCGACAGGAACTCCATCCGGCAGAACTCAATGAAGGCGCACCCGCGCCTGCCTACAGTTCAGGCACGCGACCCTTAACAGTCCACGCCGTGGCGGTATAGGAGCGCGGGCCGTCGCTGTCGCCGTCGAGATAGGCCAGTCTCAATGCATCCCGCAGCTTGCCTCTGCCCTCGATCGATAGCGCGCTGACATATTCAGCGAAACTGCCGTCCTTGCCTTCCATCGGCATCCAGAAATCGTCGAAATTGGCGAACTCCATGCGAATGGTGATCGTGCCGTCCACGACGTCGTGCAAGCCGGCGTCCTGCCAGGCGCGTGGGAGATCGCCCGGTCGCGTCATGGGTCGCGTGAAGCCCTTCGCCCGGCGCTCGACCGCTCGTTGATCAAGCATCGCGGCGGTATCCCAGAACATCCGTGCCATGATCATTCCGCCTCGGGTATCCCACATGGAGGCGGCAACAATGCCGCCCGGCCGGGTGACACGCCGCATCTCCCGCACGGCAAGGTCCGCTTGAGGAATGAAGGCCAGCACCAGCAGCGAAGCACAGTGATCGAAGGCGGCATCCTCGAACGGCAGCGCGCAAGCGTCGGCGACTTGGAATTGAACGCGAGGATCCTTGTTGAGGCGCTTGGCATGTTCGATATAGACCGGCGAAAAGTCGATCGCACGGATGCTGCGCAGGTTGGGGTTCTGCGACAGCGTGAACGCCAGGCTCCCGGTGCCGCAGCCGACATCGAGCACGTTACCCGCGCCGATGCCGGCGAAGTCGATGAGCAACGGCGCCAGCCTGCGGCTCCAGCGCCCCATTTGATACTCGTAACCGCTGCCGTCGTTCGCCATGAAGGTCGATGAAGCAGCCGAGCCAGCTGCACCCATGGGCCACCCCCGATGAGCAAGGGTCGAAACACTCATGGCAGTATAACACGCTGCAATCCAGCCGACTGCCTCGGTAGATGCCGGGCTTACTCGTCCGGCTTTCCGTCGATCGCGGCGGCGAGGTCTTGGTACTGCTCGCACTCGGTGCCGCAGAGCGCCTCGACATTGGCGAGCTCGGCCTTGGCAAGGTCCATCCGGCCGGTCTCGACATAGGCCTCGCCGAGATATTCGCGGGTGTCGGCGTTGCTCGGATCGATGGCCAGGGCCCGATTGTAGTAGGCCACGCCTTCGTCGAAGTTGCCGAGCTTGCGCTTGGAGTAGCCGATCATCGTGAGGACCCTGGCGTCGGACTGGTTCCGCACGGCAGCGAGCACGCCCAGCGCCTCATCGTAGCGTCCGGCGAGAGCGAGATCCCGGCCTTGCTGGTAGAGCTGTTCGTCGTTCATGGAGCTCGACTTCACGCAAGTCTGCTTGTTCGCATCGTAGACATAGCCCGGCTTGCAGGCTGGGGCGCTACCACCGCTCCCGCCGCTGCCACTCCCGCCGCTCGAGTTGGCGAATGCAGGGCCGGCGCCGCCGGCGATGGAAACGGCCAAGGCAACAAGGCTGGCCCGGGCAAGAAGCAACGATACATGTGCCATCGGAAACTCCTTGAAGAATGGTCCCACGGTCGAACGTCCCCACGCGCCTCTGAAGGAGCGGGTCATGCGCTTAATGATAGCAGGCTAGGGGGCGTGCATGACTGCCGACTGACGAAACAACTGAGATGGCCGGCCCAGCCGGCCAAATTCGTTAAGCTCGCGGATATGTGAAGGTCCTACAAGGTCATCGACCGCGGGTTCCCCGACAGGAACTCCATGCGGCAGAACTCGATGAAGGCACGCGCCGGCGCCGACAGCTCGGCGCTCTTGGGCCAGGCGAGGCCGACATCCATGGTCGGGACCTGCTGGCTGATCTCGCGCGATTCCAGCTTGTCGCCCTCCAGTGACCACGGGCGGTAGACCATGTCCGACAGGATGGTGACGCCGGCGCCGGTCGCCACCAGGCTGCGCACTGCTTCCACCGAATCCGTGCGGAACACCACGTTCGGCGCCAGCTTGTGCTTGGACCAGTAGGAGAGGGTGGTCTTCGCCGCCTCGTCGATGGTGAGCTGGATGTAGGGTTCCTTCGCGATGTCGCGCAGCGTCACCTTGCTCTTGTTCAGCAGCGGATGGTTGGTCGAGGTCCACAGCCGTCGCCGAGATTTCGCCAGCGTTTCGGTGGCCAGCTCCTCGACGTGCTTCAGGTTCGAGACCAGCAGGATGCCGAGACCGAGCTGTCCCCCCACCAGCTGTTTCTCGATCACGCTGCGGTCGAGTTCGCGGATCGAGACCGCGACATCGGGGAACGAGCGACGGAACCGTGCCAGTGGCGCCGCGAGGAAATAGCCGGCGACAGTAATAGTGACGCCGATCGTCAGCTCGCCCTCCACCCGCTTGCGGTTGGCGCCGACGGCGACGGTCGCGGCGCTGAGGGCGGAGAGGACATTCCTGCAATGCTGCAGAAAGACGTAGCCGTCGTACGTCACCTTGATACCGCCGCGGTGGCGCGTCACCAGCCGCGTGCCGACGCTTTCCTCCAGGTCCTGGATCGCCTCGGTGATCGCCGAGGGCGAGATGCCGACGGCCGAAGCGGCGGCGACGATCTTGCCGGCTTCTGCCGCGGCGACGAAATAGCGGATCTGGCGGATGTTGAAGCTCATTCTTAGAAGCGCTCGAATTTCGGAATTTCCGAAATTCTAACTCAGAAGATCGCTCTTTACAAAACCATGGCGGAAATCAGGATTTGCCGCAATCGCGAGATCGAGGCGCATGGGAGCTGCGTCGCGATGGATCAGGGCCGGCATGGGAAGGGAGTCCCCATGTCTTCCGCGAAAGAATTCAAACTGCAGGGAGGTTTGCACATGAAGAAGTCGCTCACGCTGGCGGCATCCGCCGCCGCGCTCGTCACGCTGTCGGTCGGCGCCTATGCCGCCGCCAACTGGTATCCGTACAAGATCGAGGTGTGGGAGAAGGCGTTCGATATGGCGAGCAAGCGCCATATGATGGAATACACGCCGCTCGAGAAGGCGTCGCAGAAATGGAAGATTTGCGTCTCCTTTCCGCACATGAAGGACGACTACTGGCTGGCGGTCGACTACGGCGCGATCGACGAGGCCAAGCGTATGGGCGTCGAGATGCAGGTGCTCGAGGCCGGCGGCTATACCGAGCTCAACAAGCAGATCAGCCAGATCGAGAACTGCGTCGCCGGCGGCGCGCAGGCGGTGATCATCGGCGCGATCTCTTTCGATGGCCTCAACAACCTGGTCGGCCAGCTCGCCGACAAGAAGATCCCGGTCATCGACGTCATCAACGGCATCTCGTCCGACAAGCTGTCGGCCAAGTCGCTGGTGTCGTTCGGCGAAATGGGCGGCAAGGCCGGCGACTACCTGGTCAAGCTGCACCCGAAGGGCGGCGAGCCGGCGAAGGTCGCGTGGTTCCCGGGACCGGCGGGCGCCGGCTGGGTCGAAGCGGGCAACACCGGCTTCACCGCGGCGGTGAAAAACGGGGCGATCGAGGTCGTCGACACGAAGTACGGCGACACCGGCAAGGAAGCGCAGCTCGCCCTGCTCGAGGACGCGCTGACTGCCCATCCGGACATCAACTACATCGTCGGTACGGCCGTGACGGCCGAGGCGGCGATGCAGCTGGTCCGCGACCGCGGGCTGGAGGATCAGGTGAAGATCCTCTCCTACTACTTCACGCCCGGCGTGTTCGAAGGCATCAAGCGCGGCCGCATCCTGGCGGCGCCGACGGATTCCGCCGTCATCCAGGCGCGCGTCGCGGTCGACCAGGCCGTCCGCATCCTGGAAGGCAAGGAATACGAGAAGCATGTCGGTCCGGAGCTCTATGTGATCGACAAGTCGAACATCGAGACCTTCGACCGCAATTCCTCGCTGGCGCCGGATGGCTTCAAGCCGGAATTCAGCGTGAAGTAGAAGCAAGAGTACGCCGTGACCAACGGCCAAACGCATAGTCAGGTGCCTCCCACAGCACCGGCCGGCGCTGCCGCCTTCCCTGGCGGCGCCGGCCACCCTTTGCTGCGGACGGAAGGCGTGACCAAGCATTATCCCGGCGTCGATGCGCTGATGGACGTGGATTTCGAGCTGGCGCCGGGCGAGGTCCATGTCCTGTTCGGCGAGAACGGCGCCGGTAAGTCGACGCTCATCTCCATCCTTGCCGGCGCCAACCAGCCGACGCGCGGGCAGCTCTACGCCAACGGCGCACTGGTCACTTTCGCCGGCGTGCGCGAGGCGCGCGCCCGCGGCATCTCCGCCGTGTTCCAGGAATTCTCCCTGGTGCCGCAGCTCACCGTCGCGGAGAACCTGTTCCTCGGCGCCGAACCGACGAAGCACGGCATCCTCGACCGCGGCGGTGAGGTCAGCAGAGCCCAGGAACTGCTGGAGCGCCTGGGCTTCCCGCTGCGCGCGGACAAGCAGGTGCAGTATCTCTCCCGCGCCGAGCAGCAGATGGTGGAGATCGCCAAGGCGTTCCGCTCCGATCTCTCCGTGCTCATCCTCGACGAGCCGACGGCGTCGCTGACCGAGCGCGAGACCGAATCCTTGTTCGCGCTGATCGCCCAGGCGAAGGCGCGCGGCGTCGGCATCGTCTACATCACCCACCGCATCGCCGAGATCCGCCGCATCGCCGACCGTGTGACGGTGCTGCGCGACGGGCGCAAGGTCGGCACGATGATGGCGGCCGACGCCGACGAGACCAAGCTGATCCAGATGATGTCCGGCCGCCCGATCTCGCAGATCTTCCCCAAAGTGAACTACAAGCCCGGCGAGGTCCTGCTGCGTGCCGAGCGCATCACCACCCGCGACGGCACCGTCCGCGACGTCAGCATCGAGGTGCGCGCCGGCGAGATCGTCGGCATTGCCGGCCTCGTCGGCTGCGGCAAGTCCGAGGTGGCGCGCGCCTGCTTCGGCCTGCTGCCGCTCGCCAAGGGCAAGGTCACGTTTTGCGGCCAGGACGTGAGCGGTGCCACCCCGCGCCAGATGCTGGACCGCGGCTTCAGCTACCTGCCCCCGGACCGCCACAAGGAAGGCTTGGTCTTGAGCCGCTCCTCGGTCGAGAACGTCTCGCTGCCGGCGCTGCATCTCGGCAACTTCTCCAACGGTATTTTCCTGCGGCGCGGCGCGGAGCGGCAGGCCGTCTCCAGTCTGGCGCGCGAGCTGCAGCTGCAGCCCTTCGACATCGACCGCGACGTCGGCACCTTCTCCGGCGGCAACCAGCAGAAGGTGCTGATCGGCAAGATGCTGACCCGCGAGGTCAAGCTGTTCGTGTTCGACGAGCCGACGGTCGGCGTCGATGTGTCGACCCGCGTCTCGATCTACCAGCTGATCGCACAATTGTGCGAGGGCGGGGCGGGGGTCCTGGTCATCTCCTCCGACCTGCCGGAGATACTGCATCTGACCAACCGCGCCTATGTCATGTTCCGCGGCCATGTGCAGGTCGAATTGCAGGAGGGCCAGATTACGGAGGATCGGGTATTGTCGCATTTCTTCGAGAGGGCGGCCTGATGGCGGAGCGAGTGATGGATCGCCAGGCGCAGGGCTACGAGCGCAAGCTGCAGCAGATCTTCGTCGCGGTCGGCGTGCTGCCGATCCTGCTCGCGATCGCGATCATCCTGTTCGCGCTGATGTCGGACCGGTTCCTGAGCGGCGCCAATATCGCCAACGTCCTGCGGCAAAGCTCCTATCTCACCATCGTCGCCCTGGGCCAGATGGTGGTGATGGTGACCGCGGGCTTCGATCTTTCCGTCGGCTCGACCTTGGCCGTCACCTCCGTCACCAGCGCGCTCGCGATGTCCGGCATTGCCGTCGGCTTCCCGGACTCGCCCTGGCTCGCCATCGGCGGCGGCATCCTGGCCGGCTTCGGCTGCGGCCTCGCGGTCGGCATCATCAACGGACTGGGGGTCGCGCTGCTCAGCGTCTCACCCTTCATCATGACTCTTGGCATGGCCTCGGTCGGGTTCTGCGCCGCGCTCTATCTCACCGCCGGCATGCCCGTGCGCGGGATTCCCTACGAGTTCTCCGACACCTTCGGCAGCGGTAAGATTTTCGGCCTGACCACGCCGGTCTGGATGGCGCTGGTGCTGTTCATCGCGGTCTATGTGCTGATGACCTGGACTCGCTTCGGCAGGCACTTCTATGCCGTAGGCGGCAACATCAAGGCGGCGGCGCTCAGCGGCGTCAACACGCGCCGCACCCTGTTCCTGGCCTACGCGATCTGCGCCGGCCTCACCAGCATCGCCGGCCTCTTGCTGACCGCGCGCATGGAAACGGGGGAAGCCAATATCGGCGCCTCCTTCCCGCTGGCCTCGATCGCAGCCTGCGTCATCGCCGGCGTCTCGCTGCGCGGAGGGACGGGCAAGGTGCCCTATGTCGTATTGGGCGCCTTGTTCTTCGGCGTGGTGGAGAACGGCATGAATGTCTCCGGCGTCAGCTCCTATCTGCAGATCGGCGTCACCGGCCTGATCCTGATCTTCGCCGCGGTGGCGGACGAGTTCCGCCGCCGCCTCAGCGTCCGCACCAAGGACTAGACCATACGAGTGGAGGAACTGCCATGACTGTCATCAATTGCGACATGGGCGAAAGCTTCGGCCTCTACCGCATGGGCGACGACGAGGCGATCATGCCGTACATCTCCGTCGCCAACGTCGCGTGCGGCTTCCATGGCTCGGACTTCAACCACATGCGCACGACGGTGCGGCGCGCCAAGAAGTTCGGCGTCAAGGTCGGCGCGCATCCATCGCTGCCCGACCTGCAGGGGTTCGGCCGGCGCGAGATGAAGATGGGCCGCGAGGAGCTGGCCAACTGCATCCTCTACCAGGTCGGCGCGCTGAAGGCGTTCCTCGATGCCGAGGGCATGCCCCTCAACCACATCAAGCCGCACGGCGCGCTCTACGGCATGGCGGCACGGCAGGAGCATGTGGCGCACGCGGTCTGCGACGCCGCCGCGGTCTACAAGGTACCGCTGATGGGCATGGCCGGCACCCTGCACGAGAAGGTCTACACCGAGCGCGGCTTCAAGATGATCGCCGAGTTCTATGCCGACCTCGACTATGCCGACGACGGCAACCTCATCATCACCCGCGAGCACGAGGCCAAGGACCCGGCCGACGCCGCCGCCCGCTGCATCCGCGCCATCAAGGAGCGCAAGACCAAGTCGGTCGGCGGCAAGGACGTCGCGGTCGGCAACGACGCCGTCTGCGTTCATTCGGACACGCCCAACGCCGTCGCCATCGCCTCGGCGGTGAAGGAGGCCCTGAAGCCCTATCTGGACGCGGCGTAACGGCGCTACACTCGCAAGGACCAATCAGGCACTGGAGGCCCATCGATGGCGACCAAGCAGATCCTCTCGCCGCTCCCCGGCACCTTTTACCGCAAGCCCGCGCCGGATAAGCCGGTCTACAAGTCGGACGGCGACAAGGTCGCGACCGGCGAGATCATCGGCCTTGTCGAGGTGATGAAGAGCTTCAACGAGGTGAAGGCGGACATCGCCGGCAAGATCGTGAAGTTCCTGGTCGACAACGAGGACGCGGTGATGGCCGGCCAGCCCCTGGCCGAGGTCGAGGTCTAGCCCTTGATCAAGCGCCTGCTCATCGCCAATCGCGGCGAGATCGCGGTCCGCATCATCCGCGCCGCGCGCGAGCTCGGCATCCACACCGTTCAGGTTTACAGCGCTGCCGATGCGGACTCGCTGGCGGTGAAGCTGGCGGACGAGGCGGTGCTGATCGGCCGGCCCCAGGCCGCCAAGTCCTATCTCAACATCCCCGCCATCCTCGACGCCGCCAAGCGCAGCAATGCCGACGCCGTGCATCCCGGCTATGGCTTCCTCGCGGAGAGTGCCAGCTTTGCCGAAGCCGTGACCAATGCCGGCCTCACCTTCGTCGGCCCCAGCGCGGAAGCGATCCGCCTCATGGGCGACAAGGTCGCCGCGCGCAAGGCGGCACTCGCCGCTGGCGTGCCTTGCGTTCCCGGCAGCGCCGGTCGGATCGACGATCCCGCGGCCGCGTTGGCCATCGCCAAATCCACCGGCTTCCCGATCATGATCAAGGCGGCGGCCGGCGGCGGTGGCCGCGGCATCCGCATCGCCACCAACCTCGAGGAGTTCGAGCGCCTGATGCCCCAGGCCAGCGCCGAGGCGCAGGCCGCGTTCGGCGACGGCGGGCTCTATCTGGAGAAAGTGATCGAGCGCGCGCGCCACATCGAGGTGCAGATCCTCGGCGACGGCAAGCGCGTGATCCATTGCTTCGAGCGCGAATGCTCCCTGCAACGCCGCCGCCAGAAAGTGTGGGAAGAGGCGCCCTCGCCGGTGCTGCCCGACGATATCCGGCAGAAGCTGTGCACCTCCGCCGTCGCGCTGGCGGAGGCGGTGCATTACCGCGGCGCCGGCACGCTCGAATACCTCTACGACGACCAGACCCGCGACTTCTATTTCATCGAGATGAACACCCGCATCCAGGTCGAGCATCCGGTCACCGAGTTCATCACCGGCATCGACCTGGTGCGCGAGATGATCCGCGTGGCCGGCGGCGAATCGCTGCGCATCGCGCAGGCTGACGTGCGCCGCCAGGGCCACGCCATCGAGGTCCGCATCAACGCCGAGGACCCGTCGCGCAACTTCATGCCCGCGCCGGGCACGGTCAGCGCCTTGCGCGTGCCGGGCGGCAACGGCGTGCGGTTCGATACCTTGCTCTATGCCGGCTACACCATTCCGCCGTTCTACGATTCGCTGCTGGGCAAGCTGATCGTGTGGGACGAGACGCGAGAGGCCGCGATCGCGCGGCTGCAGCGCGCTCTCATAGAACTGGAGATCACCGGCGTGCACACGACCAAGCCGTTGCACCAGGCGCTGGCCGCGGATGCGGCGGTGATAGCAGCGCGCTTCGACACGCGCTGGCTGGAGCGCTGGCTGGAAGAGAACGGATCGCGCCTGGCGCAAGCCGGGCCGGAGCAGGCGAGAGAGGTGGCGGCAAGATGAGCAACCGATATTCCTTTGGCGGCGACGAGCACATCTTCGTCGAGGTAAGCGAGGAGATGTCGCTGGAGGCCTTCTTCAAGAGCCTCTCCATGACCAACGCCGTGCGCGACTCCAAGATCAAGGGCGTCACCGAGATCTGCCCGGCCAACGCCTCGTTCCAGATCAAGTTCGATCCCGACCAGATCAGCCCGGACGATCTGCTCGCCGAACTCAAGAAGCTGGAACAGGGCGCGGAGAAAGCGGACTCGGTGCTGAAGACCCGCATCATCGAGATCCCGGTCTATTACAACGACCCCTGGACCCACGAGACCCTGATGCGCTTCCGCGAGCGCCACCAGGACCCGAAGGGCACCGACATCGAATATGCCGCGCGCATCAACAACCTCGGCGGCATCGACGGTTTCGTGAAAGCGCATTCCGGCTCGCCCTGGTTCGTCTCGATGGTGGGCTTCGTCGCCGGCCTGCCGTTCCTCTACCAGATGGTCGACCGCAAGCGGCAGATCGAGGTGCCGAAATACCTGCGCCCGCGCACCGACACGCCCAAGCTCACCGTCGGCCACGGCGGCTGCTTCGGCTGCATCTACTCGGTGCGCGGCGCCGGTGGCTACCAGATGTTCGGCATCACGCCGATGCCGATCTACGACCCGCAGCAGAAGATCAAATACTTGCGCGACTTCATGGTGTTCTTCCGCCCTGGCGACATCGTGAAGTGGAAGCCGATCGACCGCGCACAGTACGACGCGACGGTCGCCGACGTCGACGCCGGCAAGTTCGCGCCGCGCATGCAGAACGTCACCTTCTCGCTCGACGCGTTCCACAAGGATATCGACGGCACCAACCGCAAGCTGGAGGGCGCCCTCAATGGCCATTAAAGTCAACGCACCGGGCCTCGCGACCACGGTCCAGGATCTCGGCCGGCCCGGCTACTATCACCTCGGCATCCCGCTCAGCGGCGGCATGGATCGCTTCGCTCTTCGCGCCGCCAACCTGCTGGTCGGCAACGACGAGGGCGCAGCCGTGCTGGAAGCGGTGTTCATGGGACCGGAACTGGAGTTCACCGCCGACGCCACGGTCGCCGTCACCGGCGCTGAGCTGCCGCCCAAGGTCAACGGCGACGTGCGCGAGACCTGGACCAGCTTCCGCGTCAAGGCGGGACAGGTACTGAGCTTCGATTTCCTCAAGAAGGGCGCGCGCGCCTACATCGCGGTCTCCGGCGGCGTCGAGGTGCCGGTGGTGCTAGGCAGCCGCTCGACCTATGCCCTGGGCGCGCTCGGCGGCCACGAGGGGCGCAAGCTGCAGGCCGGCGACCAGCTGCCGGTCGGCACCGTCTCCAAGTCGGTGAAGGAGGGGACATCGGTCCCTGCCGCGCTGCGCCGCGGCCCAAGCAACACCGCGGAGTTGCGCATGCTGCCCGGCCTCTACTGGCACCGCATCACCGATGGTGCCGGCAAGCAGTTCTTCGAGGACACCTGGAAGGTGGCGCTCGAGGCCGACCGCATCGGCTACCGCTTTAAGGGTGGCAAGCCGCTGGAGTTCGTCCCGCGCACGCCGCCGTTCGGCGCCGGCTCCGATCCCTCCAACATCGTCGATGCCTGCTATCCCTATGGCTCGATCCAGATTCCAGGCGGTACCGAGCCGATCGTGCTGCATCGCGACGCGGTCTCCGGCGGCGGCTATTTCATGGTCGGCACGGTGATCTCTGCCGACATGGACCTGATCGGCCAGCTGCAACCGCACACGCCGACGAAATTCGTGAAGGTCGATCTCAAGACTTCGCTGGCGGCACGGCGCGAGCGCGCCGGCATGCTCGACAAGGTCAGGGCCGCTTTGCGCTAAGGCCAC